>NZ_JBVJUY010000013.1:0-108405 GCF_055604165.1 Streptomyces sp. NPDC037242
GAGGTGGGGCCGGGGGGCCGGCCGGGGGACCCATCAGCCGTCCTATTCGAAGCCCACCCCCCCCCCCCCCCCCCCCCCCCTCCCCCCCCCCTCTCCCCCCCCCCCCCCCCCCCCCCCCATCCCCCCCCCCCCGGACCGCGGGGCGCTAGCGCCGGTACCCGAGCACCGTCATCATCCCGGCCTCCGAGTGGTACACGTTGTGGCAGTGCACCATCCACAGCCCGGGGTTGTCGGCGTCGAAGTCCGCCGTCAAGGTCCCGTTCGGCAGGACGATCGCGGTGTCCTTGCGGGCGCCGCCGGCCCGCCCGCCGAGGGCGAAGGTGTGCCCGTGCAGGTGGAGCGGGTGCCACATCGTGGTGGCGTTGCTGAACTCCAGCCGGACCCGTTCGCCCGCCTTCACGGGGTGCCGCTGGTCCGCCGCGTACGGCTTGCCGTCGAAGGCCCAGTCGTACGCGGCCATGCCGCCGGTCAGCTTGATCTTTACCGTACGGTCCGGCTCGCGCGGGGCGAGCGCGGCCGGTTCGGCGGCCTTCAGGCCCTCCGCCGTCAGCGGCCGCCCGGACAGCTCGGCGGGCCGGGTCGCGGCGGTGGGCGCCGTACCCGAACCGGTGCGCAGCAGCGCGAGCGCCGAGCGGCCCTTGCCCTCGGCGAGCGCCGTCAGCGGGAACACCCCGTCCCCGGCGGTGACCAGCACGTCGTACCGCTCGCCCATGCCCAGGAGCAGGGAGCGGGTGGTGGTGTGCTCCACCGGGTAGCCGTCGGTGTGGGTGACCGTCAGATCGTGGCCGCCGAGGGCGATTCGGAAGGCGGTGTCCCCGCCCGCGTTGACGATCCGCAGCCGGATCCGCTCGCCGGGGCGCGCGGTGAAGACCGACGGGTCCTGCGGGGCCCGGCCGTTGATGAGGTAGTGCGGGTACGCGACGTCCCCCGCGTCCTTGCCGAGCACGTCGCTGTCGCCGCCCATGAGGACGCGGGACGGGCCGCCGGTGGCGGGAGCGGTGCTGCTCGCCGTACTGCCGTGGCCCGCGTGGCCGCCGCCGGATCCGCCCGAGCCGCCCGAGCCGCCCGGGCCCATGCCCTTGCGGAGTTCGGCGAGCACGGCGTCGGGGGTGGAGCCGTCGACCCCGTCGAGCCAGTCGTCGAGGACCACCACCCACTCCTTGTCGTAGGAGAGCGGCTCCTTCGGGTCCTCGACGATCAGCGGGGCGTACAGTCCGCGGTCCTGCTGGACCCCGGAGTGCGGGTGGAACCAGTACGTCCCCGGGTGCGGGACGGCGAAGCGGTACGTGAAGGAGCCGCCCGGGGCGATGTCCCGCTGGGTCAGCCCCGGGACCCCGTCCATGTCGTTGCGCAGCGCCAGGCCGTGCCAGTGCAGGGAGGTGGCCTCGGGGAGGTGGTTGGCCAGGGTCAGGGCGAGCGTGCCGCCCGCGGTGACCCGTACCTCCTGCCCGGGGAGCCTGTCCCCGTACGCCCACGAGCGGACGGAGAGCCCGCCGCCGAGGTCGAGCGGGGTGGCGGTGGCCGTGAGCCGGACCTCGGTGAGCGGGCCGGAGGCCTTGCGGGCGGCCTCGGCGGCCCGGACCTCGGGGCCGGCCGGGTCGACGTAGCCGCCGGGGCCGGCCGGGGTGGCGGAGGCGCCGCCGTGGTCCATGGAGCCGGAGCCGTGGTCCATGCCGGCCGTGCCGGAGCCCCCGGAGCAGGCGGCGAGCAGCCCGGAGCCGGCGGCGGCCGCGGTGGCGCCGAGCACGGCGCGGCGGGAGGGGAGGGAGGAAAGGGAGGGGAATGCGTGGGGAGCGCGGAAAGAGCGCATGGTGCAGCACCTCGTGGCTGTGTGGTGCGGTCGGATGGGCGCCGTCTGCCGCCGCCCCGCGGGCATGCGGGGGCGACAGCGGGGCCCGTCCTATACGCGCAGCACCGCCAGTCGGGTGAGGAGTTCGCGGGGTGGCGGCGGGTCCGGACCGCCGGACCGGCCCGGCGCGCGGGCCGCGCCCCCGAGCGGCGCGGCACGGCGCGGGCCGGCCAGTCCGGCTCCGAGGAACAGCAGGGTGAGCCCGGCCAGTACGGCGAGGCAGACCGACATGGGGTCCATGCCGATGCCGGACAGCGGCGCCCCGGCGGCCGGGTGGTCCGCGACGACGCCGGGTGCGAGGCCTCGTTCGAGGGCGGGTGCGTGCGCCGTGTCGGGGTCGTGCGGTGCACCGGGTGCACCGGGTGTGTCGGCCACGGCTGCCGCGTGCGCGGCGGACCGGGCAACGGAATGGCCCGTCGGCGCGTCCTCCGTGGCGTGGCCCTGCGCCGGATGGCCCAGGGTGTGCATGGTCACGATGCCCAGCAGCAGCGCGGCGAGCAGCAGCAGCCGGGGCCACCGGACAGCTCGTCGCGCGAAACGCAGGGCAGGGCGTGTCATGAACGAAACCCTACCCGGGGTGGGTATCCGATCGTAGGACCGGTACGGCCGTGTTTAGGATTAGTCACATTATGTCCATCAGGTCCCGTGACAACAGCGCCCGTACCGCGCCGCGCTCATGGCCGGTCGCCACCCTCATCGGCCTCGGCGCCGCGGCCTACACCGCGTGGGTGCTCGAAGTCGTGCTCTCCACCGGCCTCAACCCCATCGAGACGTACGTCAGCGAACTCGCCGCCCAGGACCAGCCGCTCGGCGGCCTCTTCCGGGCCACCGACTTCACCGCCGGACTGCTCGCCTTCCTCGGCGGGGCGCTGGCACTGCTCCGGCTCACCCGCCGCCCCGAGTCCCGCCGCCCCTGGGCCGTCGTCGGCTGGGCCGGTGTCACCCTCTTCGGCGCGGCCACCGCCGCCGATGCCTGGCTGCCGCTGAGCTGCACGCCCACCGCGGACCCGGAATGCGCCGCCCGGGAGACCGCCGGACTGGTCCCCGCCACCCATCAGGCCCATGCCGTCAGCAGCAGTCTCGCCATGACCGGCGCGCTCGTCGGGATAGTGGCCCTGACGGTAGCCGCCCGCCGCTACGGCTGGTTCGCGCCGCTCGCCCGGTTCGGCCCCGCGGTCGTCGTGCTCGAACTGCTCGCCACCGTCTGGACCCTGTCCGCCATCGCCCTGTTCACCGCCGGGCGCGGGACCTGGGCGCTCGGCGCCGGGCAGCGGCTGCAGGTACTGCTCGTGGCGGTCTGGCTGGGGCTGCTCGCGTACTCCGTGCACAAGGAGCGCCGTACGTGACCGCGAACGCCGATGGCACCGGCCGGTTCGTCCGGGTCGGCGGGGTCCCGCTGCACGTGGTCGTCGAGGGCGCGGGGCCGGTGTGCGTGCTCAGCGCCGGGCTGGCCATGGCCTGGTTCGACTGGGACCCGGTCGTCGGACCGCTCGTGGCCGCGGGCCGTACGGTCGTCCGGTTCGACCGCCCCGGACACGGCCTGAGCGGCCCGGCCGCCGAGCCGCCGACCGCCGCCGGGGAGGCCCGCCGGATCGCCGGGCTGCTGGACGCGCTGGGCCTGCCCGGCCCGGTGACCGTGGTCGGGCACTCCATCGCCGGGTTCCACGCCGAGGCCTTCGCCCGCCTGTACCCGGAGCGGACCGCCGCCGTGGTGCTGGTCGACTCCAGCGTCGAGGAGGCCCCCCGTACGCTGCTGCCCGCCGGGCTGCGCACCGGCGCCGCCCGCGCGTTCGGCCGGGCGCTGACCGCCGCCGGGCTGCCGGCCGCGCTGGGGCCGTGGGCCCGGCGGGCCACCGTACGGGCCTCCCGCACCGGCGGCGGCGACCCGGCCGCGCGGGACCTCGTACGCCGCTGCTACCGCACCGGCCGGGTCTGGCGGGGGGCCCTGCTGGAGAACTCCCGCTACCTGGACGTGGCCGCCGAGGTCCCGGCCCTGCGCCGGACGCACGCGCTGACGGCCCCCGCCACCGTGCTCGTCGGGTACGACGGCTCGGCGCGCGCGGGCGCCCTGCGCTGGCTCGCCCGCCAGGCGGAGCTCGCCGACGCGCTCGGCGCCCGGTTCGAGGTCGCCGAGCCGGCCGGGCACCTGGTCATGCTGGACCGCCCCGACCAGGTGGCCAGGGCGGTCCTCAGCACGGCCGACGCGGCCGATGCGGCCGACGCGACCGACGGGCCTCAGCCGCGGGCGTAGACCTTCTCCGCCCAGCCCGCTATCTGCTGCTCGGAGAGGTGTTTGGCCAGGTCGGCCTCGCTGATCATGCCCACGAGCTTCTTGTTCTCGATCACCGGCAGTCGACGGATCTGGTGGCTCTGCATCTCCTCCAGCACCTCGGAGATGTCGGCGCCCGCGTCGATCCAGCGCGGCGTGCCCCGGGCCATGTCGCCCGCGGTGACCTTCGACGGGTCGTGGCCCTTGGCCACACAGCTGACCACGATGTCGCGGTCCGTGAGGATGCCGCAGAGCCGTTCCGTCTCGTCACTGATGGGCAGCGCGCCCACATTGAGCTTCGCCATCAGCTGAGCGGCCCGGTCCAGGGTCTCGGTGGCGGGGATCCACTGGGCCCCGGCGTGCATGATGTCTCCGGCGGTGGTCATCGTGTAAACCTCCCTGCGCCGTGGCGACCGGACGCGGACGCGCTCCGGTCCCGGCGTCTTCCATCGTCGTGCCGCCGTTCGGACCACGCGACTCCAAACGGGGGAACGCGCACCCGTACGGGTGGCCGCATGGGCGGCCGTACGGGTGCGCGCTCCGCTCCTGCGCCGGTCAGCCGCGCGGTGCGGCCCCGCGCTTCGCCAGCATGTCGGCCATCAGGGTGAGCTCCGATTCCTGCGCCGCCACCATGCCCTGGGCCAGCGCCCGCTCGGCGGGGGTCTCGCACTGGGTGGCACAGCCCTGCGCCATGGTGACGCCGCCCTTGTGGTGGTCGGTCATCAGCTGGAGGTAGAGCACCTCCGCGTCCCGGCCGCTGAGGGTCCCGAGCTGCGCCAGCTCCTCCTTGGTGGCCATGCCGGGCATTAGCGCGCCCGGCTTGGCAGCCTGCGCGGAGTGCCCGGAATGCTCGCCACCGGTCCCCATCCAGGACATCGGCGGCTCGTCGGCCACCACCTTCGGCAGCCCCCACAGGTCCAGCCAGCCCAGCAGCATGCCGCGCTGGTTGGCCTGGGTGTTGGCGATGTCGTAGGCGAGGCTGCGCACCGCCTCGTCCCCGGTGCGGTCGCGCACGATGAAGGACATCTCCACCGCCTGCTGGTGGTGCACCGCCATGTCCCGGGCGAAGCCGGCGTCCGGCGAGTGGAGCCCCGGGGCGCGGGAGGACGTACCGGAACCGCCTGCCCCGGGGCCGCCGCTCGCGGTGGCGACCGTGGCCCCCACCGCGAACAGCAGCGCCAAGGCGACGGCCGCGCCCGCGGCCCAGTACGTACGGCTCACTTGTCGGCCAGCCCGTTCGTGCAGGCAGCGCCGGGCTCGGGGGTCTGCGGGCCCTGCACGTACTTGGTGAAGAACTGCGCGACGCGGGGGTCGGCCGCGTTGTCGACGGTCAGCTGCTTGCCCCACGCGCTGAGCATGATCGTGCCGGCCTGCTCCTTGTCCGGGCTCATCAGCGTGTACGGGGTCTTGCCGACCGTCTCGGCGAGCTTGTCGACGTCGGCCTTGGCGGCCTTCTCGTTGTACGTCACCCAGACCGCGCCGTGCTCCAGCGAGTGGACCGCGTTCACCTCGGGGAGCGGGTTCTTGTAGACGTCGCCGTTGCAGTTCATCCAGCGGGGGTGGTGGTCTCCGCCGACGGGCGGGTCCATCTCGTACTTCACCGGGGTCTCGACGTGGTTGCGGCCGAGCTTCGCGGCGTCCCAGCTCTGCTCGCCGTTGACCGGGGCCTTGCGGGCCGCCTCCTCGGCGTCCTTCTTGTTCTGCTGGTCGATCATCACCCAGGCGCCGAAGCCGATGAGCCCGGCGACGACGGCCGCCGAGACGGTGATCGCGATGGCCTTGTTGCGCCGGTCGCGGGCCCGCTCGGCGCGGCGCATCTCGGCTATGCGCGCTTGACGGGAGTTGTTGCTGTCGGACGTCCTGCTGGCCATGTGCCCTGATTCCTTCTGCTGAGGGGGGTGGAGGAGAGATGTGACGACGCCGGACCCGTCAGGTCCGCAGGACTTGGAGGGCGTACAGGTCAGGGGCGCGCGCGAGCGTCCCGGGCGGCCGGCCGACACCCGTGTGCGCGGGCCGGGCCGCCGGGACCGGGCCGCTCCCCGCAACGGCCACGGCGGGCGGCGGGACGGGCAGCACGCCGGGGGTGGTGTGCGCATGGGGGCCGCAGCCGGGCAGGTCGTACGGGGACGCGCAGAAGGCGTGCGTGCGGTGCGGGGCGTGCGTGGCGTGGGCGTCGAGCGCGTCGTTCACCGCGCCCGGGGCCGCGCTCGGCCGGGCACACAGGAGCCCGGTGGCGAGGAACACGGCGGCGAGGAGGAGCACCCCGAAGGCGCCCGGCAGGACGGCACGCCGAGCCGCGGTACGCCTGTGGCGTACCCCCTCGGCCTGCTCCCAGCCCCCCATGGGCGCCGATGGTAATGCTCATGACGGGTGCTAGGTCAGTGCGGGGGTGCCACGAGGTTTGCGGGGTGCGTAATGTGGCGGAAACCACCGCTGGCGATACTGGGCCGGCCCGACTGTGCCCCCGAGACCCGGGGCAGTGGTGCACAGGCCGCCTGAACTGCGAGGATGAAGGTATGGACAAGCAGCAGGAATTCGTCCTCCGGACGCTCGAGGAGCGCGACATCCGCTTCGTGCGCCTGTGGTTCACCGACGTACTGGGCTTCCTCAAGTCCGTCGCGGTCGCGCCCGCGGAGCTGGAGCAGGCCTTCGACGAGGGCATCGGCTTCGACGGCTCCGCCATCGAGGGCTTCGCACGGGTCTACGAGTCGGACATGATCGCCAAGCCGGACCCGAGCACCTTCCAGATACTGCCGTGGCGCGCCGAGGCCCCCGGGACCGCCCGGATGTTCTGCGACATCCTGATGCCGGACGGCTCGCCGTCCTTCGCGGACCCGCGCTACGTCCTCAAGCGCATCCTGGCCAAGACCTCCGACCTGGGCTTCACCTTCTACACCCACCCGGAGATCGAGTTCTTCCTGCTGAAGGACAAGCCGCTGGACGGCACCCGCCCCGTCCCCGCCGACAACTCCGGCTACTTCGACCACACTCCGCAGAACGTGGGCATGGACTTCCGCCGCCAGGCGATCACCATGCTCGAATCCATGGGCATCTCGGTGGAGTTCAGCCACCACGAGGGCGCTCCGGGGCAGCAGGAGATCGACCTGCGCTACGCCGACGCGCTCTCCACCGCCGACAACATCATGACCTTCCGCCTGGTCATGAAGCAGGTCGCCCTGGAACAGGGCGTCCAGGCCACCTTCATGCCGAAGCCGTTCTCGGAGTACCCCGGCTCGGGCATGCACACCCACCTCTCCCTCTTCGAGGGCGACCGCAACGCCTTCTACGAGTCGGGCGCCGAGTACCAGCTCTCGAAGGTCGGCCGCTCCTTCATCGCGGGCCTCCTGAAGCACGCCGCCGAAACGGCAGCGGTCACCAACCAGTGGGTCAACTCCTACAAGCGCATCTGGGGCGGCTCCTCGCGCACCGCCGGCTCCGGCGGCGAGGCCCCCTCGTACATCTGCTGGGGCCACAACAACCGCTCCGCCCTGATCCGCGTCCCGATGTACAAGCCGGGCAAGACCGGCTCCTCGCGCGTCGAGGTCCGCTCGATCGACTCCGGCGCGAACCCCTACCTCACGTACGCCGTCCTCCTGGCCGCGGGCCTGAAGGGCATCGAGGAGGGCTACGAACTCCCGGCGGGCGCCGACGACGACGTCTGGGCCCTCTCCGACGCCGAACGCCGCGCCATGGGCATCGAACCCCTCCCGCAGAACCTCGGCGAGGCCATCTCCCTGATGGAGCGCAGCGAACTGGTAGCCGAAACCCTCGGCGAACACGTCTTCGACTTCTTTCTCCGCAACAAGAAGCAGGAGTGGGAGGAATACCGCTCGGAGGTCACGGCCTTCGAACTCCGCAAGAACCTTCCGGTGTTGTAGGGGCAGGTCAAGCCCCTTGGGGCGGGCAGGGCATCCGGGCCGGTGGTCGTTGACCACCGGTCCGGAGTTGTGTCCTGGCCCTGGGGAGCGGTGGAGCGGTGGGCCGAGGTCACCCGGTCGGTCGAACCTGTGGGGTGGGGTGCCCGGGTTGGGGATGGCGGGCGTGGCTCGGGTGGGGCCGCGGCTTCGGGGGTCTGCCTGGTCGGTTTCCGGTTGCTCGGCCATCGGGCCGTATGTATCTGTGGAGAGGGGGCTCACCCTGCTGGCCATCCTGGAAGAGGCGGAGCCATGACAGGAGCACACGAGGCCGCCGGGCGCGTGATCGCCGGGCGGTACCGGCTCTTGCGTCAGCTCGGCGCCGGAGGCATGGGGCGCGTGTGGCTCGCCTACGACCAGGAACTGGCGTGCGAGGTCGCCCTCAAGGAGATCGCCCTGCCGCCGGACCTCCCGGAATCCGAGGTGGGCAGCCGGATCGCCCGGGCCCGCGGAGAAGCCCGCCACGCCGCGCGGCTGCGCGACCACCCCCATGTGGTCACGGTGCACGACATCGTGGAGGACGCCGGCCTGCCGTGGATCGTCATGGCGTTCGTACCCGGCGCGACCGATCTGGACGCGGTGGTGCGCGAGAACGGGCCGCTGCCGCCCCGCGAGGTGGCGCGGATCGGGCTGGCGGTCCTGGACGCCCTGCTGGAGGGCCACCGGCTCGGCATCCTGCACCGCGACGTCAAACCCGCCAATGTGCTCATGACGCGCTCCGGCATGAACTCCGGGCAGTACGCCGAGCGAGGCAAGGTGCTGCTGGCCGACTACGGCATCGCACTGGAACCGAGCTCCGGCGATCCGCGCCTGACCGGCACCGCGGGGATCCTCGGCTCCCCGCCCTACATGGCGCCGGAGCGGGCCCGCGGCGAGCCGCCGACCCCGGCAGCCGATCTGTTCGCGCTCGGCGCGACCCTGTACTTCGCGGTGGAGGGGACCGGTCCCTTCGAACGGGACTCCGCCTCCGCCACGCTGGCCGCCCTGCTCACGGAGGACCCCACCCCGGCGCTGCGGGCAGGGGAGCTCGCCCCGGTCGTGCAGGGGCTGCTGACCAAGGACCCCGCGCAGCGGATGGAGGGGGAGGAGGCGGTGCGCCGGCTCGGCCTCATCGTCGGCGGGCCCAACCCGGTGACCAACCCGGTGCAGCAGACGGTCCTTTCGGGCGAGGCGCCGCCACCCGGGCATCCTGCGCCCCAGCCGTTCGCGACCCTCCCGGGGTCGGGCCCGCCCCCGGGCTCCCGTCCGCCGCCCGATCAGGCCGGGCAAGGCCAAGGTCCCGCTCCCGCCCCCCGTCCCGAACCCTCCGGGAAGCGTTCCCGGCGCGGTGTCGTCCTGGCCGTCGCCGTGGCGGCCGTGGTGCTGGTGGTGGGCCTGGTACTGATGCTGCGAGGCGGCGGAGGCCCGTCGAACGGGGGCGAAGCGCAGTCCTCCGGGGACACCACGTCCGCGGTGGCCGAGGCGCACAAGGCCGTATCGGCGGCGCCGCTCTCGCCCGAGGACTGGGGCCCCGGCTACGTGCGGAGCGACCCGTACGAGCAGGACCCGGCCAAGGAATTCGCGGTCCGGGCCAATTGCGAGTTGTACGAGAAACCTGCGCGGACGGGCACGCTCGCCTCGGTCATGCGCGCCGTACAGCACGACGAAGCGGGCTTCTCGGCCAGTTCCGGGGCGGCGGTGTACGTGGACGACAGCACGGCCCGGGAATCCGTCGCCGACGACAGGGACACGATCCACCGCTGCACGGCCCAGCACCAGGGCAAAGCCCGCTGGGAAAACGTGCACGAGGCGGTCGCCCCCGAACTGTCCGGCTTCGACGAGGTGTTCTCCGAAGAGGGAAAGCTGGTCTCCTACGACGACGGCAGCAAGGCGAACGCACCGTACGTCCTGCTGACCGGTCGGACGGGGAACAGCACCGTCTCCGTCTACCTGGGCGGCCCGCCGGAGAAGCTGGCGGAGATCCGGAAGAAGGCCGCCGAGGTCCTGGTGCTCATGCGCACCCGCCTCGCCGCGCGGTAAGCGGTTTCCGACTCCCCCCGGGGCACGACAGCGCCCCGGGGGAAGGCCGGGTCGGTCCGGTCAGCCCTTCGAGAGGGTGACGACCTTGACCGTCGCGGGCGAGATGCTGCCCTGGCCCGTCTCGGGGTCCTCGGCGTACGTCGTCAGCTCGGCGCGGACCTTGCCCTTGGTGAAGCGGCTGTTCGGCTGCCAGGGGAGGTAGGCCTCGCTCTGCCAGGCGACCGCCTTGCCCGGGGTGCAGGCCACCGAGACGGCGATGATGCCCTTCAGGAGCTCGGTGTCGGTGACCTGCGTGACCGGGCCGTTGACGTACACGCTGGTCGGCTTGTTGCAGGTGACGGTGCCGTGCAGGAGCGCCTTGCCGTTCGAGGCGAGGGCCTTGCCGGTGCCCGCGATGGTGACGCCGGTCTTGAGCGGGACGGGCGTCGGCGTCACGGTGGAGCTCAGGCTCAGCGTGCCGCTCAGGACGTTGCGGTCGTCGCAGTCCTGCTCGAAGCGGGCGTTGAGGGTCTTCACCTTGCCGTCCGCGCCGAACTCCAGCGCGCCGATCCAGAACCCGCCGGTCAGGCTGTCGCAGCCGGCACGGTAGCCGTTGACGAGCATGGCCGGGGCGCCGGAGTCCGCAGGGGCCGGGAAGTGCACGGCCTCCGTGTACGAGCCCACCGCGAGCGCCTGGCCGGCGGGCGCGGCGAACTCGGCCGTCCACGGGTCGCCCGAGCGGTTGATCGTGACCCGGATCGAGTTGCGGTCGGCGGAGGAGGTGACGTCGAAGCGGTCGCCCTGCTTGGTGTCGTACCAGCGGGCCTGGTCGTCGCCGCCCTCGCCCGGGTCGCCCGCCCAGTGGAACTGGCCCGTGCCGACCGGGGCGGCCTGCGCCGCGGTGGTGCCGAGGAGCCCGGCGGCCAGCGGCAGGGTCAGCGCCACCAGGGCGGCCGAGCGGGTGAGTCTGCGGGCGCGCGTGGACATGCGGAAGTGCACTCTGGATCCCCCGTGAAGTGTGCGTCAGGAAGGGCCGGTGATGATCACCGGCCCGGCCCGAGTCTGCCAAGGAGGACGGGCTAACACAACATCTTTGCCACTTAAGGGAGTTATCGCGCCGAGTCGGGGACCGCCCGGTGCCAGACGGTACGGGCGGGGTTGGGCAGGGAGCCGACGACATGGAGCTCGGCGTCCAGCCCCAGGACCGCCGTCGTGGTGGCGCCGTCCGCCTCCTGGACGCCCGCCGGTGCGCCCGCGAACAGCATCCGGGACTCCGTCCACGCGGGCGGCCCGCCCAGGCCGGTCGTGCTGACGGTGCCGGAGTCCGCGCGCCCGGACAACACCCGGCCCGCGACGCCGACCGCGCCGTAGCCGGCCCGCCCGCCGGCCTCCGAGACGCTGGAGACGACCGGCTTCCCGCTGCCGCCCCCCGCCGTGGCCAGCGCGGTACGCACGACCCCCGAGTCCGGCCGCCGGAAGTAGAGGCGGACGCCCGCGCCCTCCGGCGCCGCCGTCAGCGGGACGGTGGTGGCGGGCAGCCCCGTCGGGAACGGGCCCCGCAGCGCGCCGGCCGGATCCGCGGAGGTCCAGGCCAGTACCGACTTGGTGGTGGTGGCGTACAGGTGGCGCCGCCCGGCGGCGTCGGTCACCGTCACCGGATCGCTCTGCAGGTCCTCCCCGCCGAGCCGCAGCCAGTCGCCGAAGCCGCCGCCCGGCTGCTGCTCACGGGCCCGCAGCGTGCGGTGCGCGTCGCGGACGTACACGGCCAGGCGGCCGTCGGCGCTCACCGCCGCCGCGGGGGCGCTGATCGCCGAGGTGCCGTCCTCGTCGGCCGCCTCGGGGGTGCCGAGCGACTGCCACGGCCCGAACGGGCCGCCGGGCGCGGACTGGACGGCGTACACGACCTCGCGCCGGTAGTCCTGCGGCCGCTCGCCCAGGACCGTACGGGTGGCGAGGACCGCGACGCGCCCGTCGGGGAAGCGGGCGGTGGTCGCGCCCGGGTCGATGCCGGTGCCGGGCAGCAGGGCCGGTCCGGTCCAGTCGGCCCCGGCGCCCGGGCCGCGGCTCCAGACGGCCATCCGGCCGTCCAGCGGCGAGAACGCGTACAGCCGGCCGGGCACGCCCTCCACCAGCCACGATGCGCTGTCCCCGCGGGCGTAGCGCAGCGACTGGGCCCAGTTGCGGCCGGTCGGGCTGCCCGCCACCTTGCGGTCGCCGCAACCCGAGGGGCTGCCGCAGTAGTTCTCGCGGTCGTGCCAGGCGTACGTCCTCAGGTAGCCGGTCTTCGTCTCGGCCGTCTGCGGGTCCAGCGCGTGCGGGAGGGTGCTGTTGTGGTAGCCGAGGTAGTTCTGGACGGTGAACCGCGGCCGCTCCCCGACCGGCACGTCAGCGGCGTACCGCGCCGTCGCGGCCTGAGCGAACCGCGCCCCGTACATGTGGTCCTGGTGGTCGGTGTACTTGCCGGTGTCGGCGTACCGTCCCGGGGTCGGGTCCTGGATCCGTATCGTCGTGGGCCGGTACGTCCCCAGGAGTCCGGCTATCGCCCGTATCACCTGGTCCTTGGTGTACGTGTACGGCTGCCGGACCGGGGTGCCGTTGGTCAACTGGGGCTCCAGCGCCGGTATCCGGCCGTTCCACAGGCCGCGCAGGCTTTCGGGATTGTCGCTGAAGGAGTTGCGGGCCTCGCGCAGTTGCAGCCAGACGAGGTTGACCTGCGGCTGGGCGACGAGCACGTCGAGCTCGGCCTGCCCGCCGCCGGCCGTGGGTATGACCGTGCGCCGCCAGGGGGCGGCGCGGTCGCCGGTGGCCATCTGGGCGTAGGCGGAGCGGATGCCGTTCTGCCGGGCCTCCGCGTAGTGGGCGCGGTCGGCGGGCTGGTCGGGGTCCCTGGCGGCCGCGCCGTGGGCCTGGTTGCGGCCGTCGGCCTCGCCGGAGGTGAGGTAGACGGTGGTGAGCGGGGTGCCGGCCGTGAGCGAGCGGCTGAGGTCGGGGTTCATGAAGAACAGGTCGTCGTCGGGGTGGGCGACGATCTGGACGACCGATCCGGCCGTGGTGCTCACGGGCAGTTCGGCGGCGGGGTTGCGCGTCTGGGTGGCCTCGGCCGCCGTCTGCTGGCCGGAGGCGACGGCGAGTACGCCGGTGGCACCCGCGGTGAGCATGGGCAGCACGGCCGCGAGGAGGAAACGGCGGCGGGAAACGGGCATCGCTAACCCTTGAGGTCGTTCCGGACGGGAAGAACCGCTGTGCAGTCAGTGAGAGGCCGAACGGGGGGAGTTGGTTCACCGGGACGGGCGATGACTTTGGACGCGGCGGCGGCGTGCGCGTCCGCGTCTCCTCCACGGCGCCCGCGTCCCGTCTACGGCGCCTGGGCCTCGTTGCGCGGGCCAACGGGCAGCCACGGCGCGAGGTACGCGTCGGGCTCGTTCGCCGACGAGGTCACGTACAGCCGCGCGTCGAGCCCCACCACCGCCAGGCTGACCGTGTTCCTGCCGGTCATCGTGGACGACGGCGCGCCGACGAACATCAGCGGCGAGCGCCGCCACGGCCGGCCCGACCCGACGTCCGCGCCCAGCAGCCCGCCCGCCGAACGGCCCGCGAGCACGTGCCCGCTCGCCGTCACCGAGCCGAAGCCCTGCAGTCCGCCGAGGTCCGTGAGGCCGTTGGCCTTCAGTCCGCCCTCGCCCGTGACCAGGGCCGTACGCACATTGCCCGAGCCCGGCTTGCGGAACCACAGCCGTACTCCGCCCTCGCGGCCCTCCGCGGTGAGGGGGAGCGTGGTGTCCGGCAGCCCGGTGGGCGTCGCCGGTCCCAGCGGGGCGCCCGGCTTCGGCTGCACCCACCCCAGCACCGTCTTGGTGGTGGACACGAACACCATGCGCCGCCCGGCCCCGTCGGTCGCGGCCGCCGGGGTGCCGTGCAGGTCGGAGCCCCCGTACTGCTCCCACGGGCCCCAACTGCCGTTCGCCGCCTGCACCCGGCCGCGCAGGGTGTACGCCCCGTCGCGCACGTACGCCGCCAACTGCCCGGCGCCGTCCACCGATACGGCGGGCGCGCTGATGTCGGAGGTCCAGTTCTCGTCGGCGGTCTCCGGAGTGCCGAGGGACTGCCACTCCCCGAACTCCTCGGAGCCCGGGCCCTGCTGGAGGGCGTAGACGACCTCGCGCTTGTAGTCCGCGGGCTTGGCGCCGAAGGACGTACGGGTACCGAAGGCGGCGATCCGGCCGTCCTTCAGGGTGACGGTGGAGATGCCCTGGTCCATGCCGGTGCCGGGGAGCAGGCGCGGCCCGCTCCAGGCGCCGATCGGCCCGGACCGGTGCCAGACGGCGACCTGGCCGTCGAGCACCTTGAAGGCCCACAGGCCGTGGCGGCTGTCGGAGGTCAGCCAAGAAGTGCTGGTGCCACGGGCGTAGTTGATGGAATCCGTCCACCGGTTGCCCGCCGGGTGGTCGGCGACCTTGAGGTCTCCGCAGCCGGCGTCGCTGCCGCAGTGGTTCTGCTTGTCGAGCCAGGCGTAGGTGTCCAGGATGTCCAGCTTCGCCTTGGCCTCGTCCGGGTCCAGCGCGCTGGGGAGCGACCCGTTGAAGTAGCCGAGGTAGTTCTGCACCGCGAAGTGCGGGCGGTCCTTGACGTCCTTCGCGTACGAGGCCAGCGCGAGCTGCGCGAAGCGGGCGCCGTAGAAGTGGTCCTGGTGGTCGGTGTACCGCTTGGTGTCCGGGAACCGGCCGGGGGTCGGGTCCTGGGAGCGGACGGTCGTCGGCCGGTACTGCGCGAGGAGGCCGACGAGGGTCTGGACGACCTGGTCCTTCGTGTACGTGAACTTCTGCTTGACCGGGGTGCCCGAGGCGAGCATCGACTCCAGACGGGGGACCTTGCCGTCCCACAGGCCGTGGAGGCTGTCGGGGACGTCCGCGTAGACGTGGCCGGCCTCGCGCAGTTGCAGCCAGACGAGGTTGACCTCGGGCTTCGCGACGAGGACGTCGACCTCGGCGTGGCCGCCGCCCTTGGTGGGGACGACGGTGCGCTTCCAGGGGCTGCTGCGGTCGCCGGTGGCCATCTTGGCGTAGGCGGCGCGGATGCCGTTCTGGCGGGCCTCGGCGTACGCGGGCTTGTTCGCCGGGGTGGAGGCCTCCTTGGCGGCGCCGGCGTTGATGCCGTCGGCTTCGCCGGAGGTCAAGTAGACCGAGGTGACGGGGTGGCCGGCGGCTATGGAGTAGCGCAGGTCCGGGTTCATGAAGTAGAGGTCGTCATCGGGGTGCGCGACGATCTGGAGCACCCGGCCGGGGTCGGGCGCGGCGGCGGGGACGGCGGCGGCGGGCTTTCCGTGCGGGGCGGTGGGGGCGCCGAGGCCGGCGAGGGCCTCGTTGCCCCTGAGTATGAGCATGCTGCCGGCGGTGATGGCCGCGCAGAGGGCGACGACCTTGACGAGCCGGGCCCTGGCGGGCGCCTTGCCGGATGTCCTGCCGCCCGCCGCGGCCCCGGCGGCGGCCGCCGCGCGCCGCCCGCGCGGCCGCGCGTCCCCGGCCGGTCCGCCCCGCCGCGCGTCCCCGGCCGGCGCCGGGGGCGCCTGCCCGGCCCGCGGGGACCCGTGGCCGCCGGGGTCGGGGTGCGGGTCGCCCTGCCCCGACGCCCCGCCGCGGCCGGGACGCCGGGCGTCGTGGCCTACGGGGTCGGGGTGCGGGGCGGCGTCGTGCGACGGGTCGGGGTGCGGCGCGCCTCGGTCGCCGGGGCCGGGGTGCCGGGCGTCGTGGGTCGCCGGGCCGGGCTGCCAGGAGCCGTGGCCGGTGGGGTTGATGGGGTCGGGGTGCCCGGGGGCGTGGTGCGACGGCCCGTACTGCGGCGCGCCGTGGCCGACCTGGCCGGGGTGCCAGGGGCCGTGGCCGACGGGGTCGACAGTGCCGGCCTGCCAGGGGCCCTGGGCGGCGTGGCCCGGGTGCCCGGCGGCGTCGTGCGACGGGTCGGGGTGCGGCGCGCCTCGGTCGCCGGGGCCGGGGTGTTGGGGGTCGTGGGTCGCCGGGCCGGGCTGCCAAGAGCCGTGGCCCACCGGGTGGGGGTGCCCTGGGGCGTGGCCTGACGAGTCGTACTGCGGCGCGCCGTGGCCGTCCTGGCCGGGGTACCAAGGGCCTTGGGCGGCGGGGCCCGGGTGCCCGGCGGCGTCGTGCGACGGGTCGGGGTGCGGCACGCCTCGGCCGGCGGGGCCGGGGTGCCAGGGGCCTTGGGCGGCGGGGTCGGGGTGCCCGGGGGTGTGGTCTGACGGTCCGTATTGCGGCGCGCTGTGGCCGTCCTGGCCGGGGTACCAAGGGCCTTGGGCGGCGGGGTCGGGCTGCCAGGGGCCCTGGGTGGCGGGGCCGGGGTGGCCTGACGGGGTGGGGTGCCAGGAGTTGTGGGCCGACGGGTCGGGGTGGTGGGCGCTCCGGCCGACCGGGTCGGGGTGGTGCGCGGGGTGACCGTAGGGTTCGGTGTGCCGGGGGTTGTGGCCGAACGGCTCGGGCTGCCAGGGGCTCTGCGTGGCAGGGTCGGGGTGGCCCATGGTGTGGTTCGACGGCCCGGGGTACCAGGCGCCGTGGCCGGACGGGGCGGACTGCCAGGAAGTGTCGCCGGGCGGCGCGGACTGCCAGTCGTGGCCCACCGGGTCGTAGGACCGGGGGGCGTGGCCGTCCGGGCCGGGGTGCCAGCCGTCGGTGGACGGGGCGGGCTGCCAGCCGTGGGCACCCGCGGCGGGCTGCCCGGTGGAGTGGTCGGCCGGACCCGGGTGCCAGGAGGCTTCGCCGGCCGGGTCGGTGTGCCAGGTGGGGGCCGTGGGGTCGGTGTGCCAGGTGGGGCCGTTGGTGCCCGGGGAGTCGTGGTCGGGCATGGGCTCCTCCGTGGCCGGGCGGCGGGCGGGGAGCGAACCCCATTCCGTTGTATGTACTCGGATAGTCCGATAATCCGCCTCATGATACGGCCCAGAATCCGAACACCTGCTCCATGGCCGTGTGTCACCGCCCCGACCCGAGGACACAGCTGGAGGACGCCGCCGGCCACACGGCGCGGGTGCCGCCCGGCGGCACGGTCCGTGGACGCGCCCAGCGGCCGCGCCCGAGGGCCGGTGCCGGGCCACCAGCCGCTCGGGAACCCGCGCCGGGCCCCGGGCCGCACCCCGCGGGACCGCCGGCCTCGGCCCCGCCCGGGCCCACCACGCGACGCGCGGACAGGCCCCGGGCCCCCGCCCGAGCACGCGGCCCCGGGGCGCAACCCGCGCCCCCCAGCCCCCTGGCGTGGCCCCGCCCCGCCCCGGGCGCGGCCCGTCGCCCGAGCACGCGGACCGGGGCGCAACTCGCGCGCCCCCGGCGGCCCCGGGGGCGCGGCCCCGTCCCGCGCCGGGCCCCGGGCCGCACCCCGCGGGACCGCCGGCCTCGGCCCCGCCCGGGCCCACCACGCGACGCGGGACAGGCCCCGGGCCCCCGCCCGAGCACGCGGCCCCGGGGCGCAACCCGCGCGGCTCCACCCCGCCCCGCCCCCACCGGCGCACCCCGGCGGTCAACGGCCGTCCCCGGGCCGGGTGAGGACGTAGGCTCGGGATGGCGCGCCGGTGTGCGCCAGGGCAGTGGCAGGGCAGTGGCAGCGACGTACTCGGGAGGCGGCGGGATGACAGTCCCGGGACGCAGGAGCAGTACCTTCAGCCGGCTGCTGCGCAGCGGCTTCACCGACCCCTCCACCGCGGCCCGGCTGCTCGACGCCGACGCGCTCGCCGCCGTACGCACCGACCCGGTGCTCCTCGACGCCCTCGGGGCCACCGCCGATCCCGACCTCGCCCTGCTCGGCCTGGTACGGCTCGCCGAGGCGCAGGCACCCGACGAGCTACCGGTGCTCCTCGACACCCTCGTCAGCGCCAAACCGCTGCGCGACCGCCTGCTCGGCGTACTCGGCGCCTCCGAGGCGCTCGGCGACCACCTCGCCCGACACCCCCGCGACTGGCGGAGCCTCGTCACCTACGAGGCCGCCGACCTGCACCCCGGACTCGCCGAGTTCGAGCGCGGGCTCGCCGGCGCGCACGACCCCGTCCAACTGCGCGTCGCCTACCGCCGCTGCCTGCTCTCCATCGCCGCCCGGGACGTCTGCGGCACCATCGACGTGGCCGAGACCGCCGCCGAGCTCGCCGACCTCGCCACCGCCACCCTCCGCGCGGCCCTGCGCATCGCCTGCGCCGCCGACCCCGCCGACGCGGCGCACTGTCGCCTCGCCGTCATCGCGATGGGCAAGTGCGGCGGCAACGAGCTGAACTACGTCTCCGACGTCGACGTGATCTTCGTCGGGGAGGCGGCCAACGGCACCGACGAGGGCAAGGGCATCCAGGCCGCCACCCGCCTCGCCTCCCACCTCATGCGGATCTGCTCGGAGACCACCGTCGAGGGCACCATCTGGCCCGTCGACGCCAACCTCCGCCCCGAGGGCAGAAACGGTCCGCTCGTACGGACCCTCGCCTCCCACCTCGCCTACTACCAACGCTGGGCCAAGACCTGGGAGTTCCAGGCCCTCCTCAAGGCCCGGGCCGTCGCCGGCGACGAGGCGCTCGGCGCCGAGTACGTCGAAGCCATAACGCCCCTCGTCTGGCAGGCCGCCGAACGCGAGAACTTCGTCGCCGACGTCCAGAAGATGCGCCGCCGCGTCGTCGACAACATCCCCGCCGCCCAGGTCGACCGCGAGCTCAAGCTCGGCCCCGGCGGCCTGCGCGACGTCGAGTTCGCCGTGCAGCTGCTCCAGCTCGTGCACGGCCGCAGCGACGCCACCCTGCACTCCGGCACCACCCTCGACGCCCTGCACGCCCTCGCCGCCGGCGGGTACGTCGGGCGCGCCGACGCCGCCCAGCTGCACGACGCGTACCGCTTCCTGCGCGCCATGGAGCACCGCATCCAGCTCTACCGGCTGCGCCGCACCCACCTCGTCCCCGAGGACGAGAACGACCTGCGGCGCCTGGGCCGCTCACTGGGCCTGCGCACCGAACCCGTGTCCGAACTCAACAAGGCCTGGCGCCGGCACGCCTCCGTCGTCCGCCGCCTGCACGAGAAGCTCTTCTACCGGCCGCTCCTCGACGCCGTCGCCCAGCTCGCCCCCGGCGAGACCCGCCTCTCGCCCCGCGCCGCCGGCCAGCGCCTCGAAGCCCTCGGTTACGCCGACCCGGCCGGGGCCCTGCGCCACCTCGAAGCCCTCGCCTCCGGCGTCACCCGCAAAGCCGCCATCCAGCGCACCCTGCTTCCGGTCCTGCTCGGCTGGTTCGCCGACTCGGCCGACCCCGACGCCGGCCTGCTCGGCTTCCGCAAGGTCTCCGACGCCCTCGGCAAGACCCCCTGGTACCTGCGGCTGCTGCGCGACGAGGGCGCCGCCGCCGAGAACCTCGCCCGCGTCCTGTCCGCCGGCCGCCTCGCCCCCGACCTGCTGATGCGCGCCCCCGAGGCCGTCGCCCTGCTCGGCGACCCCGGAGGCCTGGCGCCCCGTACGCACGAGGCCCTGGAGCAGGAGGTCCTCGCCGCCGTCGGCCGGGCCCCGAACCCCGAGGCCGGCGTCGCCGCCGCCCGAGGGGTCCGCCGCCGCGAGCTCTTCCGCACCGCCGCGGCCGACATCATCGGCTCCTACGGTACGGAGGACAGCCCGGCCGAGGAGGACCACGGAGCCCTCGTCGACCGGGTCGGCAGCGCCGTCTCCGACCTCACCGCCGCCACGATCGCCGGAGCCCTGCGCGCCGCCGTCCAGGGCCACTGGGGCGACACCCTGCCCACCCGCTTCGCCGTCATCGGCGTAGGCCGCTTCGGCGGGCACGAACTGGGCTACGGCTCCGACGCGGACGTCCTGTTCGTCCACGAACCCCGCGAGGGCGTCGACGAACAGGAGGCCGCCAAGGCCGCCCAGGCCGTCATCGCCGAGATGCGCAGGCTGCTCCAAGTACCCACCGCGGACCCGCCGTTGCTGATCGACGCCGACCTGCGTCCCGAGGGCCGCTCCGGACCGCTGGTGCGCACCCTGGGCTCCTACGCCGCGTACTACCGGCGCTGGTCCATGACCTGGGAGTCCCAGGCCCTGCTGCGCGCGGAACCGGTCGCCGGCGACGCCGAGCTGGGCGCCCGCTTCATCGAGCTCATCGACCCGCTGCGCTACCCGGTGGAGGGCCTGGGCGAGGACGCCGTACGGGAGATCCGCAGGCTCAAGGCCCGGATGGAGTCCGAGCGGCTGCCGCGCGGCGCCGACCCGACCCTGCACACCAAACTGGGCCGCGGCGGCCTCAGCGACGTCGAGTGGACCGTCCAGCTGCTCCAGATGCGGCACGCCTGGGCGGAGCCGGGCCTGCGCACCACCCGCACCCGCCCGGCGCTGGCCGCGGCGCACGCGGCCGGGCTGATCCCGACCGAGGAGGCGCAGATCCTCGACGAGGCCTGGGTGCTCGCCACCCGGGTCCGCAACGCGGTGATGCTGGTGCGCGGCCGCGCAGGGGACACCTTCCCCTCGGAGGCCCGCGAGCTGGCGGCGGTGGGCCGCTACCTCGGCTACGCCCCGGGCCGCGTCGGGGAGGTCCTGGACGACTACCGCCGCATCACCCGCCGCGCCCGGGCGGTGGTGGACGAACTGTTCTACGGAGCCTGACGCCCAGGGAGCAAGCAGCCCCCGGCCTCAGCGCGCCGCGCCGAAGGCCTGCGTCCAGTAGTTGTTCGGCTGGGCCAGGCCGATGCCCATCTCCTTGAAGGAGCAGTTCAGGATGTTCTGCCGGTGGCCGGGGCTGTTCATCCAGCCCTCCATGACCTTCTCGGGAGTGCTGTACCCGTAGGCGACGTTCTCGCCGTACGTGCTCCACGCGTATCCGGCGCGGGTGATGCGCTGGCCCGGGTCGGAGCCGTCGGAGCCCGTGTGGGACATGTTGCTGTGGGCGGCCATGTCCTCGCTGTGGGCCTGCGCGGCCTTCGTGAGCGTCGCGTTGATGGTGACGGCCGGGCACCCGGCGGCGGCGCGCTCCTGGTTGACGAGCGAGAGGACCGCGGCGACGGCGCCGGAGGCCGGCGGGGCGGCGGTCTTCGGGGGCTCGGGCGCCTGCGGCTTCTTGGCGACGACCGGCGGCTTCGGCGCCTGCGTCTGCGGGGGCGCGGGCGGGGTCGTCCGTACGACCGGCTGCGCGGGGGCCTCGGGGCTGCTGGGGGAGGCGGCCGGGGGGTTGCTCGGGGACTGGACGTCCACGGGCACCACGGGGGCCTTGGACGTGGCGGCGGCCGGGGACGCGTCCTGCCACGGCCGGCTCTCCGACCGGCTCTTGGCCTGCGTGCGACCCGTGTCCTGCGTGTCGAAGCAGGCGATGGCGGCAGTGGGGACAGCCACGATTCCCAGAGCACCGACGGCGATGGCTATCTTCTTGAGCGGTTTCTTCTTCCGATGCTTCTGCATGCGTGACCTCATTCAGTGATCGCGAAGCTTCCGGCGCCCGAATCGCGAGGCGCCGGAGGAGCCGCCATTCTTAAAAGCCCGCCAACGGCCTGGCAAGTTTCGCCTGATCGTCCACCTTGGGGATTCGACGCGCGGCTTGAAACGGGCTCCTGATCGTGCATGGTCACGATTCGGTCACTCCTGGAACCGCCTGAGGGGCATTCAGAAGAGCCTGTGACCAGGCCGGTCGGGGGTGACCCGATCGGTACCGCGGATTCCGTTTCCGCCGGTGAGGGGAATGTCGATCCCAAACCAGACAAATATCGAAATGTCGGCGGCATGACGCCCCGTGAGGGGCGCCCCGCACCGACCTACGGGCCGTGACGCATGTCACGAATTCCCGGTCCTACGCGGTCGCCCGCCGCAGAACCGCGAAGACGGCGCGGGAGGACTCGCCGTCCGGGGTGTGCCACTGGGCCGTGACGCGGGCGCGGTCGGCCTCGTCGGCGGGGGCCTGCGGGTGCAGTACGCGGGTCACCGACAGGGCGAGCTCGGCGTCCGCGACCGGGTCCGGCAGGTCCGCGTCCCCGGCCCCGCCGGCCTCGACGGCGACCGTGGGGTCCGGCGTGCCGCTCTCGCTCTGCATCTGCGGCACGGCCTCGCCGCGCAGCAGCGCGCGGAGCCGGGCCACCAGCACCGGGTCCCCGGTGCCGTCGTACACCCAGCGCAGCCCCAGGACGCCGTGCTCCGACGTGCCGACGAGGGCCTGCTCGGCACCCTCCAACGCGGCCCCGCGGTACGTCAGCGGTACGTGGTAGGCGACCGGGGTGCCGTCGGCGGTATCGGTGACGACCATGAACTCGATGCCGACCTCGCCCTCGGGGTCGTCGAGCCGGAAGCCGCCCGCCTTGGCCAGCTGCGGGGCCCGGCCGGGGAGACCGGCGTACCAGGACTGCTTCGGCAGCCAGGACTCCAGGAGCTCCAGCTTGCCGGGGGTCATGGTGGTGCGGTGGATGACGGCCATGCCGGTGACTCCTCGGTGTCGTACGGAAGTTGGTCAACCGGAGGGGGAGTCTAATGGCCGCCGCCGCCCGCTCCCCGTGGGCCGGAACCGGAAGCTGCGACGCCGGTGAACCTTCCTGACGCGGCACTAGGTTGGTCGGCGCCCGCCCCCGTAGCCTTCCGGCCCCCCCCCGAAGGAGCACCGCAGTGCCCGCTGCCGACACCGTCCTCACCGGAGCCCGCGTCCGCACCCTCGACCCGGCCCGCCCCGGAGCCCGCGCGGTGGCCGTCACCGACGGCCTGATCACGGCCGTCGGCGACGAGCGCGACGTACGAGACTGGCGCGGCCCCGGCACCGAGGTGATCGACCTCGGCGGCGCCACGCTCACCCCCGGCCTCACCGACGCCCACAGCCACCCCGTCTGGGGCATCGAGGCGGCCACCGGAACCGACCTCTCCGCCGTCCGGGACCTGGACGGACTCCGCGCCGCCCTGCGCACCGCCGACCGGGCCCCCGGAGGATGGGTGGTGGGCTTCGGCCTCGACCACAACGCCTTCGGCGGCCGGCCCCTCGACCGGGCCCTGATCGAGGAGGCCCTCGCCGGGGCCCCCGCCTTCCTGCGCCTCTATGACGGCCACTCCGCCCTCGCGAGCGGCGCGGCCCTGACGGCCGCCGGGATCACCGGCCCCCGCGGCTTCGCCCAGCGGTCCGAGGTCGTCTGCGACGCCGAGGGGCGCCCCACCGGGCACCTGGTCGAGCACGCGGCGATGGCCCTGGTCGGCGCCCTGCTCCCGAAGCCGGCCCGCGCCGAGCGCCGGGACCGCCTCGTCGGGCTGCTCGGCGACATGGCGGCCACCGGCCTCACCGGCGCCCACGTCATGGACCTCGGCGACGGGGACGTACCGGCCCTCCTCGCCACCGTCGAGTACGAAGGACACCTGCCGCTGCGGCTGCGCCTGGCGCCCTGGTGCATGCCCGGGGCGGGGGAGGAGGAGCTGGCCGAGCTGATCGCGCTCCAGGGGACCGCCGGCCGCCACTGGCAGGTCGGCGGGGTGAAGCTCTTCATGGACGGCACCGTCGAGGGCGGCACCGCCTGGCTGGAGCATGCCGACTGCCACGGCCGGGGCACGGACGCCTTCTGGCCCGACCCCGAGGCCTACTCGGCGGCCGTACGGGTCCTGGACGCGGCCGGGGTGGGCACCGCGACCCACGCCATCGGCGACGCGGCGGTCCGGCACGTCCTCGACACCGTCGCGGCGCTGGGCGGCCGGGCGGCCCGGGCCCGGCACCGGATCGAGCACATCGAGACCGTCCCCGACGACCAGCTGAAGCGGTTCGCCGAGCTGGGAGCGGCCGCCTCCATGCAGCCGCCGCACACCGCCTACACCCGGGCGGACCACACCGACGAATGGTCGAAGCGGCTGGGGGAGGAGCGGGCGGCGCGCGCCTGGCGCTGCCGCGACCTGCGCGACGCCGGGGCGGTGCTCGCCCTCGGCTCGGACTGGCCCATCGCCCACCACGACGCCCGGCAGGTGCTGGCCACCGCCCGCAGCCCGCTGGGCGCGGCCGCGGCCGGGCGGGCCCTGACCGGGCTGATGGCACTGGAGGGCATGACCTCGCACGCCGCGCTCGCGGCGGGTGAGGAAGCGGTGGCGGGCCGGATCGCGCCGGGCTGCCGCGCGGACCTGACGGCCTTCGCCCTCGACCCGGTGACCGCCGCGCCGGACGAGCTGGCCGGGGCCCCGGTCCGGCTCACCGTCTCGGGCGGCCGGATCACGCACCGGGAGGGGGTTTGAAGGGAACCCGGAAGGCCGGACCTCAGCGCTGGAAGCGGCCCAGCACGGCCGCGGCCACCGGGTGGCGGCCCGTGTGCTCGGGCTCGCGCGGCAGCCGGTGCGGCAGCGCCCCGTACCAGGCGCGCGAGACGGCGAAGCCGAAGGCCAGGCAGACCATGCCGCCCACGGCGTCGAGCCAGAAGTGGTTGGCGGTGGCCACGATCACGATCAGGGTGGCCGTCGGGTAGAGCAGGCCGAGGATCCGTGCCCATGGAGCGGAGGCGACCGCGAAGATCGTCAGCCCGCACCAGAGCGACCACCCTATGTGCATCGAGGGCATGGCCGCGTACTGGTTCGACATGTGCTTGAGGTTGCCGGAGGCCATCGACCCCCAGGTGTGGTGCACCAGCACGGTGTCGATGAAGTCCTGCCCGTTCATCAGGCGGGGCGGTGCGAGCGGGTAGCAGTAGTAACCGACCAGGGCCACGCCCGTGGTGGCGAAGAGGATCAGCCGCGTCGCCGCGTACCGCCCCGGATGGAAACGGTAGATCCACACCAGTACGCCGATGGTCACGACGAAGTGGAGCGTGGCGTAGTAGTAGTTCATGCCCACGATCAGCCACGTCACCGAATTGATGGCGTGGTTGACCTGCTCCTCGACGGCGATGCCGAGGGTGCGCTCGAGATTCCACAGCCAGTCGGCGTTGGCGAGCGCGGCCGACTTCTGCTCGGGCACGGCGTTGCGGATCAGTGAGTACGTCCAGTAGCTGATCGCGATCAGCAGTACTTCGAACCAGATCCGCGGCCGGCGCGGTGAGCGCAACCGGGACAGGAGGGACTCGCCCTGGGCAGAGGTCGCCGCCGGGCGGGCATCACTGTCGGTCACGGGTGGTGACGAGACGTCCGTCCGGGTTTCCAGTGTCTTCACGCTCGATTCACCCATGGGGGAAGAGTCTGCCAGATGCGCTCTCGCCTCCGATCATCCCTCGGGACGGTCTTCGGCGCAGCCTCTCCCCCTCGGGGACTACTGGAGCCGTGACGCCAGGGATCCGTGGGGCCGGATCGCGGTCACGGGGCGGCGTCCCGGCGCTGGCGCGGCCCGGAGGCCGTGGAGCCCCGGACCACCAGCTCCGGCAGGAAGACGAATTCGCTGTGCGGGGCCGGCGTACCGCCGATCTCCTCCAGCAGGGTCCGCACCGCGGCCTGGCCCATCGCCTGCACGGGCTGGCGGATCGTGGTCAGCGGCGGATCCGTGAACGCTATGAGCGGGGAGTCGTCGAAACCGACCACCGAGACGTCCTGCGGCACCCGCAGGCCCTGCTGCCGGGCAGCCCGGATCGCGCCGAGCGCCATCATGTCGCTCGCGCACACCACGGCCGTGCAGCCGCGCGAGATCAACGCCGCCGCGGCGGCCTGGCCGCCCTCCAGGGTGTAGAGGGAGTGCTGGATCAGCTCCTCGATCTCGGCCTCGCCGAGTCCGAGCCGCTCCTTCATGCCGAGCCGGAAGCCCTCGATCTTGCGCACGACGGGCACGAACCGCTTGGGTCCGACCGCGAGGCCGATCCGGGTGTGCCCGAGCGCGGTCAGGTGGGTCACCGCGAGCTGCATCGCCGCCCGGTCGTCGGGGGAGACGAAGGGGGCCCGCACCTTGTCGGAGAAGCCGTTGATGAGGACGTACGGGACGCCCTGGCCGCGGAGCTGGTCGTAGCGGCCCATGTCGGCCGTCGTGTCGGCGTGCAGCCCGGAGACGAAGATGATCCCGGAGACCCCGCGGTCGACCAGCATCTCGGTCAGCTCGTCCTCGGTGGACCCGCCCGGGGTCTGCGTGGCCAGCACCGGCGTGTACCCCTGGCGCGTCAGCGCCTGGCCGATGACCTGGGCGAGCGCCGGGAAGATGGGGTTGTCGAGCTCGGGGGTTATCAGGCCGACCAGTCCCGCGCTGCGCTGGCGCAGCCGTACGGGCCGTTCGTAGCCGAGTACGTCGAGCGCGGCCAGCACGGACTCACGGGTGCCCGCGGCCACACCGGGCTTGCCGTTGAGCACGCGGCTGACTGTGGCTTCGCTGACCCCCGCCTGGGCTGCGATGTCGGCTAGCCGTGCGGTCACGGGATTGGACTGTACCGGTCGCGGGTTCACACTGACCACCACGTGCACGAATCCGCGGGAAGCCGCACGGTACGGCCGTCCGTCTCGACCGGCGAGCTGGAGAGTACGGGGCGCCCCGGCGAGGGCAGTTCGAGCGCATCGGGGAGGGTGTTGACGGTGCAGGCGAAGCCGGGCCGGGTGAACAGCAGCACGCCTTCGGGCGCCGGCAGCCAGGTCAGCGGCCCGGCCTCCGGGGCGCCGAGGCCCGGCAGCGCACGCCGCAGTTCCAGCGCGGCGCGGTACAGCTCCAGGGTGGAGTGCGGGTCGCCGGTCTGGGCGGCGACGCCGAGGCCGCCCCAGCCGGCGGGCTGCGGGAGCCAGCTGCCGGCCGGGCCGAAGCCGTACGGGGGCTCCGTCCCGGACCAGGGCAGCGGGACCCGGCAGCCGTCGCGCAGCCCGTCCTGTCCGGCGGTGCGCAGGAAGGCCGGGTCCCGGCGCACCGCGTCGGGGAGGTCCAGCACCTCGGGGAGCCCGAGTTCCTCGCCCTGGTAGACGTACGCCGACCCGGGCAGGGCCAGCATCAGCAGCGCGGCCGCCCGGGCCCTGGCCAGGCCCTGCACGCCGTCCCCGTAGCGGGTGACATGGCGTACGACGTCGTGGTTGGACAGCACCCAGGTGGTCGGCGCGCCGACGGAGGCGGTGGCGGCCAGGGACTCGTCGATGACGGTGCGCATCGCGTCCGGGTCCCACGGGCAGTTCAGGAACCGGAAGTTGAAGGCCTGGTGCAGCTCGTCGGGCCGTACGTACAGGGCGAGCCGCTCGGAGGTCGGCGCCCAGGCCTCGGCGACCCCGATGCGGTCGCCCGGGTAGGAGTCCAGCAGCCGGCGCCATGAGCGGTGGATCTCGTGCACCCGGTCCTGGTCGAAGAAGGGCAGCGGCTCGGTGCCGATCAGGGTGGCCTGGGCGCCGCGGCCGATGTCCGGCAGGCCGGGGGCCTTGACCATGCCGTGGGCCACGTCGATGCGGAAGCCGTCGACGCCGAGGTCGAGCCAGAAACGCAGGACGGAGGTGAACTCGGCGGCGACCTCGGGGTGGTCCCAGTTCAGGTCGGGCTGCTCGGGGGCGAAGAGGTGCAGGTACCAGGAGCCGTCGGGGGTCCGGGTCCAGGCGGGGCCGCCGAAGACGGACTCCCAGTCGTTGGGCGGTGCGGCCCCGTCCGCGCCCCGCCCCGGGCGGAAGAGGTA
The DNA here is from genome assembly GCF_055604165.1 of Streptomyces sp. NPDC037242. Lineage (NCBI taxonomy): Bacteria > Bacillati > Actinomycetota > Actinomycetes > Kitasatosporales > Streptomycetaceae > Streptomyces > Streptomyces sp. NPDC037242. The sequence goes on from NZ_JBVJUY010000013.1 coordinate 27,517, forward strand.
GCGCTCCCGCGCGCCCGGCTCCCCGGCGAGGGCGGCGCGGAACCAGGGGTGCTGTTCGGAGGTGTGGTTCGGCACCACGTCCACGATGACCCGCAGGCCCAGCGCGTGGGCGGCCCGTACGAGGGCGTCCGCGTCGGAGAGGTCCCCGAAGAGGGGGTCCACGGCCCGGTAGTCCGCGACGTCGTAGCCGCCGTCGGCCTGCGGGGACACGTAGAAGGGGGTCAGCCACACCGCGTCGACACCGAGCCGGGCCAGGTGCGGGAGGCGCTCGCGCACCCCGCGCAGGTCCCCGACGCCGTCTCCGTCGCTGTCCGCGAAGGAGCGGACGTAGACCTGATAGATGACGGCATCGCGCCACCAGCGGCCGGTCCCGGTGCCGTTGCTGGAAGAGCTTGCAAGCCGCGATGCCGTCAACTCATGGGTCATATCGGGGTCAACGCGAGTACACCTCCCCTGGTTGCGGGCCCGGGCAGTCGAAGACTCTTCGAACTAACAGCAAGCTGCGGCAACCGTACGGACACACGGATGTAACGATCAGCTTCTCTTGCAGAAAATTGCCGCAAGCTCTTTCGGACGGCTTGCAGGCTTGTTACGTTCCTGGCAACTCGGGACCGCGAGGGCGCGTCCGGGATCATCGAAGGAGTTCATATGCGGCGTGGCATAGCGGCCACCGCGCTGGTCGCGGCCCTGGCGCTCGCGGCGACGGCTTGCGGCGGTGACGGCAAGGACGCGGGTGAGGACACCAAGGCCGGCGGAGAGCTCTCCGGCACGGTCACCTGGTGGGACACCTCGAACGACACCGAGAAGGTGTCGTTCCAGAAGATCGCCGAGGCGTTCACCGCCAAGCACCCCAAGGTCACCGTCAAGTACGTCAACATCCCGTACGGCGACGCGCAGAACAAGGTCAAGAACGCCTTCAACAGCGGTTCCGAAGCCCCTGACGTGATCCGCGCCGACGTCGGCTGGGTCGCCGACTTCGCCTCGCTCGGCTACCTCGACGAGGTCCCGGCCGAGACCGTGAAGAAGATCGACGCCGAGTTCCTCCCCAAGGCCGCGGCCAGCGGCAAGTACGAGGGCAAGACCTACGCGGTCCCGCAGGTCATCGACACCCTGGGCCTCCTCTACAACAAGAAGATGCTCGCCGACGCCGGTGTGCAGCCCCCCACCACGCTGGAGGAGCTGAAGACCGCCGCCGCGGCCGTCAAGGCGAAGACCGGCAAGGCCGGCCTGTACCTGCGCGGCGACGACAGCTACTGGTTCCTGCCGTTCATCTACGGCGAGGGCGGCGACCTGGTCGACGCCAAGAACAAGACGGTCACCGTCGACGGCCCGGCCGGCGTCAAGGCCCTCAAGGCCGCCCGTGACCTGGTCGCCTCCGGCGCCGCCGTCACCAACGCCACCGACGGCTACGCCAACATGCAGACCGCCTTCAAGTCCGGGGAGGTCGCGATGATGATCAACGGCCCCTGGGCGGTCGCCGACACCTACGCCGGCGACCAGTTCAAGGACAAGGCCAACCTCGGCGTCGCCACCGTCCCGGCCGGCTCCGCCAAGGCGGGCGCCCCGCAGGGCGGCCACGACCTCGCCGTGTACGCCGGCTCCAAGAACCGCGCCGCCTCGCACGCCTTCGTCGAGTACATGACCTCGCAGGAGGTCCAGGTGCAGGCCACCAAGGAGCTCAGCCTGCTCCCCACGCGGACCGCGGCCTACGAGCAGCCCGACGTCAAGGGCAGCGAGATGGTCCAGTTCTTCAAGCCCGCCGTGGACAAGGCCGTCGAGCGCGCCTGGATCCCGGAGAACGGCTCGCTCTTCGAGCCGCTGAAGGTCGAATACACCAAGGCGGTCACCGGAGCATCGAGCCCCGAGGACGCGGCCAAGGCGGCCGGAGTCGAGTTCCGCAAGATTCTCAAGGGTTGGAAGTAGCGAAACCATGGCTGCTCACACCAGCCAGTCGGTGGCGAAGGCCGCGGGCGACGACGTCGCCCGCGGCCCGAGCCGCAGGACTGACAGCGGGAAGCGCGGTGGACTGAAGCGAGCGCTCGCCACCCACTGGTACGCCTGGACGATGGTCACCCCCGTGGTGCTCGTCCTCGGCGTGATCATCGGCTGGCCGCTCGCCCGCGGCGTCTACCTCTCGCTCACGGACGCCAACGAGCGCAACGTCGGCCGGACGATCGGCGCCAACCACATCGAGGCGACGTACGAGTTCGTCGGACTCGACAACTACACGGCCGTCCTCAGCGACCCGGTGTTCCTCCAGCGGCTGGTGTGGACGGTGACGTGGACCGTCGCCTGCGTGTCGATCACCTTCATGCTCGGCCTCGCCCTCGCCAACATGCTCAACCGGGAGTTCAAGGGCCGCGCCGCCTACCGGATGGCGCTCATCCTGCCCTGGGCCGTCCCCGGCTTCGTCTCCGTCTTCGCCTGGCGGTTCCTCTTCAACCGCGACAACGGCATCCTCAACAAGATCCTCGAAGGCGGCGGCATCTCCGCCGTCCCCTGGCTCGACGACCCCACCTGGGCCAAGGTCGCGGTCATCGCCGTCAACGTCTGGCTCGGCGTCCCCTTCATGATGGTCGCCCTGCTCGGCGGGCTCCAGTCGATCCCCGGCGAGCTCTACGAGGCCGCCGAGATGGACGGCGCGAGCGCCTGGCAGCGGTTCCGCCACATCACCCTGCCCGGGCTGCGCGCGGTGAGCATGACGGTGATCCTGCTCTCCACCATCTGGACCTTCAACATGTTCCCGGTGATCTTCCTGCTCACCCGGGGCGGACCGGGCGACGCCACCGAGATCCTCGTGACCCAGGCCTTCCGCGAGGCGTTCGTACAGAGCCCGCGCGACTTCGCCGGCTCCGCCACCTGGGGCGTGCTGATCCTCCTGCTGCTCGTGATCTTCGCGCTGGTCTACCGGCGCTCGCTGCGCAAGCAGGGAGAGGTGTGGTGACCATGACCACCAGCACGCGGGGCCGCCGCGCCCCCCTCGCCTCCGTCGGCCTGCACGCCACCCTGATCGTCGCGTCCGTGATCGCCGTCTTCCCGGTGCTGTGGGTCCTGCTGACCTCCCTCAAGCCCGCGAAGCAGGCCATCAGCACGGACTTCGTGAAGGACCCGACCCTGGAGAACTACCGCTACCTGGTGGAGTCGACCTCCTTCTTCACCTGGTTCGGCAACTCCGTCCTGGTCGCCGGCATCACCACCGTCCTCGGCGTGTTCATCGCCGCCACCACCGGATACGCCGTCAGCCGGTTCAAGTTCCCCGGCATGAAGCCGCTGATGTGGACCCTGCTCATCACGCAGATGTTCCCCATGGCCATCCTGATCGTCCCGCTCTACAACCTCATGGGACAACTGGGGCTGCTCAACCAGCCCGTCGGGCTGATCGTCACCTACCTCACCATCGCCGTGCCGTTCTGCGCCTGGATGATGAAGAGCTTCTTCGACACCATCCCGGTGGAGATCGACGAATCCGGCCGCGTCGACGGACTCAACCCCTTCGGCACCTTCTGGCGGCTGATCCTGCCGCTGGCCAAGCCCGGCCTCGCCGTCACCGGCTTCTACTCCTTCATCACCGCCTGGGGCGAAGTCGCCTACGCCTCCGCCTTCATGGTCGGCGACGAGAACCTCACCCTGGCCGGAGGACTGCAGACCTTCGTCACCCAGTACACCGCCAACTGGGGCCCGATGACCGCCGCCTCGGTCGTCATCGCGATCCCCGCGGCACTCTTCTTCGTCTTCGCCCAGCGTCACCTCGTCGCCGGGATGACGGCAGGCGCGACCAAGGGCTGACCACCCGCTGACCACCCCCGCGCCCGCCCCCTCTCACCCCCGGCCCGATCTCTCCAAGGACGACATGACCCAGCACCTCGCCGACGCACTCGCCACCCCGACCGGCACCCAGCCCGGTTGGTGGAGAGAAGCGGTGATCTACCAGGTCTATCCGCGCAGCTTCGCCGACTCCGACGGGGACGGCATGGGGGACCTCGAAGGCATCCGCAGCCGACTGCCCTACCTCAAGGAGCTGGGCGTCGACGCCGTCTGGCTCAGCCCCTTCTACGCCTCCCCGCAGGCCGACGCCGGCTACGACGTCGCCGACTACCGGGCCATCGACCCCATGTTCGGCAGCCTGCACGACGCCGACGCCGTGATCCGCGAGGCCCACGCCCTGGGCCTGCGCATCATCGTCGACCTCGTCCCCAACCACTGCTCCGACCAGCACGAATGGTTCAAGCAGGCACTGCGCGAAGGGCCCGGCACCCCGCTGCGCGAGCGCTTCCACTTCCGCCCCGGGCAGGGCGCGACCGGGGAGCTCCCGCCCAACGACTGGGAGTCCATCTTCGGCGGCCCCGCCTGGACCCGGGTCGCCGACGGCGAGTGGTACCTGCACCTCTTCGCCCCCGAGCAGCCCGACTTCAACTGGGAACACCCCGCCGTCCAGGACGAGTTCCGCTCCATCCTGCGGTTCTGGCTGGACCTGGGCACCGACGGCTTCCGCATCGACGTCGCCCACGGCCTCGTCAAGGCCCCCGGCCTGCCCGACCTCGGCCGCGACGAGCAGCTCAAGCTGCTCGGCAACCAGGTGCTCCCCTTCTTCGACCAGGACGGGGTCCACGAGATCTACCGCTCCTGGCGCCTGATCCTCGACGAGTACGCGGGCGACCGCATCGGCGTCGCCGAGGCCTGGACCCCCAGCGCGGAGCGCACCGCGATGTACCTGCGCCCCGACGAGCTGCACCAGGCCTTCAACTTCCAGTACCTGAACACCGGCTGGGACGCCGAGGCGCTGCGCGCCACGATCGACGAGTCGCTCGACGCGATGCGGCCGGTCGGCGCGCCGACCACCTGGGTGCTGTCCAACCACGACGTCGTACGCCACCGCACCCGCTTCGGCAGCCTGGAGCGCGCGCGGGCGGCCGCGCTGCTGATGCTGGCCCTGCCCGGATCGGCGTACGTCTACCAGGGCGAGGAGCTCGGCCTGCCGGAGGTCCTGGACCTCCCCGACGCGGTGCGCCAGGACCCCTCCTTCTTCAAGGAGAACGGCCAGGACGGACTGCGCGACGGCTGCCGCGTGCCGATCCCGTGGTCCGGCGACCAGGCCCCGTACGGCTTCGGGACGGGCGGCAGCTGGCTGCCGCAGCCCGCCGAGTGGGCCGGGCTGAGCGTCGAGGCGCAGACCGGCGACCCGGCCTCCACGCTGGAGCTGTACCGCGCGGCCCTGCGGGTGCGGCGCGCGCACCCGGCACTGGGCGCGGGCGACGCCGTGGAGTGGCTGCCGGCTCCGGAGGGCGTACTGGCCTTCCGCCGCGGCGACTTCGTGTGCACGGCGAACACCACGGGCGAGGCCGTACGGCTGCCCGCGCCGGGCACGGTCGTGCTGGCGAGCACGGACCTCGCGGAGCCGGGCCTCCTTCCGGCGGACAGCACGGTGTGGTGGCAGGGGTGACTTCCCCGCTGCGGCTGACGGACATCGCTGCGCAGGCCCAGGTCAGCGAGGCGACCGTCAGCCGCGTGGTCAACGGCAAACCGGGCGTCGCGGCCGGCACCCGGCACAAGGTGCTGGCCGCGCTCGACCTGCTGGGCTACGAGCGGCCCGTACGGCTCAAGCGGCGCAGCAACGGCCTGGTGGGACTGCTGATCCCGGAGCTGACGAACCCCATATTCCCGGCTTTCGCGCAGGTCATCGAGCAGGCGCTGGCCGGGCACGGCTACACCCCGGTGCTGTGCACGCAGACCCCCGGCGGGGCCACCGAGGACGAGCTGGTGGAACAGCTGGAGGAGCGCGGGGTCACGGGGATCGTCTTCCTGTCGGGCCTGCACGCGGACTCGGCGGCCGACCCCGCGCGCTACCGGCGACTGGCGGCGCGCGGGGTTCCCTTCGTCCTGATCAACGGCTTCAACGAGAGCGTCAACGCCCCCTTCATCTCCCCGGACGACCGGGCGGCGGCGGACATGGCCGTGCGGCACCTGGAGGACCTGGGCCACCGCAGGATCGGCCTGGCGATCGGGCCGACGCGCTACGTGCCGTCGGCGCGCAAGGAACAGGGCTTCCTGGGGGCGCTGCCGTCGGCCGACTCGGAAGGCCTGATCCAGCGCACGCTGTTCACGGTCGAGGGCGGCCACGCGGCGGGCATCGCCCTGCTGGACCGCGGCTGCACGGGCATCGTGTGCGGCAGCGACCCGATGGCACTCGGCGTCATCCGCGCGGCGCGCGAACGGGGCCTGCGGGTCCCCGAGGACGTGTCGGTGGTCGGCTTCGACGACTCCCCGCTGATCGCCTTCACGGACCCACCGCTGACCACGGTCCGCCAGCCGGTGCGCGCGATGGCGACGGCGGCGGTGGGCGCCCTGCTGGAGGCGGTCTCCGGCACCCCGGTCCAGCGCACGGAGTACGTCTTCCAGCCGGAACTGGTGGTGCGAGGGTCGACGGGGCAGGCGCCGGGGGTGGGGTAGCGGCTCGGGCGTGATGCCGGGTACGCCGTCCACTCGGTGGCGTTGACGGGGTCCGGGGGCGTCCCGTCAGTCCACTGTCCTTCCGGGCCGGTCCGGTCCCTCAAGGGCGCTCCTTCGTCGCGTCGCTTCGCGATGTCGCTGCGCTCCACCCTTGACCGACCGACCCGTCCCGGAATGCCAGAAGCCTGCCGGGAAGCCCCCGAAGGAATGGCCGGGTTCAACAGTGTCCAGGAGCGGCCCCCGCCAGGGACCCGCGAGGAACCCCCGGACCGGCCCAACTGCCCCCCGGGCCGACCACATGACCCTGGCGGGAGGTCCGGCGCGCCAGATCGCTACGCGCTCCTCCCGGCCAAGCGTCTGCCACCCGTCCGGGGCCGGGAATAGGCCGCCAACGATCGCTACGCGCTCCCCGACGACTGCGTCCGACGACCGTCTGGGGCTGGGCATAGGCCGCCATGGATGGACCTGGGGGTCTGAGGTCATCTGGCGGCGATCAGACCGACCATCTGCACGGCAATCCATCCCGGTGGTCCCTGACGGGTGCCGGATGGGCCCGGAAGTCGGCCTGATCGTCGCCACATGACGTCAGCCCCCAAGTCCGTCCTGGGCGGCCTATGTCCAGCCCCAAACCGGTCGCAGACGCAGTCGTCGAGGAGCGCATAACGATCGTTGGCGGCCTATGTCCGGCCCCGGACGGGTGGCAGACGCCGATAAGGAGGAGCGCGTAGCGATCTGGCGCGCCTGACCTCCCGCCAGGGTCATGTGGTCGGCCCGGGGAGCAGTCAGGCAGGTCCGGGGGTCCCTCGCGGGTCGCTGACCCTCCCCGTCCCTGAACACGTAAACCTCCCGGCCATTCCTTCGGGGGCTTCCCGGCAGGCTTCTGGCATTCCGGGACGGGTCGGTCGGTCAAGGGTGGAGCGCAGCGACATCGCGAAGCGACGCGACGAAGGAGCGCCCTTGAGGGACCGGACCGGCCCGGAAGGACAGTGGACTGACGGGACGCCCCCGGACCCCGTCAACGCCACCGAGCACACGGCGTACCCGATCACCCCCGCCGGCTGCCCACTCCCGCCCCACCCCACCCCCCCAGGACACGCGCAAGAAACAATTCTGCAATTTCTTGCGCAAGGTATTGCAGGGCTGTTGGCGTGCCCCTACGGTCGCCAGCAATCCCCACCTCTCCGCCAGGAGGCCCCACATGCCCCGCACCGGCACCGCAAGAGCAGCAAGAGCAACAGCAATAGCCAGCACCGCCCTGCTCGCTGCCCCCCTGCTCGCCGCCTCCGCCCTAGCCGCCGCCCTGACCGTCGGCGCGCCGCAGGCGCAGGCGGCGCCCCCGGGGGAGAAGGACGTCACCGCCGTGCTCTTCGAGTGGCGCTTCGACTCCGTCGCCGCCGCCTGTAGCGCTAGCCTCGGGCCCGCCGGTTACGGGTACGTCCAGGTCTCGCCTCCCCAGGAGCACATCCAGGGCGCGCAGTGGTGGACCTCGTACCAGCCCGTCAGCTACAAGATCGCCGGGCGGCTCGGGGACCGGGCCGCGTTCAAGAGCATGGTCGACACCTGTCACGCCGCCGGCGTGAAGGTGGTCGCCGACTCCGTCATCAACCACATGGCGGCGGGCGACGGCACGGGGACGGGCGGGAGTTCGTACACGAAGTACAACTACCCGGGCCTCTACTCCGGTTCCGACATGGACGACTGCCGGGCCACGATCTCCAACTACCAGGACCGCGCCAACGTCCAGAACTGCGAGCTCGTGCAGCTGGCCGACCTCGACACCGGCGAGGACCACGTACGCGGCCAGATCGCCGGGTACCTGAACGACCTGCTGAGCCTCGGCGTCGACGGCTTCCGGATCGACGCCGCCAAGCACATGCCCGCCGCCGACCTCGCCAACATCAAGTCCCGGCTGACGAACCCGAACGCCTACTGGAAGCAGGAGGCGATCCACGGGGCCGGTGAGGCCGTGTCGCCCGCCGAGTACCTCGGCAACGGGGACGTCCAGGAGTTCCGGTACGCCCGCGACCTCAAGCGGGTCTTCCAGAACGAGAACCTCGCCTACCTGAAGAACTTCGGCGAGGCGTGGGGACACATGGCGAGCGGGCAGTCCGCCGTCTTCGTCGACAACCACGACACCGAGCGGGTCGGCGACACCCTCAACTACAAGAACGGCTCGGCCTACACCCTCGCCAGCGTCTTCATGCTGGCCTGGCCCTACGGCTCCCCGGACGTGCACTCCGGCTACGAGTGGACCGACAAGGACGCCGGTCCGCCGAACGGCGGTGCGGTGAGCGCCTGTTACGCCGACGGCTGGAAGTGCCAGCACGCCTGGCGGGAGATCTCCTCCATGGTCGCCTTCCGCAACACCGCGCGCGGCCAGGCCGTCACCGACTGGTGGGACAACGGCGGCGACCAGATCGCCTTCGGGCGCGGCTCCAAGGCGTACGTCGCGATCAACCACGAGGCGGGCGCCCTGACCCGTACCTTCCAGACCTCCCTCGCGGCCGGCGACTACTGCGACGTCCAGAGCGGGCGCGCCGTGACCGTGGACTCCGGTGGCCGGTTCACCGCGACCCTCGGCGCCGGGACGGCCGTCGCCCTGCACACGGGGGCGCGTACCTGCTCCGGCGGTACGACCCCGCCGCCCTCGCAGACCTCCGGCGCCTCCTTCGCCGTCAACGCCACCACCGCCCTCGGCCAGAACATCCATGTCGTCGGAGACCGCGCCGAGCTCGGCGCCTGGAACACCGCCGGCGCCCTCAAGCTCGACCCGGCCGCCTACCCCGTCTGGAAGCTCGACGTCACGCTCCCGGCCGGCGCGTCCTTCGCGTACAAGTACATCCGCAAGGACGCCTCCGGGAACGTCACCTGGGAGAGCGGCGCCAACCGTACGGCCGTTGTCCCCGCGAGCGGCAAGGTCACGCTGAGCGACACCTGGCGCAGCTGACCGCCCGCCCCACAGACCAGGGCCGCCCGGTATCACCTTCCCCGCCACCACCGGGCGGCCCTTATTCATGCGACACGTGACACGTACACAAGGAGACCCGCCTTGATACGCCCTGCCGCAGGAGTCCTCGCCGCCGCCATGGCCGTGACGCTCCTGCCCGCCCTCCCCGCCGCGGCCGCCGCCGCGAGGCCGCCGGCCCCGCCCTCGGACGCGAAGCTGGCCGCCGAGGCCGCGCGGCACGACCTGACCCGGGAGCAGTTCTACTTCGTGCTCCCGGACCGGTTCGCCAACGGCGATCCGCGCAACGACCGGGGAGGCCTGACCGGTAGCCGGCTGGAGACCGGCCTGGACCCGACGGACAAGGGCTTCTACCAGGGCGGTGACCTGAAGGGGCTGACCGACCGGCTGGACTACATCAAGGGGCTCGGCACCACGGCCATCTGGATGGCGCCGATCTTCAAGAACCAGCCGGTGCAGGGCAAGGGGACCGATGTCTCCGCCGGCTACCACGGCTACTGGATCACCGACTTCACGCAGGTCGACCCGCACTTCGGCACCAACGCGGACCTGGAGCGGCTGATCGACAAGGCGCACGGGAAGGGGATGAAGGTCTTCTTCGACGTCATCACCAACCACACCGCCGATGTCGTGGACTACCGGGAGGCGTCCTACTCGTACCTGTCGAAGGGGGCCTTCCCGTACCTCACGAAGGACGGTGCGCCCTTCACGGACTCCGACTACGCGGACGGGAAGGGGAAGTTCCCGAAGACGGACGCGGACTCCTTCCCGCGGACGCCCTTCGTCCCGGACGCGAAGAAGAACCTGAAGTCCCCGGCGTGGCTCAACGACCCGGCGATGTACCACAACCGCGGTGACTCCACCTTCGCCGGCGAGTCCTCGGACCAGGGCGACTTCTTCGGTCTCGACGACCTGTGGACCGAGCGCCCCGAGGTCGTCGCGGGGATGGAGAAGATCTACGAGAAGTGGGTCGAGGACTTCGACATCGACGGCTTCCGCATCGACACGGTCAAGCACGTCAACACCGAGTTCTGGACCCAGTGGGCGACCGCCCTCGACAAGTACGCGGCGCGCCACGGCCGGGACGACTTCTTCATGTTCGGCGAGGTCTACTCCGCCGACACCGCCGTCACCTCCCCGTACGTGACGCGCGGACGGCTCGACGCCACCCTGGACTTCCCGCTCCAGGAGGCGATCCGCTCGTACGCCTCCCAGGGCGCGGCGGCCGGGCGGCTGGGCTCGGTCTTCGCCGACGACTACCGGTACACCACCGACAAGGCGAACGCCTACGAGCAGGTCACCTTCCTCGGCAACCACGACATGGGCCGCTTCGGGACCTTCCTGAAGCAGGACCGGCCGGGTGCGGGGGAGCAGGAGCTGCTGGACCGGTACCGGCTCGCCAACGAGCTGATGTTCCTCTCCCGCGGCAACCCGGTGGTCTACTCCGGTGACGAGCAGGGCTTCACCGGCGCGGGCGGCGACAAGGACGCGCGCCAGCCGCTGTTCGCCGCGCAGGCGGCGGACTATCTGGACGACGACCAGCTCGGGACGGCGCGCACGCATGCGAGCGATGCCTACGATCCGGGACACCCGCTCTACAAGCAGATCAGTGCTCTCTCGAAGCTGACGAAGGACCACCCGGCGCTCCGCGACGGCGTCCAGAGCGAGCGCCTCTCCGACGGCTCCGTCTACGCCTTCGCGCGCACCGACACCAAGACCCGCACCGAATACCTGGTCGCCGCCAACAACGCGTCCGAGTCCCGCACCGTGGAGATCGACGCCCCGGCCGGCGCCCAGTACCGCACCCTGTACGGCGGCTCGGCGCAGCTGCGCGCCTCCGCCGCCGGCAAGCTCACCGTCCCCGTCCCCGCCCTCGGCTCCGTGGTCCTCCAGGCCACCGGCCCGGCGGCCGCGCCCGCCACCCGGCCCGCGCTGACCCTCAAGGCCCCCGCCCCCGGCGCCACCGGAACCGTCGAGCTCGCCGCCGAGGTCACCGGCGGCGCGCTGAACCGGGTGGTCTTCGCCGCCCAGACCGGCAACGGCAAGTGGCAGGTGCTCGGCTCCGCCGACCACGCCCCGTACAAGGTCACCCAGCACATCACCGCGCCCGCCGGGACGGCCCTGCGCTACAAGGCCGTGGTCGTCGACTCCGCCGGCCGCACCGCCGGCGCCCTCGCCGAGTCCGCCGCCGGCCAGGCCCCGCCCGCCGAGGTCCCCACCGCCACGCAGCGCGACTACGCGGTGGTCCACTACAACCGCCCCGACGGCGACTACGCGAACTGGCGCCTCTACGCCTGGGGCGATATCGGCGACGGCGAAGCCACTCCCTGGCCCGCCGGGCACGACTTCACCGGCCGTGACGCGTACGGGGCCTTCGCCTACGTCCGGCTCAAGCCCGGTGCCTCCTCGGTCGGCTACCTCGTCATCGACAAGGACGGCAACAAGGACGTCGCCGCCGACCGCACCATCGACGTGACCAGGACCGGCGAGATCTGGCTGGAGCAGGGCAAGGAACCCGCCCGCACCGACCGGCCCGCTTACCCGCCGCAGGACACCGCCAAGGCCGTCATCCACCACCGGCGCACCGACGGCGCCTACGACGGCTGGGGCCTGCACGTCTGGACCGGCGCCGCCAACCCGACCGAGTGGTCCAAGCCGCTGCTCCCGTCGCGCACCGACTCCTACGGCGCGGTGTACGAGGTGCCGCTCGCCCCCGGTGCCACCTCGCTCAGCTACATCCTGCACAAGGGCGACGAGAAGGACCTGCCCACCGACCAGTCCCTGGACCTGAAGGCCACCGGCCACGAGGTCTGGGCGCTCGGCGGCCAGGAGAAGTACCTCCTGCCGCAGCCCGCGGGCTCGGCCGCCGCCCTGGACCTCACCAAGTCCCACGCCGTCTGGATCGACCGCGACACCGTCGCCTGGAACGCCCCGGCGGCCGCCGCCTCCCTCCAGCTCCTCGCCTCCCGCGACGGCTCGGTCAAGGCGGAGAACGGCACCCTGACCGGCCAGGCGCAGTGGCTGCGGCTCGCCGGCTCGCAGCTCACCGAGGCCCAGAAGCAGAAGTTCCCGCATCTGGCCGGGTACGCCGCCTTCACCGTCGACCCCCGCGACCGCGACCGCGACCGGGTACGGGACGCCCTGCGCGGCCAGCTCGTCGCGAGCGCCCGCGCCGCCAACGGCGCCGTCCTGGCCGCCACCGGCGTCCAGCTCGCCGGGGTGCTCGACGACCTCTACGCGAACACGACCGCCCTGGGCCCGGTCTTCAAGGACGGCCGCCCCACCCTCTCCGTCTGGGCCCCCACGGCCCAGCACGTCGACCTGGAGCTCGACGGCCGCACGGTCGCCATGCGCCGCGACGACACCACCGGTGTCTGGTCGGTGCGCGGGGAGCGCGGCTGGGCGGGCAAGCCGTATCGCTACGCCGTGACGGTCTGGGCCCCGAGCACGGGCCGGGTCGTACGGAACCTGGTGACCGACCCGTACTCCACGGCGCTGACCACGGATTCCGCGTACAGCCTGGCCGTCGACCTCGCCGACCCGAAGCTCGCCCCGCCCGGCTGGCGCGAGCTGCGCAAGCCCGCGGCCGTCCCCTTCACCTCGGCGCAGATCCAGGAGCTCCACATCCGGGACTTCTCGGTCGCCGACCGCACGAGCGGCCACCCCGGCCAGTACCTGGCCTTCACCGACACCGCTTCGGCGGGCATGCGGCACCTGCGCGACCTGGCCGCCGCGGGCACCTCGTACGTCCACCTCCTCCCGGCCTTCGACATCGGCACCATCCCGGAGAACCCGGCCGACCGCACCGAGCCCGCCTGCGACCTCAAGGTCTACGCGCCCGACTCCGAGGAACAGCAGGCCTGCGTGGCCGCCGCGGCCGCGAAGGACGCGTACAACTGGGGCTACGACCCGCTGCACTACACGGTTCCGGAGGGCAGCTACGCGAGCGACCCGGACGGCACGCTCCGTACGGTCGAGTTCCGCAGGATGGTCCAGTCCCTGAACGGGGCCGGTCTGCGCACGGTGATGGACGTGGTCTACAACCACACCGTCGCGGCCGGCCAGTCGGACAAGTCCGTCCTGGACCGGATCGTGCCGGGCTACTACCAGCGCCTGCTCGCCGACGGCTCGGTGGCCACCTCCACCTGCTGCGCCAACACCGCCCCCGAGAACGCCATGATGGGCCGGCTCGTCGTGGACTCGATCGTCACCTGGGCGAAGGAGTACAAGGTCGACGGCTTCCGCTTCGACCTCATGGGGCACCACCCGAAGGCCAACATCCTGGCCGTGCGCGCGGCCCTGGACGCCCTGACGCCCGCCAAGGACGGGGTCGACGGGAAGAAGATCGTCCTCTACGGGGAGGGCTGGAACTTCGGCGAGGTCGCGAACGACGCCCGCTTCGTCCAGGCCACCCAGCAGAACATGGCCGGCACCGGCATCGCCACCTTCTCCGACCGGGCCCGCGACGCGGTGCGCGGCGGCGGCCCCTTCGACGAGGACCCGCGCGTGCAGGGCTTCGCGTCGGGCCTGTTCACCGCCCCGAACGGGTCCCCGGCGAACGGCACCGCGGAGCAGCAGCGGGCCCGGCTGCTGCACGACCAGGACCTGATCAAGGTCGGCCTGAGCGGCAATCTCGCCTCGTACGCCTTCACCGACAGCACCGGCCGCCGGATCAAGGGCTCCGAGCTGGACTACAACGGCGCCCCGGCCGGCTATGCGGCGGCCCCCGGCGACGCGCTCGCCTACGTGGACGCGCACGACAACGAAACCCTGGCCGACGCCCTGTCGTTCAAGATCGCACCGGACACCCCGGCGGCCGACAAGGCCCGCATGCAGGTCCTGGCGATGGCCACGGCGACCCTCTCGCAGGGTCCGGCCCTGTCCCAGGCGGGCTCCGACCTGCTCCGCTCCAAGTCCCTGGACCGCAACTCGTACGACAGCGGTGACTGGTTCAACGCCATCCACTGGGACTGCCGGGACGGCAACGGCTTCGGCCGGGGCCTGCCGCCGGCCGCCGACAACCGCCCGAAGTGGCCGTACGCGAAGCCGCTGCTGATGGCGCCCGCCCCCACCTGCGCGGACATCACCGGCGCGGGGTCCGCCTTCCGGGACCTGCTCAGGATCCGCACGACGGAACCCGTCTTCGCCCTGGCGACGGCCCAGGCGGTCCAGGACCGGCTGGCCTTCCCGCTGTCGGGCCCGGGCGAGACCCCGGGCGTGCTCACCATGACGCTCGGCGACCTGGTGGTGGTCTTCAACGCCACCCCCGCGGCGCAGACGCAGCGGATCCCGGCCGCCGCGGGCGGGGGCTACACCCTGCACCCGGTGCAGGCGGCCGGCTCCGACCCGGTGGTCAAGCGCTCCGCCTACGACCCGGCGAAGGGGGAGTTCACGGCGCCGCCCCGCACGGTGGCGGTGTTCAAGCGCTCCTGACCCCCTGAAGGACAAGGAGGCGGCGGTGCCGGCCACGGACCGGCACCGCCGCCTCCTGCTGTCCGGGACCGGACGTCAGACCCAGATGCGCACGGCTTCCATGCGCCGCGACTGACCGGTGGTCCCCACGTACGCGGGGTTGGCGACCACAGTGCTCAGCCAGCCGTGGTCCGCGACGTGCGCCTGGGCCCCCACGCTGCCGGAGCCGACCTGGAGGCCGAGCGCCTCCATGCGCCGCGACTGGCCGGTGGTGCCGACCCCCACGACGTCCCCGTCCTTGCCGCAGGCCCAGCCCTGCCAGCCGATGCCGGCGAGGTGGGCGTTGGCGCAGACCCCGCCCACCCCGCCGGTCGAGACCAGCACGGCCTCCATCCGGCGGCTCTGGCCGGTCGTTCCGGCGACGTTGCCGTTGCACACCGACGACTGCCATCCGATGCCCTCGACATGGGCGGCGTAACAGACGACCCGGGCGCTGGGGGCCAGTGAGGCCCGCGCGCTCGCCGTCGCGGCCTTCAGTTCCGCGACCACCGAGGCGGGCGCCTCGACGGCCGAGCCGCCGCCGGCGACCACCGTGCTTGCGGCGGCTGCTCCTGCCGCCGACGGCAGCTCTTGCGCCTGGGAGATCCCGGTGGCCCCCAGAACGCCCGCCAACGCCATTCCCAGGACCGCGGCCGCGGCCTTCCCCATGGAATTCTTCATTGGATTCCCCTCCTGGTACCGACTGGTCGGGGCCATCTCTACCGGCGCGCAGAAGGGTGGGACAACCGGTTGCGGGTGCTACGGCCGAGAGCCGACGCGGCATGGCGCGCGAGGGGTGGTTGCGCCCGGGGTGTCCGGTGTGCGTCGGATGTCACGGTGCCGGCGCGGTCATGGCGCAAGGCGGCGCTCCAGCAGGATCACGCCGTACACGCGGCCGTCCTTGCCCGTCTTGTGGGGGAACTCGCCGACCACCCGGTAGCCCGCCTCCTGGTAGTACGCGAGCAGCCGCGGGTTGGTGGACACGCAGTCCAGCCGCGCCCGTTCCCGCCCGGTGCGGGCGATGCGGTGCTCGGCGTGCTCCAGGATGCGCAGGCCGGTGCCGGCGGGGGCGGCCTCGCGCTCGACCATGAGCCGGTGCACGTATCCGGCCACGGGCGGCTGGACCCCCCAGGCCTCCTCGTCCGACCACCACAGCTCGTAGGCCCCGATGACCCGGCCGTCGGCGTCGTGGGCGAGCCACACCTCTCCCTCGCGCATCTTCGACCGGAAGTGCCCGAGGTCCTTGTCTCCCGGCTTCCACTGCACGATGCCGTTCGCCCGCATCCAGCGCGCGGCCTGGTCGTACAGCTTCACCAGCGTGCCGGCGTCCTTCTCCTCGGCCTGCCGGAACAAGATCCCGTCATCAATGATCACGCGGGCATTATCGCCAAAGCATGATCACCTTGGATGGGGGACCGCCTCGGAAACCGCCCCGGAGGCCATTGCGGATGCGGGTCCGGCCTCTTCGGCGCCCCCGCCCGGCGCGAGCGCGGCCAGCCTGCCGACCAGCTCCCCGAAGGGCCCGTCGACCGGCTCCTGGGCCAGGATCCGTACGAGGATGTCCGCCATCTCGGCGTCGTACGCGGCGCTCACGGCCGCCAGCGCGGCGAAGTCGTGCACCAGCTGCAGTTCCAGCTCGGCCCGCGGGATCTCCCGCCCGTCCAGCCACAGCAGCGCGGTGGTCTCCGCCAGCGACACCCACGAGCGCACGACGAGCGCGAGGCGGGCGGGCGGCTCCTCGACCCCGAGGTGGCTGAGGATCTGCTCGTACGCGGCGCGCCGGACCTCGTCGACCATGGCGTTGGTGCGGCTGCTCCCGGCCGCCGGACCGCCCCGCATCAGCGCGGAGAAGCCGGGGCCGTGGTCGTCGACGAACGCGAAGAAGCGCCCCATCACCCGCAGCAGGCGCGCCCCCAGCGGACCTTCCCGCGGTTCCACGAACCGCAGCGCCAGCTCGTCGGCGGCCCGCCGCAGCGCGGCCTCGTAGAGGCTCAACTTGCCCGGAAAGTAGTGGTAGACGAGGGGCCGGGATATCCCCGCGGCCGCCGCGATCTCGTCGATGGACACATCGTCGGGCGACCGGTTGCTGAACAGCTCCAGGGCAACCCCGATCAGCTGCTGCCGCCGCTCCTCGACACCCATCCTGCGCCGCACCCCGGTTGTCATGCCGACACCCTACTTCGCCTCCGGCGCGGCCCGTTCTCCCGTCCGCCCGGCTAAAGGTCCAGGACCAGGCGTTCCGAGGCGGCGCGGGAGACGCACAGGAGCATGGAGTCCTCGCGTTCGCCGTCGGTGAGGAGTTCGTCGCGGTGGTCCGCCTCGCCCGCCAGGAAGCGGTGCTGGCAGGTTCCGCAGAATCCCTGTTCGCAGGAGTACGGGGTGTTGGGGAACTCCCGGCGGACCGCGGCCAGCGTGGTCTCCTCGGCCCCCACCTCGATCGTGCGTCCCGAGCGGCGCAGTTCGACCGTGAACGGCCGCGCGTCCGCGGTCGCCGCGGCCGGGGTGAAGCGCTCCAAGTGGACCGCGGTGCCTTCGGGGGCGGCCTCGGTGACCGCCTGCATCAGGGGGCCCGGGCCGCAGCAGTAGATCAGCGTGCCCGGCGCGGTCCCGGAGAGCTGGGCCAGGTCGGGGAGGCCCGCCTCGTCCTGCGGGACGATCGTGACGCGGTCGCCGTACGCCTCCAGTTCGGGGAGGAAGGGCATCGACGCCCGGGAGCGCCCGCAGTAGAGGAGGGTCCACCGGGCTCCGGCGGCCGTGGCGCCGCGGAGCATCGGCAGCACCGGTGTGATGCCGATGCCGCCCGCGACGAACACGTAGGCGGGGGCGGTGGCCAGCTCGAAGCGGTTGCGCGGCGGCCGGACCGCCAGCTCGGCGCCCTCCACCAGCAGCGCGTGGGCCTCGCGGGAGCCGCCGCGGCCGTCCTCGACCAGCCGGATCGCGATGGTGTAGCGGCCCGCCACGGAGGGGTCGCCGCACAGGGAGTACTGGCGGACCAGGCCCGAGGGGAGGGTCACGTCCACGTGCGCGCCCGGGGTCCACGGCGGGAGCTCCGGCGACTCCAGGGTCAGTTGGAGCACCCCGGCCGCGGGCTGCGTACGGGACACGATCAGGGTGCGGATCCACCGGCGCGGCGAGTAGCCCGATACCGGGGTCTCCAGCGCGGGCAGCGGCCACAGCGGGGAGCGCGCGATCCGCTTGCGCAGCGCGCGCCTGGTCACCCAGGCGGCGCCCGCCAGCGCCGTCACCGTCAGGGCGCGGTTCATGCGTGCGCACCGCCGTTCGCGCCGGGGGAGGAGGCCAGGTAGGCGACGGCCTGGGCCGTCGAGCCCTCCTGCGAGGGGTGGTACGTACGGGAGAGGTACGTCGGGATGGACTTCAGCATCGAGCCCGTCGAGGGCAGGACGCCCCGGCGGCCCGCGCGGTGGAACTGGCCCAGGGAGGCCTTGCCGTCCTTGAGCGAGGGGTCGTTCTCCATGAAGAAGCGGGCCCCGCGCTGCCACAGGAAGACCAGCGCGGCGAAGGCGGTGGCCCAGGTCCGGACGCGCCGGCGGTAGCCGCCGTCCACGTGCATGAAGAGGTCGAAGGCCACCGAGCGGTGCTCGACCTCCTCCGCGCCGTGCCAGCGCAGCAGGTCGAGCATCATCGGGTCCGCGCCCCGCCGGTCCAACTCGTCCGCGTTGAGGACCCAGTTGCCGAGGAAGGCGGTGTAGTGCTCGATGGCCGCGATCATCGCGACCCGCTCCATGAGCCACCACTTGCGCGCCCTGCCCGGCGGGAGGGTGCGGTCGCCCAGCATCTTCTCGAACAGCCAGTCCACCTGCGCGGTGTAGGGCGTCGGGTCCAGGCCGAGCCGCTTGAGGTGGGGGAGCACGTCGTCGTGAGCGGCGGCGTGCATGGCCTCCTGGCCGATGAAGCCGACGACGTCCGCCCGCAGCTGCTCGTCCTCGATGTACGGCAGGACCTGCTTGTAGACGTGCACGAACCACCGTTCGCCCGCCGGCAGCAGCAGGTGCAGCACGTTGATGGTGTGGGTGGCGAACGGGTCGCCGGGCAGCCAGTGGAGCGGGGTGTCCTCCCAGTCGAAGGACACGTTCCGGGCCTTGAGGTCTATGTGTTCCGACGCCACGGAGGCGGGCGCGAGCGGCGTATTAGACATGGCGTCAATGTACTGATGGGTAAGAGGGAGGGAAACCCCTCTGCACCCACTTCCTGACGACTCGGCCCAGGCACCCGCTAGCGCAGCACCCCCGCCTTGGTGCCGTCCGTGAGCTTGCCCGACAGGTCCACCTGCGCCCCGGCCGGCGCCTTCACCGCCAGCCGGTTGCCCGCCGTCGCCCCGTTCACCCCGCTGCCCGACACCGACAGCGAGGCGAACTGGGCGCTGCCCGCCGCCAGTACGTACCACTGGCCCGCCCGGGACTTCCACAGCACGCCCGCCAGCACCCGCGGCTCCCGGGGCCCGCACGCGGGCGAGCCCTCCGCCTTCGCCGCCTGCGCCGCGGGAGCCGTGCCCGGGGCGAGGAACTGCGCCTGCACCCGGTCCGCCGTGCCCTGCCAGGTCTCCGCACGCGTGCACAGCCAGGTCGCGGTGCCGTCGCCCTCGGGCAGCGGCTGCTTCGCGTACGTCCAGGCGTTGACCGTACGGACCCCGTGCGAACGCACCGACGGCAGCAGGCAGGCGGTCCGCGACCACTCGCCGAGCTCCGCGCCCTCCGTCACGTTCCGCTCGGCCCCCGGCGCGCCCGAGGTCAGCCGCGCCGGGGTCAGCTCGCCCAGGTCGGTGACCAGCCGGGTCGCCCCGTCACCGGTCAGGGCCAGCGCGTTCCAGCTCGTACAGCTGCCGTCCGGGGCCGGGCCGGCGACCGGCGGGGTGATCCCGTC
The DNA here is from genome assembly GCF_055604165.1 of Streptomyces sp. NPDC037242. NCBI lineage: Bacteria > Bacillati > Actinomycetota > Actinomycetes > Kitasatosporales > Streptomycetaceae > Streptomyces > Streptomyces sp. NPDC037242. The sequence continues at coordinate 47,261 of NZ_JBVJUY010000013.1, forward strand.
CGTCAGCTTCAGCGGCGCCGGGGCCTCGCCCGGCTTGAGCAGGTCCCGCAGCACGGCTCCGGTGACCCAGGGCGCCGCCAGATAGCGGACGTTGCCGTCGACCCTGCTGAGCACCAGGGCGGTGGCCGTGTCCGCCGAGGCACCGTCGGTCCGGGCGAAGTCGAGGGCGGCGATGTCGGTACCGCTGCGCGGTTCTGCGTACCGGACCACGCGCAGCCCGTCGTACAGCAGGACCACGACGGCCTGGTCGACGGCGCCCGCGAACAGCAGCTGCGGCGGCCCCATCGGCGGTCCGGACGGCGTGCCCGGCGTGGCCGAGACGACCACCGAGGAGCCGGGCCGCGCCCAGACGGCCAGCGCCCGGCGCAGCAGTTCGGCGTCGTCGGCGCGGTCGCCGCGCGCGGGCCAGCCGGAGTAGTCGGTACGGGAGGACGTACGCCAGACCGTGGGCGCGACCCGGACCAGCTGCCCGGGGTCCAGGGCCTGCTCCGCCGCGGCGTTGCGCGCGTACAGCGGGGCGGCGGCCCCGTCCGCGCCCCAGCCGCCGCCCGGCAGCGCGAGCAGCGCCCCGCACACGGCGAGCGCGGCCCCGGCGGCGAGCGCGGCCCGGACCAGGCGGCGGCGCCGCAACAGGTCGGTGGGGCGGGCCTGGAGCACGCACGGGTCGAACTCGGGGGAGGCGAACAGCGCGTCGTTGGCCGGGTCCCCGGACTCCGCGACCGCGGCGGCCGGGTTCACTACGCCGACCTCGGTCAGCACCCGCAGCACCTCCGCCTCGGGCAGCCGCTCCAGGGCCCGCAGCACGCAGGCCGCACGGCCGGGCCCGTCGAGGGTGGCCAGCCACTGGTCGAGCGCCAGCTCCTCGGCGCCCCCGGAACGCGGGAACAGGCGCAGCCCCCACACCTGGGGGAGCAACGGCGGGAGCTGCGCGCGCCGGGGCAGGGCGCGGAAGGTCAGCGGGATCCCGGCCTCCAGGGCGGCCCGCAGCACCCGCAGGCGCACGTACGCGTATCCGGACTCGCCCTGGGCGCCGCCGCGCTGCCCCGGGACGCCGCCCTGCTGCCCGGCGGCCTGCGCGCCCGCCCCGGGCCGTCGCCCGCGCGGCAGAGCGCGCTGGGTGAGGGAGTGGGCGGTGAGCACCCGCCGGTTGCGCCCGAGGGTGGGCGGCAGCACCAGGTAGGCGAGCCGCACCAGCCGCGGGTAGTGCTCGACGATGGCGGCCTCGGCCTGCTCGACGTCGAAGGCCCCCGAAGGTTCTGAAGGCTCGGCAGGCAGGGGGCGGGTGGCGGTATCCGGCGCAGTCACGTTCAGCAGAACGAGCGAATCGTCGGATGGTCACCCGTCCCCAGTGCGCACGTTCGGGTGTTGTTCGGTGTGGATCAGGCCGTCAGACGGACGCGCAGCGCCTCGACCGTCTCGTCGGAGATGCCGAGACCCTCGCGGACGTACTTCTCCATCGAGCCGTAGCGCGTGCTCACCTCGTCCAGCGCGGCCTCCAGGTACGAGGGGAAGACGCCGATCAGGGCGAGCGCGACGTCCGGGTCGCCGCCGGCCGCGGTGAAGCCCTCGATCATCGGCGCGAAGGCCAGTCGGACCGCGGCGTTGACCGAGAGGTACTCGGCCGTCAGGGTCTCGTCGTCCGCGCCGAGCAGCGACAGGACCACCGTCGCGCCCCAGCCCGTACGGTCCTTGCCGGCAGTGCAGTGGAAGAGCAGCGGGCCGGCGTCCGGGTCGGCGAGCTCGGTGAGCAGCAGCCGGTACGCGGCCTGCGCGGAGCCCGAGGCGACCAGCGACCGGTAGACGTCGGCGAACAGCGCCTGCGCCTTGCCGCCGCCCAGGTGCTCCTCGGCCACGGCCGGGTCGGAGAGCAGGTCCTTGAGCTGGGCCGCGGCGGGCGTCTTGCCGGCGCCGGGGGCCATCTTGTCGGCGAGTGCGTCGGCGACGAGGAGGCGTACCCCGGCCGGCAGCCGGTCGGGGTGCGCGGCGCGCTCGGTGCCGGTGCGGAAGTCGATGACCGTACGCAGGTCCAGCGCGGCCACCACCGGGTCGGCGTCGAGGTCGAGCCGGTCGAGCTGCCCGGCGCGCAGGGCCAGCCCCGGGCGGACGCTTCGGCCGCCGGGGAGCGCGGTGCCGCCGAGGTCCCGCAGGTTGGCGACGGTGGTGGCGGGGATGGCGGTCATCGTGGCGGCTCCAGCGGTGTGCGGGTGACGTGGGTGCGCCACTTGTGCGTATCTATATGATTTTCGGAGATTTTGGCCCGGAAAGGTAATCGACGGCGAGCGAGAAGCCGACGCCCAGCCCCAGTGCCACCAGGTGCCCGGCGTCCGTGAAGGTCCGCTCCCGCTTCAGCAGCGGCCGGGCCATGAGCGCCAGCAGCCCCACCCGGGCGGTGGTGCGGACCGCCCCGCGCGGCAGCGCCGAGGTCAGTGCGCCGAGCACCGCGTTGAGGCCGTAGCTGGTGCCCACGTCCAGGGCGCGCCGGGTCCGCGGACCGGCCGCGGCGCGCATCGCGCCGTACACCAGCAGCGTCGCCGCGGTGTGCCCGAGCAGGAAGACGCCGGCGGTCCACCAGGCCCCGTACGCGTACTCGGCGTACCCGAGGACCGCGACCAGCAGCAGGGCGTAGGGCAGGGGCATCGGCTCCTCGACGACGAACGCGCTGCTCAGGAGCGTGTCCCAGTGCCCGGAGGAGAGGTTGTCGACGTTGGTCGAGCACCGGCGCAGCACGCGCTCGCGCTCCGCCGGATCCAGCCGCTCCAGGGCGTGCGCCCCCAGCTGGACGCCGCCCGCGTACACCGCACCGACTGGCAATGGCCATGGCAATGGATTCACCCGACCATGATCGGATACCACCCTCCGGCGGGTGTCACCGGGCCCCGTGCGAGCATGTTCGAGCCATGCTCCAGAGTCCCGCGCCGATGCGCGCCGCACGGGCCGCGATGTTCGCGGCGGTGTGTGTCGCTTTGGGCGCGGTGGGGCATTCGTACATGTCCGGCACGGACATTCCCCTTACGGGCCTTCTGGCCGCTTTCGGGCTGACCGGCGGGCTCGCCTGGCTCGGCGCCGGGTGTCGGCGCGGCCCCCTCTCCATCGCCGTGGCCCTCCTGGGAGTCCAGGCCGTGCTGCACGGCGTCTTCTCCGGCGGCCGCGCGGCGACGACCGCGCCCGCGGCCGGGGGGACGCCGGCGCACCACCACATGCCGGGCATGGACATGCCGATGGGTGTGCCCGTGGGTGTGCCCGTGGCCGGGGCGGAAGGCATGGACGGCATGGCGGGGATGGACGGCATGGCGGGGATGGCCGCGCACGCCCACGGGCACGGCGGCCTCGGCATGATCGCCGCGCACGTCCTCGCCGGGCTGTTCTGCGCCGCCTGGCTGGCCTGGGGCGAGGCCGCCGTCTTCCGCCTCGCCCGGGTCCTCGCGGCCGGCGCACTGCTCGCCGCCCGGCCGCTCTCCCGGGCCCTCGCGCTGCTCCGGGCGCGCGTGGCCCCCGTACTGAGGGAGCCCGCCCCGCGCCCGGCGTACGAACGGCCGCGCGCGCTGCGCGGGGCCGTGCACGCCCACGCCCTGGAACGGCGCGGCCCGCCCGGCCGGCGAACGACCCGAGCCACGGCCCCAGGCCGTCCTGCCCGCGCCTGACCGGCGCACCTCCTCGGCGAGGGGGGGCGAAGACCCGGGGCCGATCACCCATGTCTTCGCCAACACCTAGGACCCACATGTCCCTCGACGAGGTTCAGGAAGTCCGCGCAGCGGACTCCGACGTACCCGAGGCCCAGAGCCAGACCCCTGCCTCTGCCCCTGCCAAGTCCCGCCCCGGCGGCTGGGCGGCCCTGCGGCCGCTGCTGCTGCGCCTGCACTTCTATGCCGGGCTGCTCATAGCTCCGCTGCTCTTCGTCGCCGCCGCCACCGGCCTGCTGTACGCCGGCTCCTGGCAGGCCGAGAAGATCCTCTACTCCGACCAGCTGACGGTCGCCCGCGTCGGCGACGCCACCCGGGCGCTCAGTGCCCAGGTCGAGGCCGCCAAGGCCGCCGCGCCCCAGGGGAAGGTCGTCTCCGTGTGGCCCGCCCCCGAGGCGGAGGCCACCACCCGCGTGATCATGGAGAGTCCGGGGCTCGCGGAGGGCGAGACCCTCACCGTCTTCGTCGACCCGTATACGGCCGAGGTGCGCGGACAGCTCACCACCGCCGGGGACGCGCTGCCCCTGCGGGCCTGGCTGAGCGAGTTCCACTCGAACCTCCAGCTCGGTGAGTTCGGCCGGAACTACAGCGAACTCGCCGCCAGCTGGCTGTGGGTGGTCGCGCTGGGCGGGTTCGCCCTGTGGATCGGCCGCCGGCGCAAGCGACGGGCGGAGCTGGTCCTGCCGGATCGCAGGGCCACCGGCCGCCGCAAGACCCTCTCCTGGCACGGGACCGTCGGCCTCTGGGCCGCCGCCGGGCTCGTCGCGCTCTCCGCGACCGGTCTGACCTGGTCGAAGTACGCCGGCGAGAACATCGGGGAACTCCAGGACAGCCTCGGCGGCGCCACCCCGTCCGTCTCCGCCAAGCTGAGCGCCGGTGCGGGCTCCGACGGCTCCGACGAACACGCCGGGCACGTCATGACCGAGGGCATGGAGATGCCCCCGCCAGCCCCCACCGCCGACATCGGCATCGAGCGGGCGGTGGAGGCCGCCCGCGCCGCGGGCGTCACCGAGTACCTCCAGGTGACGCTGCCCGCCAAGGGCAAGGGCTACGTGGTCAAGGAGAAGGACAAGCAGGTGCCCGTGCACCTGGACGCCGTCGCCGTCGACCCCGCCGACGGACGGGTCATGGACGAACTCCGCTTCGCCGACTACCCCCTGCTCGCCCAGCTGACGCGCTTCGGCATCGACCTGCACATGGGCCTGACCTTCGGACTCGCCAACCAGCTGGCGCTCGCCGCGCTCGCGGTCGCGGTGATGTTCATGGTCTTCTGGGGCTACCGGATGTGGTGGCTGCGCAGGCCCACCAAGGAGCTGAGGCTGTCGGCCGGCCGCGCCCAGCCGCGCGGTGCCTGGCGGAAACTGCCGGTGACGCTGGTGCTGCCGCTGGCCGCGGTGACGGCCGTCGTGGGCTGGTTCATCCCGCTGCTCGGGATCAGCCTGGTGGCGTTCCTGGCGGTCGACGTCCTGCTCGGCATCGTGGCGGCGCGGCGCGCCAGGACCGCGGTCTAGGACCGGTCGCGTCCCCGGGGCGTGACGACAGGTGGGCCCGTATTCCCGAGGGGGTACGGGCCCACCGTCGTGTCAACGCAGGCCTCAGGGGGCGTACTTGTAGCCCACCCGGCGCACGGTCTGGATCGCGCCGCGGTGCGCGGTGCCCAGCTTGCGGCGCAGCCGGGCGATGTGGACGTCGACGGTACGGCCGTCGCCGATGTGCCCGTAGCCCCACACCGTGGTCACCAGCTGGTCGCGACTGTGCACGCGGTGCGGGTTCGCGACCAGGTGGGCGAGGAGTTCGAACTCCAGGTACGTCAGGTCGAGCACGGCACCGTCCACCTCGGCGGTGCGCTGCGCCGCGTCGATGCGGACCAGGGCGTCACCGGTGGAGGCGGCGGGCGCCGTGGGGGCCGCGGGTGCCTGCGGCGCGAGGGCGAGCGGCGGCTGCTGGTCGGCCGGTACGAGGACCAGGTAGCCGACCATCGGCGGCTGGCCGGGCAGCGCCGGCAGGGTGTGCTGGGGGGCCGGGAGCCAGGTGGCGCCGGGCGGCAGGAGGTCCACGACACGGGCCACCTCGTCCCGGTCCACGGACCGCAGCCGGTGGCGCGGACTGGGCGGGAAGGTCAGGGGCGCGGGCGTGGCGGAGGCGGAAACGAGGGTACGGGTGTGGGACATGAGTGGTCAGCTCTTTCACGCGGAGTGGTCGGCAGGAGACGTGCGTACGTCGTCGTTGTCGTACCGCGCAGACCGAAGGCCCCGGGGAAGGTCCGGTGGGAGATCCCGAAGGGCTTTAGAGGGCCGGCGCGTTCTTCGCGCGGCAACACACCCGGTCGAAATCGTGATCCTGACGGGACGGCCAGAACGGCTCGAGGTCGCTGCGACCTGTCGAGGTGTGCGAGTGGCTGGCCATGGATCCATTCAAGCAGATGTCGTGGGCCCGGGGCAGGCCCCGTCTCACTCAGTGGATCGGAATCTCATGTTCCGGGATCAAGAGTTCGTCAGGTCGTCGCAATCCCGACAATCCGTCAGCCGGTCGGCGCCTTCCGCCAGTCCGTTCATCCCAGTAGCGGCAACGGCAACGGCGCCCGCCGGGCCACAGGGGCTCGGCGGGCGCCGTCGTCAGTGCGGTCGGCGATCGTCAACGATCACTGCCGGTCTGCGCTCAGACCAGGCCGTCCTTCTCCAGGCCGGCGCAGCAGGTGTCCGTGATCAGACGGGTCACCACGTACGGGTCCACGTTCGCGTTCGGGCGGCGGTCCTCGATGTAGCCCTTGCCGTCCTTCTCCACCTGCCACGGGATGCGGACGGAGGCGCCGCGGTCCGAGACGCCATAGCTGAACTCGTTCCAGGGGGCCGTCTCGTGCAGACCCGTCAGGCGCTCGTCGATGCCCGCGCCGTAGTTCTTGACGTGGTCCAGCGGCTTGCTGCCCTCGCCCAGCGCCTCGCACGCGGAGATGATCGCGCGGTAGTCCTCGCGCATCGCCTTCGTGGAGAAGTTGGTGTGCGCGCCCGCGCCGTTCCAGTCGCCCTTGACCGGCTTCGGGTTCAGCGTCGCGGAGACGTTGAAGTCCTCGGCGGTGCGGTAGAGCAGCCAGCGCGCGATCCACAGCTGGTCGGAGACCTCCAGCGGCCCGACGGGGCCGACCTGGAACTCCCACTGGCCAGGCATGACCTCGGCGTTGATGCCGGAGATGCTCAGGCCCGCCGCGAGGCAGTGGTCCAGGTGCTTCTCGACGATGTCACGGCCGAAGATCTCGTCCGAGCCGACGCCGCAGTAGTAACCGCCCTGCGCGGCCGGGAAGCCGTTGACCGGGAAGCCGAGCGGGCGGGTGCCGTCGAAGAAGGTGTACTCCTGCTCGATGCCGAAGATCGGCGCCTGGGCGGCGAACTTCTCGGCGATCGGACGGAGCAGCGCGCGGGTGTTCGACTCGTGCGGGGTCATGTCGATGTTCAGGACCTCGCACAGGACGAGGACGTTGTCCCCGCCGCGGATCGGGTCCGGGCAGGAGAACACCGGCTGGAGTACGCGGTCCGAGGCGTGGCCCTCGGCCTGGTTGGTGCTGGATCCGTCGAAGCCCCAGATCGGCAGCTCGTCGCCGTCGGCGAGGATCTTCGTCTTGGAGCGCAGCTTCGCCGTCGGCTCGGTGCCGTCGATCCAGATGTACTCAGCCTTGTAGCTCACGGGCCCCATCCTTCGGTGCGTCGCTCCGGCGCAGACTCTGCGGGCGCTGCGGATTCGTGCGGTGTAGACCAGAGCGTGCCCGCTCGCGATTTCTCTTCCGTTGCCCGTATGTGAACCCCGTGTTACCGAGGTTTGCACCGCAGGTCGGGCGGGTTGTGCGGGTCGGCGGTAGTGCGCCCGTGCGAGTGGGGCAGACTGAGCGGGTGAGCATTTCGTACGATTTGAACTCCGCTGATGGCTCCGGCGACTCCGCCGACGAGGCCGCCTCCCGCCCCCGACCCCGGGTCGGGCTGCTGGGTACGGGTCCCTGGGCCCGCCGCACCCATGCCCCCGCCCTCGCCGCGCACAGCGGCTCCGAGTTCGTCGGGGTGTGGGGCCGGCGCCCCGAAGCCGCGGCCGAGCTGGCACTCGCGTACGGCGTGAAGGTGTACGAAGACCCCGACGCACTGTTCGCCGACTGTGACGTCGTGGCCTTCGCCCTGCCCCCCGACGTACAGGCCCCGCTCGCGGTGCGCGCGGCCGCCGCCGGATGCCACCTGCTGCTCGACAAGCCCGTCGCCACCACCGTGGAGGACGCCCGCGCGGTGGCCGGGGCCGTCGCGGAGCACCGGGTCGCCTCGGTCGTCTTCCTGACCCTGCGCTTCGCCGAGCCGACCGCGGGCTGGGTCGAGGAACAGGCGGGCCGGTCGGGGTGGTTCACCGCCAGCGCCCACTGGCTCGGCGCCGTCTTCCCGCCCGACGGGGCTCCCAGCGCGTACGCCGACTCGCCCTGGCGCAAGGCCAGGGGCGGGCTGTGGGACGTCGGCCCCCACGCCCTGTCGGTCCTGATCCCGGTGCTGGGCGAGGTCACCTCGGTCAGCGCCACCCGAGGCCCCTCCGACGTGGTCCAGCTCGCGCTGCGCCACGCCTCCGGCGCGGCGAGCACCGCCGTCCTCAGCCTGGGCGCCCCGAGCGCGGCCGCCGGGGTGGGGCTGGAACTGCGCGGGGCCGAGGGCGTCTTCGGGCTGCCGGACTGGAGCGACGTACCGGGTGCGTACGGGCGTGCGCTGGACGCGCTGCTCACGGCGGCCCGTACCGGGGTGCCGGATCCGCGGGGGGCCGGGTTCGGGGCGCGGCTGACGGAGATCCTGGCGGAGGCGGAGGCGCAGCTGCCGGGCTGAGGTGCGCCGGGCGGCCGGGCGGCCGAGCGGCCGGGCGGCCGGGCGGCTGCCCGGCCCGGCCGGCGCCGGCTCGGGCCGCTACTTGATCAGGGCGTTGGCCACGATGATGGCCAGGCCGATCGTGGCGTCCGCGAGGCCGATCAGCAGTGCGGAGCTGAGCCGGTAGCCGACCCGGATCGCCACGAAGGACCCCCAGGCGAACAGCAGCGCGGTGTTCAGCCCGAGCCCGACGGCCGTCACCCCGTGCGAGTCCCAGCCGGTCAGCCCGGCGAGTACCAGCAGCAGGACGGTGGGGAGGGTGGCCGCGATCATCGGCCACTCGTTCCACAGCGCCCGGGCCAGGACCCGCCACCGGTGCCCGGCGGAGCCGGCCCGGTGGGTGGTCATGTGGTGCGAGTACCCGTGCGCGAGCGCGGCCGTGGCCGCCGTCACGACCACCCAGCTGGCGTCGTAGAACGGGGTGTAGGGCCCGTCCTTCTGGTCCAGCGCGGCCAGCAGCCCGCTGGCGAGCACCGTCCCGTACACCCCGCCGAACATCCAGTCGGCGCCGCGCCGGGGCGGGGGGAGGTGCTGCGGGCTCTTCGGCTGGGGCGGCTGCTGCTGGGGCTCCGGTCGCGACTCGGGCTGCGGCTGCGGCTGGGGCTCCGGCGACTGCTCGGCGTTCACGGTGCGCGGTCCTCGGGTGCGGTATATCCCCTTTCGGGCTGACTTCGGCAAGGTTAGGTGCTGCGGGGTGGGCTCCGCGTGAGCGCGGCCAGACACCCCCTAGTGCTGGGCCTTGCGGGAGAGGGCCTCGTGGACGGCCTCGTCGGAGCGGGCGACCACGGCCGTGCCGTCCTCGGCGGTGATGATGGGGCGCTGGATCAGCTTCGGGTGCGCCGCCAGGTGCGCGATCCAGCGCTGCCGGGCCTCCTCGGTCTCCTCGCGCGGCAGCTCCCGTACGCCCGTCTCCTTGGCCAGCGGGTCCGAGGTTCGGGTGATGTCCCACGGCTCCAGACCCAGGCGGCCCAGGACCTCGCGGATCTCGGCCTCGGAGGGGACGTCCTCCAAGTAGCGCCGGACCGTGTACTCGGCTCCCTCCGCGTCCAGCAGGGTCAGTGCGCTGCGGCACTTCGAGCAGGCGGGGTTGATCCAGATCTCCATGCCGGAAAGCTTAGCGAGGCGGTGTCTGGCCAGGGCCTTTGTCAGTGGTCGCCGGTAAAATCTAAGAAGAACGACAGGAAGCCAACTACCGTTTGGGAGGCTGTAGATGGCCACTGCCAGGACCGCCGTCACCATCCAGCACGTCAAGAAGAAGCCGCTGCCGGCGGGGCTGCCCCGCGAGTGGTACGAGAGCCACAACCGGCGCCTGAAGGCGATGCGGTTGGCCATATCCCTGCTCGACTCGGGGACGTATGACGCTCAGCGCGCCACCAACCGGAAGATCCGCACGATGGCCGTGCGGACGGGGATACACCGCCCGTCCAATGTCACCTGCAAGATGGTCCGCTCCTTCATCCGCGAAGCGGGCTGAGCGGGAGCCCGGAGGTCCGCCGGGGGTCCGCCGGGGGGCCGGTGCGGTCACTCCAGGGACAGCACCAGCAGGGCCACGTCGTCGCGCGGCCCGCCCCCGGTGAAGGCGGCCAGGTCCCGCCACACGGCGCGGGCCAGGCCGGCCGGATCCGTCGCCAGTACGGGGATCCGGTCGGCCAGCGGGTAGAAGTGCCCGGCCGCGTCCCGGGCCTCGGTGACGCCGTCGGTGTGCAGCAGCAGCCGGTCCCCGGCCCGGACCGGGACCTCGGCGACCGTCGCCGGGCCCGGTCCGGCCAGGCCCAGGCCGAGCGGGGGCCCGGGTTCCACGTCGAGCTCGCGGACCGCGTGGTCGCGCAGCAGCAGGGCCGGGGGATGCCCGCACGACAGGATCCGTACCAGGCCCCGGCCGGGCGGGACCTCCAGCAGCACCGCGGTCGCGAACAGCTCCGGATGCTGCACCGAGGCGGCCGCCGAGTCCGCCAGCAGCCGGCGGTCCAGGCGGGCCGCCACCGCCGCGAGTTCCGCGTCGTCAAGGACCCCCTCGCGGAAGGCGCCGAGCAGCGCCGCCACCGTGCCGACCGCCGCGAGGCCGTGGCCCTGCACGTCGCCGACGATCGCGCGCACCCCGTACGGCCCGACCCGTACGTCGTACAGGTCGCCGCCCACCAGGGTGCCGCGCTGCGCCGCGCGGTACAGGCCCGAGCAGCGGACCGGGCCGACGCGGTCCGGCACCGGCGGGAGCACCGCCAGCTGGGCGGCCTCGGCGACGGTCCGCACGCTCACCAACTGGGCGTCCCGGCGCCGCCGGACCCAGGCGATCACCACGCTGAGCAGGCCGATCGCGGCGACCGTGGCGAGGTCGGAGCCGCGGGCGTGGGAGATGCCGATCGGCAGGCCGAGGAGCAGGAGCACGAGGCCGGCGAAGACGGCGGTGCCGGCGGCGCCGTACGCGAAGGCGGCCACCGGGGGCAGGCCGGCCAGGAAGTAGCCGAACTCGACGTCGCCCGGGGTGGTGCGCTGGGCGAGCACCAGCACGACCAGCGCCACCGCGGGCGCGAGCCGGGCCCAGCGCGGCGGCGGCGCCCCGCGCAGCCAGCCCGGCTCCTCGCGTCCGCGTCTCACCCCTCCACCCTGGTACGCGGTGCGGGGCGGCGCACGCCGGGTGGCCCCTTACGGGCTCGGCCGCGACAGTGGTGGCGTGACGGATACGCAGAGCGCGGAGATCAGCACCCGGCTGAACTGGCTGCGCGCGGGGGTGCTGGGCGCCAACGACGGGATCATCTCCACGGCCGGCCTGGTGGTGGGCGTGGCCGGGGCGACGACCTCGCGGACGGCGATCGTGGCGGCGGGCGTGGCCGGGCTGCTGGCCGGGTCCCTGTCGATGGCCGCGGGGGAGTACGTTTCGGTGAGCTCGCAGCGGGACTCCGAGAACGCGGCGCTGGACCTGGAGCGGCGGGAGCTGGTCGAGTCTCCGGAGGCGGAGCTGGCGGAGCTGACCGACCTGCTGGCGGCCAGGGGCCTGTCCCCGGCCGTGGCCCGGGAGGCCGCGGAGCAGCTGACGGAACGGGACGCGCTGCGGGCGCACGCGCGGGTGGAGCTGGGGATCAACCCCGACGAGCTGGCGAACCCGTGGCACGCGGCCCTCGCGAGCCTGATCGCCTTCACGGTGGGGGCGCTGCTGCCGCTGCTGGCGATCGTCCTGCCGGGGGCTTCCAGCCGGGTCCCGGTGACGGCGGTCGCGGTCCTGGCCGCGCTCACCCTGTGCGGGGTGATCAGCGCCCGCCTCGGCGCGGCCCCGATCCCCCGCGCGGTGCTCCGCAACGTAACGGGCGGCGCCCTGGCCATGGCCGTCACATACGCAGTAGGCACCTGGCTGGGCACCTAGGGGGTGTCTGACGGATGTCCGTGGCGTCGCGGCGTCCGCACGTGCTCTCGCCGCACCGACCGGAAGCCCGCGTACTGGACGTACTCGGGCTTCCGGTCGGCACGCCGAGAGCACGCACCGGACGCCGCTCCTTCCCCCACGGACATCCGTCAGACACCCCCTAGCCCCCGCCGGCATCTGGCTGAGCACCTGCCCCCCGTCGGCCACCTGGCTGGGCACTTGCCCCCGTCGGCCACCTGGCTGGGTACTTGCCCCCGCCCGGCACCCCGGGGCGGCACCCCCGGCGGCACCGGGCGGGACCCGGGCGGAGCCCCCGGCGGCACACGGGTCGGAGCCCGCGGCGAGGGCGCGGGCCGGGGGTTCGGGGCCTGCGGCGCGGCGGGGCGGCAGGATGGGGGGATGCGCATCGCAGTCACCGGTAGTACCGGACTCATCGGGCAAGCCCTTGCAGAAGACCTCCGCGGCGACGGCCACGACGTCATCCGCTTCGTACGGCGCGAGCCGCAGTCCGCCGACGAGGCCCGGTGGGACCCCGCCCGGGACTACGTCGACCCCGCCGGCCTGGCCGGCTGCGAGGCCGTGGTGCACATGGCCGGGGCCGGCGTCGGCGACCACCGCTGGACCGCCGCGTACAAGCGGGAGATCCGCGACAGCCGGGTCAACGGCACGCGGGCCATCGCCACCGCCATCGCCGCGATGCCCCGGCCGCCGGCCGTCTTCGTCAGCGGCTCCGCCATCGGGTACTACGGCGACACCGGCGACCGCGCCGTCGACGAGGACTCCCCGGTCGGCGAGGGCTTCCTCGCCGAGGTCTGCGTCGAGTGGGAGGCGGCCGCGGCCCCCGCCCAGGCGGCCGGGGTCCGGACCGTGTTCGCCCGTACCGGCCTGGTCGTGGCCCGCCAGGGCGGGGCCTGGGGCCAGCTGTTCCCCGTCTTCCGCGCCGGCATCGGCGGCCGGCTCGGCAACGGCCGCCAGTACTGGTCGCACATCTCCCTCCGGGACGAGATCGCGGCCCTGCGGCACATCATCGACACCCCCGCCCTGTCGGGCCCGGTCAACCTCACCGCCCCAGAACCGCTGACGAACCGCCAGGTCACCGCGGCCATGGGCCGGGTGCTGCGGCGGCCCGCGGTGATCCCCGTACCGGCGATCGCCCTCAAGGTCGCGCTCGGCCAGTTCGCCGAGGACGTGCTCGGCAGCCAGCGGGTGCGCCCCGCCCGGCTGTTGGAGTCCGGGTTCGTGTTCCGCGATCCGGGGATCGAGGACTCCATCCGCGCGGCCCTCGGCGACGGGGCGCACTAGCGATCGACGAAGGGGCGCACTAGCGATCTCGGCGCGCGACCATCGTGCGACCTTTTGTGACCCGAATGCGACCGCTGTGCGACCGGAGCCGACCGCAATCGCCCGCCCGACTCGGGTTCCGCTGGAGCCGGTTGGGGGAAGGAGGACGAAACACAGCCGCGCCGACCTCGGGGAGGGGCACGTGCTCAGCAGCACACGCAGCACTCGCAGCACACACCACGCGGACGTCGTCATCGTGGGCGCCGGAGTCTCAGGACTCGCCGCCGCGCACCACCTGATCGCAGCGGGGGTCACCGTCACCGTCCTGGAGGCCGCGGGGGACCCCGGCGGCCGGATGGCCACCGAAGCCGTGGACGGCTTCCGGCTGGACCGGGTCGGCCAACTGCTCAGCACCGCCTACACGGAGCCGGCCCGCACCCCGGGACTGGAGGGCCTCGTCCTGCGGCCCTTCGCGCCCGGGGTCCTCGTCCACACCGAGGGCAAACAGCTGCGCGCCGGGGCCCTGACCCCCGCCCGCGCCCTGGCCAGCGGCTCCCTCGACCAGGCCCGGCTCAGCGCCGTCCTCGGCCGCCTCGCCGCCCTGCCCGAGGAGCGCCTCCTCGCCCGGCCGGAGCGCACCGCCGACGCGGCCCTGCGGTCCTCCCGCGGGCTGCCCCCGCGCTCCGTGAACGCCGTACTGCGCCCCCTGCTCGCGGCCCTGCTCCGCGACCCGGGGCTCACCACCTCCAGCCGCGTCGCCGACCTGGCGCTGCGCACCTTCGCCCGCGGCCGGCTCGCCGTCCCCGAGGGCGGCGCCGCGACCCTGCCCGACCTGCTCGCCGCCGGGCTGCCGCCCGGCACCGTGCGCACCGGGGTCCGGGTCCGCTCGGTGGCGACCAACCTCGTCACCACCGAGGACCACGGCGACTTCAGCTGCCGCTCCGCGGTCCTGGCGACCGGCGCCCGCGCCGCCGCGGAACTGCTGCCCGGGCTGCGGGTGCCGGACTTCCACGAGGTCACCGTCATCCACCACGCCACCGCCGCCCCGCTGCCCTGGGACGGCTCGCTGCTCCTGGACGGCGACCCCAAGTGGCCCGTCGCCCACACCGCAGTGATGAGTGCGGTCGACCCGACGCGCGCCCCGGCCGGCCGCAGCCTGGTCACCACCACCGTGCTCGGCCCGCCGCCGCCCTCGCGCACCGTCGCCTCGCGCCTGGCCCGGCTCTACGACACCACCACCCGGGACTGGCAGCTGCTCGCCGTCCACCACACCCCGGAGGCCGTGCCCGCCATGCCCCCGCCGCACGACATGCGGCGCCCGGTACGGGTCCTGGCCGGGCTGTACGTGTGCGGCGACCACCGCGACACCAACACCGTCCAGGGCGCCCTGCACTCGGCCCGCCGCGCCGCCACCGCGGTCCTGCGCGACTTCGGCATCCCGCTGCCCGTCCCCGCGCGGCCCGCACTTCCGGTGGCGGCCTGAGAACCACCGAGCCAGGGGCCCGGACCCGACCGGGGCCGGGCCCCGCACCTCACGACAGCGCCGCCACCCGGTCCCGGTACGTCCGCACGGCCGAGGCGTCCCGGTAGGGCTCCAGCCGGCGCTCGAAGTCCCGTACGTACTCCACCGCGCGCACCGACCGCATCTCCATCGCCTGCTGCGCCGCCTCCGCGCCCAGCGCGCAGGCCTGGTCCAGCTCGCCCAGCCCCAGCCGCGCCGTGGCCAGCACCACCCGGCAGAACAGCCGCGAACGCGCGTACCCGGGCGCCCGCAACTGCAGCGAGCGCTCCGCGTGCTGCGCCGAGGCCCGGTACTGCTGGAGGTCCCGGTGGCAGTGCCCGAACTCGTCCGCCAGCTGCGCCTCGCCGTAGTCCCGCGCCCAGTGCGGTACGTCGTCCGCCGGCCGGGCGGCGCCCAGCGCCCGCTCGGCCCGCACCAGTGAGGCCGTGGACGCCCGCACCTCGCCGAGCACCGCGTGCCCCCGCGCCTCCGCCGAGTGCAGCAGCGCCTGCACCACCGGCGGGGGGCCCGAGCCGACGCCCTGCTGGGCCACCCGGGCCAGCTGCACCGCCTCCCGGCCGTGGCCGAGGTAGACCGCCTGGCGGCTCATCGTGACCAGCACGTACGACCCGTACGGCCGGTCCCCGGCGGCCTGCGCGAGCCGCAGCGCCTGCACGAAGTAGCGCTGGGCCAACCCGTGCGCGGCGATGTCGTACGAGGTCCAGCCCGCGAGCCGGGTCAGGTCGGCGGCGGCCGCGAACAACCGCCGCCCGGTGGTCTCCCCGTAGGTGCCGCGGAGCATCGGCTCGGCCTCGTGCTCCAGGTAGCGCACCAGGGCCTGGCGGGCATGGCCGCCGCCGTAGGCGTGGTCCAGGGTCCGGAACAGCTCGCTCACCGACCTCAGCGCCGCGATGTCGCCGCTGGTGACCCGCTGCCCGGGCCCGCGGTCGATCTGGCGCTGCCGCGGCACCGAGGTCCGGCCCTGTACGGGCACCCGCGCTGCGGTCTGGTCCGCGCCGCGGCCCACGCGCTCGTCGGCCCGGCCGATCAGCCAGTCCCGGCTGGGCACGACCAGCCCGGCCGGGGTGAAGGCGATCTTCCGCAGCTCCGCGTGGGAGCCGGAGTCCTTGCGCCACAGCCCGCTCGCGATGTCCACGGCCTCCTCGGGGGTGGCCGCGAACTCCAGACCGGCGTAGACGGGGGCGCAGGCGTCCAGGCCGAGGTCCTGCGCGGACAGGCGCCGCCCGAGGCGCCGGGTGAAGACCTCCGCGATCAGCGCCGGGGTCGTGCCGCGCGGCTGCTGCCCGCGCAGCCACCGGGTCACGGAGGTCTTGTCGTACCGCAGGTCGAGACCGTGTTCCAGCCCGAGCTGGTCGACTCGGCGGGCTAGCCCGGCGTTGGAGAACCCGGCTTCCGCGATCAAGGCTGCGAGCTGCCGGTTGGGGACGCGCTGGGCAGGTCGTTCCGTCATCGGCTCCACGGTCTCCTGACGTGACGGACCGGAGTCCCGGCCCTGTGAACGGCGTGAATGTAGCGGCGAACTCCGCTCAGACCGCCCGCTCTGCCCCACATTCATCCGATCGTGTGCAGAATCGGTGGGGCCCTTTACGGACCGGACCCCTCTGTCGGCGTACGCTGCGCCCCATGACCCGCCGGTCCAACGGGGTGCGTCCCCCTGTCGAGAGAACTGCCGAGTCCACGGCGCCGCTGCCCGCGCCGGAGCTGACCGAGGCGGAGTGCCGGCGGTGCGGGACGTACATCGCGGGGCTCGACGGGCGCTACGCCTGCGGGGTGTGCGGCTGGGTCAACGACCACTCCGAGGGCCACCGGCGGCTGCCGCGGGCCGACGAGGACCCGGACCGGCCGCCGCAGGGGCGCAGGCGGCCCAGGCAGCTGCCGGGCCCGCCGGCAGGCGCCTGAGGGCTCCCGCACGGCCCGCCGTACCCTTGCCTGGTGCGATACGTGCACACAGCAGGTTCAACGAGGAGGCGCTGCGGTGGCTGAGCTTGGGTTTGTCCATCTGGGCTTCGGGCCGGAAGCCGTCGAGTACACCGAGGCGTGGGAAGAGCAGCGCCGGGTGCACGCGGCCCGTTTCGCGGACGAGGTCGGCGACACCTGCCTCCTGCTGGAGCACCTGCCGGTCTACACCGCGGGCCGCCGCACGGCGGACAGCGAGCGTCCGCTGGACGGCACGCCCGTCGTGGACGTGGACCGCGGCGGCAAGATCACCTGGCACGGCCCGGGCCAGCTGGTCGGCTACCCGATCATGAAGCTGCCCCGCCCGGTGGACGTGGTCGCGCACGTCCGGCGCCTGGAGGACGCGCTGATCCGCACCGCCGCGGAGTTCGGCCTGGAGACCACCCGGGTCGAGGGCCGCTCCGGGGTCTGGGTCCTCGGCGACCCCGTCGAGGAGCGCCCGAAGCTCGGCGGCCTCTCGCTCGACTTCGACCCCCGGCTGCACGACGAGGAGTTCGACGCCCGTCTGAACGGCCCCGAGTACGCCCCGTCCAACGCCGGCCAGCGCCGCGAGGACCGCAAGCTCGCCGCCATCGGCATCCGCGTCGCCAAGGGCGTCACCATGCACGGCTTCGCGATCAACGTGAACCCGGACAACACCTGGTTCGACCGGATCGTCCCCTGCGGGATCCGGGACGCGGGTGTGACCTCGCTCTCCTATGAGCTGGGCCGCGAGATCACCATCGCCGAGGTGCTGCCGGTCGTCGAGCGCCACCTGGCCGAGGTGTTCGAGCACGCGGAGCTGCGGCCCCGCGAGATAGAGCCGGCCGCCGGCTGACGGCCGGGGAATGCGGCCACCCCCTCGCAGGTTGGCCGACGTAAGAGCGTATGAAATTACGGGCGTACCCTGGTGGGCGCCGAAGAATCGAAGTCACAGGGAGCCGGTCGTGTCCGCAGTCGCACCCGACGGACGCAAGATGCTGCGCCTCGAGGTCCGTAACGCCCAGACCCCCATCGAGCGCAAGCCCGAGTGGATCAAGACCCGGGCGAAGATGGGTCCCGAGTACACCAAGATGCAGGCCCTGGTGAAGGGCGAAGGACTGCACACGGTGTGCCAGGAAGCCGGCTGTCCGAACATCTACGAATGCTGGGAGGACCGCGAGGCCACCTTCCTCATCGGTGGCGACCAGTGCACCCGGCGCTGTGACTTCTGCCAGATCGACACGGGCAAGCCCGAGGCCCTGGACCGGGACGAGCCGCGCCGCGTCGGCGAGTCCGTGGTCACGATGGACCTGAACTACGCCACCATCACGGGCGTCGCGCGCGACGACCTGGCCGACGGCGGCGCCTGGCTGTACGCGGAGACCGTGCGCCAGATCCACCAGCAGACGGCGGGCCGCGAGGCCGGCCACACCAAGGTCGAGCTGCTGGCCCCGGACTTCAACGCGGTCCCGGAGCTGCTGGAGGAGGTCTTCGCCTCCCGCCCCGAGGTCTTCGCGCACAACGTCGAGACCGTGCCGCGCATCTTCAAGCGGATCCGCCCCGGCTTCCGCTACGAGCGCTCGCTCGACGTGATCCGGCAGGCCCGCGCCTACGGACTCGTCACCAAGTCCAACCTGATCCTGGGCATGGGCGAGGAGCGCGAGGAGGTCTCGGAGGCGCTGAAGGAGCTGCACGAGGCCGGCTGCGAGCTCATCACCATCACCCAGTACCTGCGGCCCTCGCCGCGGCACCACCCCGTCGAGCGCTGGGTGAAGCCGGCCGAGTTCGTGGAGCTGGCGAAGGAGGCCGAGGAGATCGGCTTCTCCGGTGTGATGTCCGGGCCGCTGGTCCGGTCCTCGTACCGTGCGGGCCGTCTCTACCAGCAGGCGATGGAGAAGCGCAGCCGAGCCTGAGCGCAGGTTGCGGGTCTGTCCGAGGTACGGGGGCAGGCACGCGGCCGGAGCGGCGGCGAGGCGGAGCTCGACCGGCAAAGAGAGAAGCGCGCGACTGTGTGAAGTCGCGCACAAAGTCTTACTAACGAGTAACACCGCAGCGGCGCGGCCCCTAGGCTCTTTCCAGGAAGAGTCCGGCGGGCCGCGTCAATGTTTCACAACGTTTGACCGACGAGCCACACGCTGGTAACACCAGTCAGTGACGATTGCTCCACGCACCGCACACACCACCGAGTGAGCACCGTGAAAGGGATCGACATCATGCAGGCCGCGCCCGTACGCGCCATCGCCATCCCGTCCTTCACCGACGCCTTCCGCGGCATAGAGTCGCTGCTCATGAGCGGGGCCCGTCGCAACGCCTGGACCGCGGTCCTCGAAGACCGCCGCAGGGCCAAGGACCGCGTCGAAACCGAGCACGTACTCGAGGCCGCGGCGACCCGGACCCCGCAGGCCACGTAAACTTCGCTGTATGGCGAGGAAGTCAAACGCAGAGACTGCTGCGAACCCCGGGCGACTGAAGCAGATCGCCCTGACGTACAAGATGACGCGCAAGGCCGACCCGAAGGTCGGTCTGATCGTCGCGGGCGTGGGAATCGTCACCTTCGGTGTCTTTCTTGCGATCGGCTTCCTGATCGACCACCCGGTCTACCTGGGCATCCTGGGCTTCCTGGTGGCGTTCCTCGCGATGGCGATCGTCTTCGGACGACGGGCCGAGCGGGCTGCCTTCGGGCAGATGGAGGGACAGCCGGGCGCGGCCGCGGCCGTACTGGACAACGTGGGACGGGGCTGGACGACCACCCCCGCCGTCGCGATGAGCAAGCAGCAGGACATCGTCCACCGTGCCGTCGGCAAGGCGGGCGTCGTGCTGATCGCCGAGGGCAACCCGAACCGGGTGAAGCCCATGCTCGCGAACGAGAAGAAGAAGCTGGCCCGGATCATGCCCGACATCCCGGTCCACGACTTCATCGTGGGCAACGGCGAGGGCGAGGTGCCGCTCAAGAAGGTCCGTACGACCCTGCTGAAGCTGCCCCGGGTACTGGCCGGCCCGCAGATCACCGCGGTCAACGACAAGCTCCGGGCCATGGGCGACCTGATGAGCAACATGCCGATCCCCAAGGGCCCGATGCCCAAGGGCATGCGCATGCCGCGCGGCGGAAAGATGCGCTGACCCGCTTTTCGTATACAACACACAGGGGCGCCCCCGAGCCGAACGGCTTCGGGGGCGCCCCTGTGTGTTGCGTGATGCCGATGCCGGCCGGGACGGCTCAGATGCGGACCTGGACGGCGCGGCTCAGCCGGTCGTGGAGGCCGCGGCCGTCGCGGTCCCAGACGATCGCCGGGATGACCAGGGCCAGCAGCACGGTGCGCAGCACCACGCGGCCGAAGCCGAGGCGCCCGCCGTCCTGCGAGACGACCCGCAGCCCCAGCATCCGCTTCCCGGGGGTGAAGCCCACGGTGCCGACGGTCAGGATGCTCAGGGTCACGAAGAGCGCCAGCGTCCAGTTGCCCGTGGCGCCCGCGTCGCGGCCCGTGATCAGCCCGTATGCGATCAGCTGACAGCCGATCCAGTCGATGGCCACGGCGCCGAACCGGCGCCCGAACCGCGCCACGGAGCCGGGCCCCTGCTGCGGCAGGCCGAGCTGCTGGCCGGGGTAGCCGAAGTCGACGCCCATGTCCTCGGCGGCCGCGCGGGGGCCGGAGAGCCAGGATCCGATTGCTTGCCTCTTGTCCACCCGACCAAGGTACCCGTGCTGCTCCCCGGCATTCCGGCGGGACCCTGGTTAACTTGTGCGAAACAAATGGGTCATGCTTGAGAAATCCCGCCTGCTTATGGTCGGGTCAGCGTGCGGCACCGCACTGACGCACCACGAGCTATAAAGCCCGTCCCTGCCCCGGGGTGGGAGTAGGAGGAGTTGGATGTTCCAGAACGCCGACGAAGTGAAGCAGTACATCGAGGAGAACGACGTCAAGTTCGTTGACGTGCGCTTCTGCGACCTGCCTGGTGTGATGCAGCACTTCACCATCCCGGCTCGGGCATTCGACCCGGCGGAGGAGCTCGCCTTCGACGGCTCCTCGATCCGTGGCTTCCAGGCGATCCACGAGTCCGACATGGCGCTGCGTGCCGACATCACCACCGCGCGTCTGGACCCGTTCCGCAAGGACAAGACGCTCAACATCAACTTCTTCATCCACGACCCGATCACGGGCGAGGCCTACAGCCGCGACCCGCGCAACATCGCGAAGAAGGCCGAGGCGTACCTCGCCTCCACCGGCATCGCCGACACCGCGTACTTCGGCCCCGAGGCCGAGTTCTACGTGTTCGACAGCGTGCGCTTCGCGACCTCCGCGAACGAGGGCTTCTACCACATCGACTCCGAGGCGGGTGCCTGGAACACGGGCTCCGAGGAGAACAACCGTGGTTACAAGGTCCGCTACAAGGGTGGTTACTTCCCCGTAGCCCCGGTCGACCACTTCGCCGACCTGCGCGCCGAGATCTCCCTCGAACTGGACGCCCAGGGCCTCCAGGTCGAGCGCCAGCACCACGAGGTCGGCACCGGCGGCCAGGCCGAGATCAACTACAAGTTCAACACGCTGCTCGCCGCGGCCGACGACCTGATGCTCTTCAAGTACATCGTGAAGAACGTCGCCTGGCGCAACGGCAAGACCGCGACCTTCATGCCGAAGCCGATCTTCGGCGACAACGGCTCGGGCATGCACGTGCACCAGTCGCTGTGGGCGAACGGCGACCCGCTGTTCTACGACGAGGCCGGCTACGCGGGCCTGTCGGACACCGCGCGCTACTACATCGGCGGCATCCTCAAGCACGCCCCGTCGCTGCTGGCCTTCACCAACCCGACGGTGAACTCCTACCACCGCCTGGTGCCGGGCTTCGAGGCGCCGGTCAACATGGTGTACTCGCAGCGCAACCGCTCCGCCGCCATGCGCATCCCGATCACGGGCTCGAACCCGAAGGCCAAGCGCGTCGAGTTCCGCGCCCCGGACCCGTCGTCCAACCCGTACCTCGCCTTCGCGGCGCTGCTGCTCGCGGGCCTCGACGGCGTCAAGAACAAGATCGAGCCGATGGAGCCGATCGACAAGGACCTCTACGAGCTCTCGCCCGACGAGCACGCGAGCGTCCCGCAGGTCCCGACCAGCCTGGAGGACGTCCTCAAGGCCCTGGAGGAGGACCACGAGTACCTCCTGGCCGGCGGTGTCTTCACCCCCGACCTGATCGAGACCTGGATCGACTACAAGCGCACGCACGAGATCGCCCCGATCGCGCAGCGCCCGCACCCGCACGAGTTCGAGCTCTACTTCGACCTCTAAACAGCGCGTGTGACAGTGTCACCGAGCCCCGCCGGTTCTCCTCGGAGACCGGCGGGGCTCCGTCGTTTCCGGCTAGGTTCCCCGTATGGAAGATCCCTGGAAGACCATCGGCGCGCTCGGGGCGCGGTTCGACGAGCACGACCGGGAGCGGGGGGTCGCGCACGAGGAGAGCGTGACGCTCCAGATCCTGAAGATCGGGGAGGAGTTCGGCGAGGCCGCGCAGGCCGTCATCGGGGCCAAGGGGACCAACCCGCGCAAGGGGGAATCGCACACCTGGGGCGATGTGGAGGCGGAGGTGGCCGACGTCATCGTGACGGCCATGGTCGCCCTCGCCCGGATGCGGCCCGACGCCCCCGCGTTCTTTGCCGCGCACCTCCAGGAGAAGTCGCGGCGGTTCCTCTGATCAGCGCAGCAGCGGCATGGCGCCCGTCAGGTCCCGCAGGCAGCGGATCGCGAGTTCCGCCGGTGAACGGGGGCCGCTGACCGGGGCGTCGGTGGTCGACCAGAGCTCCAGGGCGATGCGGATCGCGTCGGTGGCCGCCGCCGCGAGGAGCCGTACGCCGAGCGCGTCGGCGTCCGGGCCGGCCAGCCGGGCCACCACGGGGACCAGGCGCTCCTCGGAGTCCTGGTTCACCTTGTACCAGACCGCGCGCAGGGCCTCGTCGGTCGCCGCCGCGCGCAGCAGCCCGCGGGTGACCTCAAGGCCCTCCTCGACGGCCTGGAGATCGGTCAGCGAGCGCTTGACGGCGCGTTCCAGGGCCTCGGCGAGCGGGGTGCCGGGGTCCTCCTCGGCGAGCAGGGCGCGCCAGGCGTCGCCGCCGCCCGCGAGCAGCGGGGCCACCGCCTCCTGCTTGTTGCGGAAGTAGCGGTAGAACGTCCGCAGCGCCACGCCCGCCCGGTGGGCGATGTCCTCGGCGGTGGTGGCGTCGGGGCCGTGCTCGGCGAACAGTTCGCAGGCCGCGCGGGCGATGTCGAGCTGGGTGGCGGCCTTGCGGCGCTCGGTCAGCGACTGGGCTCCGGGGCCGGCCTGGGGAGAGTACGGACGTGGGGATCTCACTAGGGAAGAGTACTCCCCGGACCGACCGGCAACTGCACTCTTTGTCACTCTGGCAAAACGTGTCATGGCACCGGTACGCTCGTCCCCATGAACCGTTACGAAGGACGCCGAGTCCTCATCACCGGGGGCGGCTCCGGCATCGGCCAGGCCACCGTCCACCGCATTCTGTCGGAGGGCGGCCGCGTCCACACCGTGGACGTCAGCGAGGCCGGCCTCAAGGCCACCGCCGACCGCGCTGCGGCCGACGGGCACGGCGCGCGGCTGACCACCGCCGTGCTCGACATATCCGACGAGGCCGCTGTACGCGCCGGCATCGCCGCCGCCGTCGAGAGCCTCGGCGGCCGCGGCATCGACGTGCTGGTCAACGCGGCGGGCATCCTGCGCTCCGCGCACACCCACCAGACCACGCTGGACCTCTGGAACCAGGTCATCGGGGTCAACCTGACCGGCACCTTCCTGATGATCCGCGAGTCGCTCCCGGCGCTGCTGGAGGGCGACCAGCCGGTCGTCGTCAACTTCAGCTCCACCTCGGCGTCCTTCGCCCACCCCTACATGTCCGCCTACGCGGCCAGCAAGGGCGGCATCCAGTCCATGACCCACGCGCTGGCCGCCGAGTACAGCAAGCAGGGCCTGCGCTTCGTCGCCGTCGCGCCCGGCTCCATCGAGAGCGGCATGACCACCGGCAACGGCCCCGGCCTGCCCGAGGACACCGACTGGAGCCTGTTCGCCAAGCTCGCCCCCGCCATCGGCCAGGGCTTCGCAGGCCCGCAGACCGTGGCCGGCGTCGTCGCCATGCTGGGCTCCGAGGACGGCGCCTTCATCACCGGTACGGAGATCCGCATCGACGGCGGCACGCACTACTGAGCAGGCACTGAGCAGGCACTGAGCAGGCACTGATCAGGCGCGGAACCGGTCCCACAGCCGGGGGAAGCGCTCCGCGAGCACGGCTTCGTTCTCGAAGTCCAGCGGTGCGCCCTCCGGCTCCGCCGGCTGCAGCGGGATCCCCAGGTCCGGCGCCACCGCCCCGGTCAGCTGCTCGTACGCCTCGTCGGCCGCGTACCCCAGCTCCTCGCCGTCCCCGTCGATCTCCTCGTCGAACTCGCCGAGCAGCTCAGCCAGCTGGTCCGGGTCGTGCACCCCGCCCTCGAAGACCTCCCGCCCCTGGCCGATCAGCCAGCACCGGAAGTAGTCGAACGCGTCGTCGCTCGCCCCGTCGAGCAACACCCACGCGGCGCCCCACAGGTCCCACGTGTAGGCCCGGTTGTACCGCGACTCGAAGTGCCGGGCGAAGTCCAGGACGGAGTCGGGATCGAGCTGGGCCAGCCGCTCCACGAGCAGCTCGGCGTGCTCCTCGGGGTCGCCATCGGCGGCCTCGCGGGTACGGTCGACGATCTCCCAGAACTCCGTCTCGTCCATGCGATCCTCTCGAAAGCGGCCCGAAGCGCCGCCGCGCCGTTGTACATTCGGTGCCTGCCCTCGGGCAGAGGTCAGGGCTTGGCCTTCATGAGGGATCGCGATCCCAAGTGAGAAGCCGCCCGGATTCGTCCGGGAGGAGGAGTCACCACCGCTCCAGCATCACGGCTGGACCACCCCGCCGCCACCGCGCGTACGGCGAAGGCCGGTATCCATCCCCCAGAGGGACGGATACCGGCCTTCGCCGTACTCCACACGGCTCAGAGGCCGTAGCGCTCCCGGGCCTCCTTGATGGCGGACGCCGGGACCTCGCCGCGGCGGGCGAGCTGGGCCAGCGCGGCCACCACGATCGACTGGGCGTCCACACCGAAGTGGCGGCGGGCGCCCTCACGGGTGTCGGACAGGCCGAAGCCGTCCGTACCCAGCGAGGTGTAGTCCTGCTCGACCCACTGGCTGATCTGGTCCGGAACCTGGCGCATCCAGTCGGACACCGCGAGGACCGGGCCCGCGGCACCCTCCAGCGCGCGGGTGACGTACGGGGTGCGCACCTCGCCGCGCAGCAGCGCCTCGTCGCACTCCAGCGCGTCGCGCCGCAGCTCGCCCCAGGAGGTGGCGGACCAGACGTCGGCGGAGACGTTCCAGTCGGCGGCGAGCAGCTTCTGCGCCTCCAGCACCCAGTGGATCGCCGTACCCGAGGCCATCAGCTGGACCTTCGGGGCGTCCGCGGCCGGGGCCGCCTCCGCCAGGTCCGCCGCCGTGTTGAAGCGGTAGAGGCCCTTGAGGATGCCCTCTTCCACGCCCTCGGGCATGGCCGGCTGCACCTTCGGCTCGTTGTAGACCGTCAGGTAGTAGAAGACGTCTTCCGGCTTCTCGCCGTACATCCGGCGCAGACCGTCCTTGACGATCACCGCGATCTCGTACGCGAAGGCCGGGTCGTAGTTCAGCGACGCCGGGTTCGTGGACGCGATCAGGTGCGAGTGGCCGTCCGCGTGCTGGAGGCCCTCACCGGTCAGCGTGGTGCGGCCGGCGGTGGCGCCGACGATGAAGCCCTTGCCGAGCTGGTCGGCGAGCTGCCACATCTGGTCGGCGGTGCGCTGCCAGCCGAACATCGAGTAGAAGATGTAGAACGGGATCATCGGCTCGCCGTGCGTCGCGTACGACGTGCAGGCGGCGATGAAGTCGGCCATGGCGCCGGCCTCGGTGATCCCCTCGTTGAGGATCTGGCCGTCCTTGGCTTCCTTGTAGTACATGAGCTGGTCGCGGTCGACCGGCTCGTACGTCTGGCCCAGCGGCGAGTAGATGCCGGCCGACGGGAAGAGGGACTCCATGCCGAAGGTGCGGGCCTCGTCCGGGACGATCGGCACCCAGCGCTTGCCGGTCTCCTTGTCCCGCATCAGGTCCTTGACGAGCCGGACGAAGGCCATGGTGGTGGCCATCTCCTGCTTGCCGGAGCCCTTGAGGAGCGGGGCGAAGGAACGGTCCGCCGGGGCGGGCAGGGCCACGTGCTTGACCTTGCGGGCCGGGGCCGGGCCGCCGAGCGCCGCGCGGCGCTCGTTCAGGTACTGGACCTCGGGGCTGTTCGCGCCCGGGTGGCCGTACGGGACCTGGCCGTCGGCGAAGGCGCTGTCCGGGATCGGGAGGCCAAGGAGGTCACGCATGTCCTTGAACTCGTCGATCGTCAGCTTCTTCATCTGGTGGTTCGCGTTCTTCGACTCGAACCCGGCGCCCAGCGTGTAGCCCTTGACGGTCTGCGCGAGGATGACCGTCGGCGCACCCTTGTGCTCCAGGGCGGCCTTGTACGCGGCGTAGACCTTGCGGGGCTCGTGGCCGCCGCGGGAGCTGTGGAAGCACTCGGCGATCTTGGCGTCGGAGAGCACGCCGGCCAGCTGCACGAGCTCGGCGTTGGCGCCGAAGAAGTGCTGGCGGATGTAGGCCACGTCGCGGGTCGCGTACGTCTGGAACTGCGCGTCCGGTACCTCGCGCAGGCGGCGTACCAGGGCGCCCGTGGTGTCGAGCTGGAACAGCTCGTCCCAGGCGGAGCCCCACAGCGACTTGATGACGTTCCAGCCGGCGCCGCGGAACTGGGCCTCCAGCTCCTGCACCACGCGGAAGTTGGCGCGGACCGGACCGTCGAGGCGCTGCAGGTTGCAGTTGATGACGAAGGTCAGGTTGTCGAGCTGCTCGCGGGAGGCGAGGGCCAGGGCGGCGGTCGACTCGGGCTCGTCCATCTCGCCGTCGCCCAGGAAGGCCCAGACGTGCGAGTTGGCGGTGTCCTTGATGCTCCGGTTCTGCAGGTAGCGGTTGAAGCGCGCCTGGTAGATCGCGGAGAGCGGGCCGAGGCCCATGGACACCGTCGGGAACTCCCACAGCCACGGCAGGCGCCGCGGGTGCGGGTAGGACGGCAGGCCGTTGCCGCCGGACTCCTGGCGGAAGTTGTCGAGCTGCTGCTCGGAGACCCGGCCGTCGAGGAAGGCGCGGGCGTAGATGCCGGGGGAGGCGTGGCCCTGGATGTAGAGCTGATCGCCCGATCCGTCGGCCTCCTTCCCGCGGAAGAAGTGCTGGAAGCCGGTCTCGTACAGCCACGCGGCGGAGGCGAAGGTGGCGATGTGGCCGCCGACGCCGTACTTGGAGCCGCGGGTGACCATGGCGGCCGCGTTCCAGCGGTTCCAGGCGGTGATCCTGGCTTCCATCGCCTCGTCACCGGGGAACTCCGGCTCCGCGGCGGTGGGGATGGTGTTGACGTAGTCCGTCTCCAGCAGCTTCGGCAGCGCGAGGCCGGCGGCCTCGGCGTGCTGGAGCGTACGGCGGAGCAGGTATTCGGCGCGGCGCGTACCGGCGGCCTTTGCGACGGCGTCGAGGGAGGCCGCCCATTCGGCGGTCTCCTCGGTGTCGCGGTCCGGGAGCTGGTCGAGCTCGCTCGGAAGCTTTCCTACGGGGTCGGACATCGGTGTGCGCCGCCTTCCGGACAAAGGAGAGGTGGTGAAGAAAATCCCTGACGGGCAGGACAGGGTCGTTGGACCTGGTTGAGGTCCGCGACGACTGTAAATCGCTGATCGATGATCGATCAAATGAAAGTGACGAAGAAACGTCCATATGACAAAAGTCGGCACCGGGTGCCATGGATTTAGGCACCCGGTGCCGGGTAAATCGGTACAAAAAGGTGCGGTCCGGAGATGATCAAGCGCGCGGAGCGCACCCCAGCACGTGCCGCTTCACCAGCACGCCGATGTCGGGGTCCCGGCTGCGGAACGCCTCGACGAGCGCCTCGTGCTCCTCGGCGTAGGACTTCTGGACGGTTCCCAGCCACCGGATGGACAGGGCCGTGAAGACCTCGATGCCCAGGCTCTCCCAGGTGTGCAGCAGCACGCTGTTCCCCGCCGCCCGCACCATCTCCCGGTGGAAGCCCACCGTGTGCCGCACCTGCGCCGTGCCGTCCTCGGCGCGGTCCGCCTCCCACAGCGCCGCCACGTGCGGCTCCAGGGCCGAGCAGTCGCTCGCCAGCCGCGGCGCGGCCAGCTCGGCCGCGATCTGCTCCAGGCCGGCCCGGACCGGGTAGATCTCCTCCAGGTCGGCCGCCGACAGGTTCCGTACGCGCACGCCCTTGTTCGGCGCCGACTCGATCAGCCGCAGCGTCTCCAGCTCGCGCAGGGCCTCGCGCACGGGCGTCTGGCTGACCTCCAGCTCCACGGCGATCCGGCGCTCCACGATGCGCTCGCCGGGCTTCCAGCGCCCGCTGACGATCCCCTCCACGATGTGCTCGCGGATCTGCTCGCGCAGCGAGTGCACGACGGGTGGGGTGATCATCGGCGGTTCATCTCCTGTGGGGTTCGCACGGGTCGATGCGTAGACAATACGGCGGTGTCGGCCCGGTGAGATGCGTTCCCGACGGTGACCCCGGGTGAGGCTGGTTACAAGGGCTGAGGGGCTCCCGAGGCGCGGATGCTCCGGATCAGGCCACCCAGGACCTCGTCGTGCCCGGAGTGGCGCTCCAGGACCGACCTGATCTCCCCGATGACCCTGGCCTGTTCTGTGAACTCGTGGGGGTGCCACCGCTCTTCCCCGAGGGCCATCCCCGCCAGCGCGCGGGCGAGTTGCCTGTGGACCTGGCCGGTGAACGCCTCGCGGTGTTCCGCGGACTCCAGGAGTCCGATGGCGAAGAGGAGCCCGGGGTCCGGCTCCTCGGGCGCGGCCAGGAGCCGCCCGCACCGGCTGCGCAGCGCGTCGCGGTCCACGACGTACTGGTACGCGGACGCGATCCCGTCGGCCCGTGCCAAGGTGACCAGGGCGTAGTGCCCGTGCCACCGGCCGGCCTTGACCTCGGACCACAGGAGTGCGACGGCCCGGTCGCTGAGCAGGAACTTCGCATGCGCGGTGAGGTAGTTCCGGGCCTCCTCCCAAGTCGGCAGTGCCTTCCAGGCCGTGACGCATTCGCTCGTGAGGTACGGGAAGAACGCGCTGTCGGGGTCCCTGGAGTCCGCCTCCCGGGCGACCTCCAGGCGGAGCGCGGCGAGCCGGTCGACCAGGGCGATCTCCTCCACGGCCGTGACGACCTCGGCCGAGCGCAGGAGGCCGGCGTGCTCGTCCCAGAAGGCGCGGGCGTCGGCCCAGGTGGGGCACCGGACCCACGTGACCGCGAGGTCCGCCGCGGCCTCGGGGATCCCCAGCCAGTCGGGCGGCTCGGTACGGGCGACCGTGCGCCACAGCTCGTCGACCCGCGCGGCACTGGCCTCATCGCCGCGGTGGTGGGCCCGGAGCAGTCTGCGGGCCTCGACGGCCGTGTCGGCGGCCTCGGAAGGCCCGGGCGGATCCGCGAGGGCGATGAGGGTACTGATGCCGGGGCCCGGGTCCGGGAAGGTGAGCAGCAGCCTCGCGCGCTGGAGCGCGAGCCGGCGGGCCGAGTCCGGATGCCCGGCCAGCTCCCGCTCCACCTCGGTGTAGACGGTGACGGCCTGCCGGGCGGAGACCAGGCTGACGAGCAGGTCGAGGGCGGCCGAGAGGCTGCCGAAGTAGGTGGTGGGGTCGCTGCGCGCCAGCGTCCGGTAGATGCCGACGGCTTCGGAGATCGCGGCGAGTGCGCGGCACGAGTCCCCGCCGACGTGGTGGATGGACGAGAGATCGACGAGGGCCCGGGCGAGGTCGGGGAGGTAGGCGGCGGGGTTGTCCCGCGCGACGAGCCGGTAGAGGGTGGTGGCCTCGGTCATCGCCTTGAGCGCACCGTGCCGGTCCCCGCAGCGCGCGCGGACGTCGGTGAGGTCGCAGAGGCACAGGGCCAGGTCCGGGCGGCGGGCGGCCGGGTTCTGCGCGGCCAGTGCCCGGAACAGCCCCACGGCTTCGGTGACGGTGGTGAGTGCGGCCGGCAGGTCCTCGTTCTCCGCGTTGATGCGGGCCAGGATCATGAGTGACTGGGCGTGGTACGGCACGTACACGGCCGGATCCCGCTCGGCCTGGACCCGGAAGAGTTCGCAGCCCTCACGGGCGAGCGCCACCGCCTGGTCCGGCTGGTCCGCGGACAGCGAGAAGGCGACTTCGGCCAGTGCTTCCGCCAGATCCGGGCGGAAGCGCTCCGGGTTCAGATCGAACAGCTCACGGGCCAGTTCGATGCCTTCGGTCCCCGCCATGACGACGTGCTCGGACAGCGCCCGGCGCAGGTACGGGTTGGCACTCCCGGTCTTGGTGGCGTCGGCGCTCTGGGTGTGCAGGAGCTTGACCACGGCGCGGGCGACGCGGCACGCGGGATTCTCCGGCAGACCCGTCGCGGGATCCACCGGCAGATAGGTCTCGGACTCGCGGCGGAGGTGGTTGACGAGTTCGTGGTGGTAGAGCCGGTAGACGGCCTGGGCCTCGTCCCCGTCCTCCACGACGTAGCGCCCGTAGTTGTTCAGAAGCCAGTCCACGTCCGCGGGGCGGTAGCGGACCCCCTCCGCGCTGAGCGCGGAGGCGACGGCTTCCCAGACGCCCTGCGCCGGCATACCGCTGCCGGAGCTCCATGCGAGTGCCGTCAGGAGGTCCTCCGCCGCGTACGGCAGGTTCTTGCCGTCGCGCTCCCGCTTGGGACCGCTGCGCAGGTCATCGGCGAAGGCGTGGCCGATGGAATCGGGAATGACCTGGTTCCAGTCCTGTCTGCCGGACGCCGCCGACCGCCTGATCACGGACCGGACGGCCATGCTGGCGTACAGGAAGGCGCCGCTGCTCGCGGCGCAGGCCCGTTCGGAGATGACCACCGCCGCCGTGTAGGCGTCGTCCTCGGGCAGGTCCGCGGCGGTCAGCCGGCGCCGGCTGTAGTGCCGGATGTCGTCGGCGGTGTCGGCTTCCTCGTCCAGGCTGCACGCGCGGGCCCGGGTGCCCAGTTGGCGGCTCAGCGTCCGGCCCAGCGGTTCCCCGGACTCGGCGTCACCCAGGAACGGCCTGTTGCGGGAGCCGAGGAGGACGCACGCCAGGCGGCTCAGCGGGGCCAGCAGGTCCTTCATGATGCGGGGGATCTGGTCGGGCTGCGCCTCGTCGAGACCGTCCAGTACGAGGACGAGGGGTTCGTCGGCATCGGACCATTCGCTCTCCACCTCGGCGATCAGCGCGGCCGGGGTCAGCGGCGGTGGCAGCTTCAGCGCGCGGGCGATCGCCTCGGCGAGCTGCCGGACGCTGAGGCCGCGCAGGTGGAACGAGGCGTCCACCGAGTCTGGGCCCGGGTCCGGGTCATCGTCCGCGAGGGCGAGGTGCTTCAGGATGTCCGCACGGTGCGCCGGCTCGGACAGGGTCCAGATCCTGCCCAGCACGGCGGACTTCCCGCTGCCCGCGCTGCCCGTGACCAGGAACAGCCCGGGCTGCCGGTCCTCCAGCCACTTCGTGATCTCCCTGAGCACCCCGTGGCGGCCGCTGAAGAACCACCCCTCGTCGACCCGGTCGGCCCCGCGTGCCGCCCTCACCAGGTGCTCCACCAGCTCGGGCGCCGGATCCTTGGCGGTCGGCCGGCGCGGATTGGCGAACATGGCCCGCGGAACCCCGGCGGTGACCGGCTGCATGAGTTGGCCCGTCGACTGCGGCCACTGCTCGGCGATGTCCTCCAAGAGGTCCTGCCCGGTGATGTGGGGGTTCCGGGTACTGAACGCGTGCCGGTACCTCCCCGCCCGGGGCCCCTTGCTCAGTACCCGGGTAGCGGTCTCCAGCAGCATGCCGGAGTCCTCGGCGGTCTCGTCCGGCCGGCAGCACGCGATCGCCCCGAGCCATGCGGACCGGCCCGGCGGAAGACTGTCCTCGTCCAGCTTGCGCCGCCACCGCTTCACGACGTCGGGGACGCCCGCCCCCGCGTAGCAGGTGTCGATGAGCAGGAGCACCTGGTCCGCCCTGCTGAGCAGGACGGTGTTCGCCAGGAAATCGGGCGAGTAGGTCTGCTCCAGGTCCTCCACGTCGTCGGTGTCGTGCACGATCAGACGCAGCTCCCGGTCCTGGAGCACGGCGTGTCCGGACCACAGGACCACCGCCGGACCGTGGTCGCCCGTGGCGGCCCATTGCCGGCACCAGCCCGTCAACGACTTCCTGAGGCGCTCGCGGCTCGGATCCACCAGCACCGTCGACCTGTACCCGTACCTCTCCAGCAGGCCGCAGAGGTTGCGCATCTGGTCGGCGGCCTCCGCCAGGTGCGTGAACCGCTCGCTCCGGTAGTTCTCCACCACGACGCCGAGCACCGTCCCCCGGATGCGCCTGCCCTGCTCACCCATGGTTTCCACACACCAGCGTCAGCGCCGTCACCGGCGCCCCCGGATGCTTCACCGCCCGCACCGCCACCCGGTAGCCGCCCGGGTCCGGGGCGGGGAAGGCGGTGGTGTACCGCCCGCCGCCGAGATTGCGCAGGGAGCGCGAGGTCGCGGGGCCGCCGCCGTCGGGACGCAGCTCGGCCGTGATCAGCAGCTCGTCGTGGCGGGGCGTCCGCGGCGGCACGGTGACGTCCACCGGGCACGGCTCGCCCGGCTCCAGCAGCGGGGGCGCCAGCACGCCGAGCGGCACGGAGCCGTCCTCGTCGCTCCGGCGGAACACCGGCTCCCGGCCGAGCAGGCGCCACAGGACCTCGCGTACGCCCACGTTGTTCTGGAGCGAGCCGTGCTGTTCGCAGGAGGTGTGGGACTCGGCCGTGGCGTAACCGCTGCCGGAGGCGTTCGCGGGGCGGGCCGAGAGGCGGGGGACCGTACCGTCGCCGCCCTCGTCCTCGCCCTCGATGTCCCACAGCGGGACGAGCAGGTCGCCGGCGTACTCGGCGGTGGTGGCGGTCCGCTGGAGCACGCCGGTGACGGCGTCCAGCGTGGTGGGGACGGCGCGGTCGGCGGCCCGGCGCAGGGAAGCGTGGAACGCGGCGGCGTCCGCGAGCAGAGCCGGGTCCACACCGGGCAGTCCCGGCAGGTCACGGGCGTACGCGAGCTTCCCTCCGGGGCCCTTCACGCACGCGTAGTCGGGGGTCAGCTGGTGCAGCGAGGGCAGGCTGCGGGCGAAGGCGTCCAGGTCCGGGCCGAGCGGGCCCCACCCCCTGCGCAGACCGTTGGCCAGATTGGTGAGGGCGTTCACCGAGCCCCGGTGCGGGGTGCCCAGGGTGATCACGCGGCGGGTGATCTCGTGGCCGCCGAGGCACTCCGTGTAGTAGCGGGCCACGAGGCCGCCCATGGAGTGGCAGACGAACACCGCGCGGGCCTCCCCGCGGTCGGGCGCGGAGGCCCGCCACCGGTCCAGTTCGCTCTCGGTACGGTCCTTCAGGAGCTCGGCGTTGTAGCGGCAGGACAGCCGCCAGTCGTACGGGAACACCAGGAGGTTGCCCGGCGCCCCGGGAGCGGGGCGGGCCAGGGCGAAGGACCGCTCCAGCCACTCCAGCAGTGCGGTGTAGCCGTCCACCGGGTGCCAGACGCCCGGGATCACGTGCACGCTGCGCAGGACGCCCGCGGGGACGATCCCGTCCCCGGGGTGGCCGTCCCCGAGGTCCGCCGGGAGGCGGAGCCGTCTCAGGGAGCCCCCGAGGCTGCGGACGGCATGCCACAGGGCGCCGCCCGACACGTCCCACACCGGTTTGCCGTCGGCGTCGGCCAGCCGACTGCCCATGATCCCCGGCAGCACCACGACGAGATCTGCCACGGGTGCACGTGCCATGTCTTCAGGCTAGGACGACGACGGCGCCCCCGCCCGGGGAGATCCCGGGCGGGGGCGCCGTCGTCGAACAGGGGGTGCTGTACCCCGGAGCCTTACAGGCCGAGCTCGACCTCGAACTCGCCGGCCTCAAGGATGCCCTTGACGGCCGAGAGGTACCGGGCCGCGTCCGCGCCGTCCACCAGGCGGTGGTCGTAGGACAGGGTCAGGTACGTCATGTCGCGGACGCCGATGACGGTGCCCTCGGGGGTCTCGATGACCACCGGGCGCTTGACCGTGGCACCGATGCCCAGGATGGCGACCTGGTTCGGGGGCACGATGACCGTGTCGAACAGCGCGCCGCGCGAGCCGGTGTTGCTGATCGTGAAGGTCGCGCCCGACAGCTCGTCCGGCGTGATCTTGTTGCCGCGGACCTTGCCGGCCAGATCGGCGGTCGCCTTGGAGATGCCCGCCAGGTTGAGGTCAC
The DNA here is from genome assembly GCF_055604165.1 of Streptomyces sp. NPDC037242. Lineage (NCBI taxonomy): Bacteria > Bacillati > Actinomycetota > Actinomycetes > Kitasatosporales > Streptomycetaceae > Streptomyces > Streptomyces sp. NPDC037242. The sequence goes on from NZ_JBVJUY010000013.1 coordinate 81,231, forward strand.
CGGCACCCTTGATGACCGGGGTCATCAGGCCCTTCTCGGAGTCCACGGCGATGCCGATGTTCTCCGAGTCGAAGTAGGTGATGGTGCCCTCGTCGTCGTTGATCCGGGCGTTGACGACCGCGTGGGCCTTCAGCGCCTGGGCCGCGGCCTTGACGAAGAACGGCATCGGCGAGAGCTTGACGCCCTCACGGGCCAGGAACGCGCCCTTGGCCTTCTCGCGCAGCTTCATGATCTTGGTGATGTCCACCTCGACCACGGAGCTGAGCTGCGCCTGCGAGTGCAGGGCCTTCATCATGTTGTCGCCGATGACCTTGCGCATGCGGGTCATCTTGACGGTCTGGCCGCGCAGCTCGGAGACCGCGGCGGCCGGAGCCTTCGCGGCCGGAGCGGCAGCAGCCGGAGCCGGGGCGGCAGCGGCGGCCTTGGCGGCCTCGGCGGCGGCCAGGACGTCCTGCTTGCGGATACGGCCACCGACACCGGTGCCCGAGACCGTGGACAGGTCGACGCCGGACTCCGAGGCGAGCTTGCGCACCAGCGGGGTCACGTACGCGCCCTCGTCACCGGCGGAAACCGGAGCGGCGGGGGCGGCGGCCGGGGCGACCGGAGCCGGAGCGGCCACGGGGGCCGGAGCGGCAACCGGAGCCGGAGCGGCAACCGGAGCGGCAACCGGAGCGGCCACGGCCGGGGCAGCCACGACCGGAGCCGGGGCGGCAACCGGAGCGGCAGCCTGGACCGGAGCCGGGGCAGCGGCGGCCGGGGCGGCCGCGGGGGCTGCGCCGGCCACGCCGATGACGGCCAGACGGGCGCCGACCTCGGCGGTCTCGTCCTCGCCGACCAGGATCTCCAGCAGGGTGCCGGCGACCGGGGCGGGGATCTCGGTGTCGACCTTGTCGGTCGAGACCTCCAGCAGCGGCTCGTCGGCCTCGACCGACTCGCCGACCTGCTTCAGCCAGCGGGTGACGGTGCCCTCGGTGACGGACTCGCCCAGGGCGGGGAGAACGACATCGGTACCGGCGGCGGCCGGGGCGGCCGCAGCGGGCGCCCCGGCGACGGGAGCCGGGGCCGCGGGGGCCTCGGCGACCGGAGCCGGAGCGGCCGGGGTCTCGATGACGACCGTCTCGGCGGCCGGGGCCGCAGCCGCGGCCGGCGCGCCGGAGCCGTCGTCGATGACGGCCAGCTCGGCGCCGACCTCGACGGTCTCGTCCTCGGCGACCTTGATCGAGGCCAGGATGCCCGCCACGGGGGAGGGGATCTCGGTGTCGACCTTGTCGGTCGAGACCTCGAGCAACGGCTCGTCGGCCTCGACGCGCTCGCCCTCGGCCTTCAGCCAGCGGGTGACAGTGCCCTCGGTGACGCTCTCACCGAGCGCCGGAAGGGTTACGGAAACCGACATGGTTTCTGTTGCTCCTAACGAAAGTGCGGAAGTGGTCGTCGCGCCCAGGGACGATTAGTCGTGTGCGTGCAGGGGCTTGCCGGCGAGGGCCAGGTGGGCCTCGCCCATCGCCTCGTTCTGCGTCGGGTGCGCGTGGATGAGCTGCGCGACCTCGGCCGGCAGAGCTTCCCAGTTGTAGATCAGCTGGGCTTCGCCGACCTGCTCGCCCATCCGGTCACCGACCATGTGGACGCCGACCACGGCACCGTCCTTGACCTGGACGAGCTTGATCTCGCCCGCGGTCTTCAGGATCTTGCTCTTGCCGTTGCCCGCAAGGTTGTACTTCAGGGCCACGACCTTGTCCGCGCCGTAGATCTCCTTGGCCTTGGCCTCGGTGATGCCGACGGAAGCGACCTCGGGGTGGCAGTAGGTGACGCGCGGGACACCGTCGTAGTCGATCGGGACGGCCTTGAGGCCGGCCAGACGCTCCGCGACCAGGATGCCCTCGGCGAAGCCGACGTGCGCGAGCTGGAGGGTCGGGACGAGGTCACCGACGGCCGAGATGGTCGGCACGTTGGTCTGCATGTACTCGTCGACCAGGACGTAGCCGCGGTCCATCGCGACGCCCTGCTCCTCGTAGCCCAGGCCCTGCGAGACCGGGCCGCGGCCGACGGCGACCAGCAGCACCTCGGCCTCGAAGGTCTTGCCGTCGGCCAGCGTGACGCGCACGCCGTTCTCGGTGTACTCGGCCTTGTCGAAGAAGGTGCCGAGGTTGAACTTGATGCCGCGCTTGCGGAAGGCCCGCTCCAGCAGCTTGGAGCTGTTCTCGTCCTCGACCGGAACGAGGTGCTTGAGGCCCTCGATGACGGTGATGTCGGAGCCGAAGGACTTCCACGCCGAGGCGAACTCGACGCCGATGACGCCGCCGCCCAGGACGATCGCGGACTCGGGCACGCGGTCCAGGACCAGCGCGTGGTCCGAGGAGATGATGCGGTTGCCGTCGATGGCCAGGCCCGGCAGCGACTTCGGCACGGAGCCGGTCGCCAGCAGGACGTGCCGGCCCTGGATGCGGCGGCCGTTCACGTCGACGGAGGTCGGCGAGGAAAGGCGGCCCTCACCCTCGATGTAGGTCACCTTGCGGGAGGCGACCAGGCCCTGCAGACCCTTGTACAGGCCCGAGATGATCTCGTCCTTGTACTTGTGGACACCCGCGATGTCGATGCCCTCGAAGGTGGTCTTCACACCGAACTGGGCGGCCTCGCGAGCCTGGTCCGCGATCTCACCCGCGTGCAGCAGAGCCTTCGTGGGGATGCAGCCGTTGTGCAGGCAGGTGCCGCCGAGCTTGTTCTTCTCGATCAGGGCAACGTCCAGACCCAGCTGGGATGCGCGCAGCGCCGCGGCGTAGCCGCCACTGCCACCGCCGAGGATCACTAGGTCGAAAACGGTGCTGGCGTCGTTCGCCACGTCACGTCCTCCATGCATGTGCGCCGAGCACCGGTCCTCTGTGACCGGGCGGCGGCTGGTAATCGGCCGCTTGTTTCTTCGGCCCTGTGGTGGGGGCCCTGTCCTGCCGAGAACCCATCTTCGCATTTGTCGGGGGAACGCGGGACGCCGGGCCCGGCATCCGGCGGGCCGATCTGCCCGAAGCAAGGGTTACCGGTGCGTAGAAACCTACGGATTTCGTTGTAGGTGAACACATCCCGAGCGCACCCCGAGCCTTGGTCGAGTGCCGACCAAGGCTCGGGTGTGCGTCACGTCTCACACGGAGTACGCCAGGGGGCGCGTCAGCCCAGGTCGCCCGTGGCCGTACGCTCGGCCAGTCGCACCAGGGTGCGCACGGCCGAGCCGGTGCCGCCCTTGGGGGTGTAGCCGTACGGGGCGCCCTCGTGGAAGGCCGGGCCCGCGATGTCGAGGTGGGCCCAGGTGATGCCCTCGCCGACGAACTCCCGCAGGAAGAGGCCGGCCACCAGGCCGCCGCCCATCCGGACACCCATGTTGGCGATGTCGGCGGTGGGGGAGTCGAAGGACTTGCGCAGGTCCTCGGGGAGCGGCATCGGCCAGGAGGCCTCGCCGACCTCCTCGGCGATCTCGTGGATCGAGGTGCGGAAGGCGTCGTCGTTGGCCATGATGCCGAAGGTCCGGTCGCCCAGGGCCAGCACCATGGCGCCGGTCAGGGTGGCGACGTCGACGATCGCGTCCGGGTTGTCCTCGGAGGCCTTGGTCAGCGCGTCACCCAGGACCAGGCGGCCCTCGGCGTCCGTGTTGAGGACCTCGACGGTCTTGCCGCTGTACATGCGCAGCACGTCACCGGGCTTGGTGGCGGAGCCGGACGGCATGTTCTCGGCGAGCGCGAGCCAGCCGGTGACGTTGACGCGCAGGCCCAGCTTGGCGGCCGCGACGACGGCGGCGAACACGGCGGCGGCGCCGGACATGTCGCACTTCATCGTCTCGTTGTGGCCGGCCGGCTTCAGGGAGATGCCGCCGGAGTCGTAGGTGATGCCCTTGCCGACGAAGGCGAGGGTCTTCTCCGCCTTGGCGTGGGTGTAGGTGAGCTTCACCAGGCGCGGCGGGTTCTCGGAGCCCTTGCCGACGCCCATGATGCCGCCGTAGCCGCCCTTGACGAGCGCCTTCTCGTCCAGGACCTGGACCTTGATGCCGTTCTCCTTCGCGGTCGCGGAGGCGACCGCGGCGAAGGCCTCGGGGGTGAGGTCGTTCGGCGGGGTGTTGATCAGGTCACGGGCGATGTTGACCTCGGCCGCGACGATCGAGGCGCGCTCGGCCGCGGCCTTGTGCTCCTTGTCGCGCGGCTTGGCGCCCAGCAGGGCGACCTCGGCCAGCGGCTGCTTCGGGCCGCTGTTCTTGCCGCCGTCGCCGGCCTTCTTCTCGCCGCCCTGGTAGGCGGTGAAGGCGTACGCGCCCAGCAGCGCGCCCTCGGCGACGGCGGTGACGGCGGAGGCGTCGTCCAGCGGGAGGGCGAAGGCGGCCTTCTTGCTGCCGTGCAGCGCGCGGGAGGCGGAGCCGGCGGCGCGGCGCAGCGCCTCCTCGTCGTACGACTCGTCCTGCTCCGGGACCGGTCCCAGTCCGACGGCCAGCACGACCGGGACCTTGAGGCCTGCCGGGGCGGGCAGCTTGGTGGTCTCGCCTTCGGCGCCCGAGGCGCCGAGCGCGTCGAGCACAGCGGCGAGCTTTCCGTCGTACGCCTTGTCCACGGCCTCGGCGCCGGCGGCCACGACGAGCCCCTTCGGGCCCTTCGCCACGCCGACCACGAGGGCGTCGGCGCGCAGCGTCGCCGCGCCGGCAGTGCTGAGAGTCAGAGCAGTCACGGTGGTGAAGTCTCGCTTCCGTTTGTTTGTGAGGGCTGCGGTCGCGTCGGGGTCGCCGGCCGCTCCGCAGCGATCGTAATCCGGCCCGACGGCCGCCAGAAATGAGCGTACGCGTACGCGCTCGTCCGCACGTCACTCGAAGGTTTGGGAAGTTGTTCGATCAACGGGGCGGCAGGTTCACCCATCTGTGGTCTCTGTTCCAGGTTTGCCCTTTAGACCTGACGAGGTCCGAGAGACTCGAGCCCACTCTCGCAAGGGGACGCGGGGTCCCTTTGCATGATTTCCACAGAGCCTCCCCGGCCGGCCCGCCCCACAGGGTCCGGAGCCGGAGGACGCCTGCGGGGGGAAAGGCCGACATGGTCAACAAGAAGAACCGGATGAACAGGGCCGCAGCCGTGTGTGCGGCGGCAGCCCTGGTGTCCGTGGCACTACCCGCCGTGGCCGCCCGGGCGGCGACGGCACCGCGCATCGACCTGAAGGTGCTCGTCGTGGACGACGGCGGCAGCTCGGTCGAGGCGATCACCGCGGAACTCCGCGACACCGGAGTCCCGTTCACCCGCGTGCAACTGGGCAGCAGCGGCCGCCCCGTCATCAACGCGGCGTACCTCAGCGACACGGTCGACGGCCGCCCGCGCGCCAAGTTCCAGGGGGTGGTCCTGCCGAACGAGAACCCGTTCGGAGAGGGCTCGGCCGAGATGGCCGCGCTCAGCGCGTACGAGACGGCGTACGGGATCCGCCAGGTGGACGCCTACACCTGGGCCCACCCGGGCGTCGGCCTGGAGTACACCGACAACGGCGGCTACAGCGGCTCCCTCGACGGCACCCCGGCCACCGTCACGGCCGCCGGCAAAACGGGCCCCTTCGGCTACCTCGGGGGCCAGGTCGCCTTCGAGGACAACTCGCCCCTGGTCCCGGAGAGCTTCGGGTTCATGGGCAAGCCGCGCCCCGGCTACACCAGCTACCTCGACGCCCCCGTCGGCTCCGGACGCGCCTCGCTCGTCGGCGAGTACACCCACGACGGGCGCAGCGAACTGGTCGTCACCTTCGGCTACAACCAGTACCAGCAGCAGTTCCGGCTGCTCGCCCGCGGCATCGTCGAGTGGCTCACCCAGGGCGTCCACCTCGGCCAGGAGCGCAACTACTTCGCGGTCCACGTCGACGACGTCTTCGCCCCGGACGCCCGCTGGAACAAGGAGCTCAACTGCACGCCCGGCGACTACGCCTGCGCGGGCGGCGAGGGCCAGGAGAGCACCATCCGCATGACCGCCGCCGACGCCCAGTACGCGGCGCAGTGGCAGACGGCTAAGACCTTCAAACTGGACATGCTCTTCAACGCCGGCGCCGGCGAGGAGTGGAAGGCCGAGAACGGCGGCACCGACGCCATGACGGCCCAGCTGGTGGCCGACCGGGCCAAGTACCGCTGGATGAACCACACCTACACCCACCCCTTCCTCGGCTGCGTCCAGGACACCACCACCACCCCCTGGACCTGCACGAAGAACGCCCAGGGCGCCGTGAACTGGATGAGCCGGGCCGAGATCTCCGCGCAGATCCGCGACAACAACAACTGGGCGGCCTCCAAGGGCATCGCCACCGACCGGAGCGAACTCGTCACCGGCGAGCACTCCGGCCTCAAAACCCTCCCGCAGCAGGGCCAGGACAATCCCAACCTGGCCGGCGCGCTCGCGGACAACGGCGTCAAGTGGGCCGGCAGCGACAACTCCCGCGAACCGGCGCAGCGGGCGGTCGGCGCCGCCCTCACCGTCCCGCGCCACCCGATGAACGTGTACTACAACACGGGCACCAACGCGGAGATGGCCGACGAGTACAACTGGATCTACACCAGCCGGGCCGACGGCGGCAGCGGCGTCTGCGAGGACAACCCGGCGACCTCCACCTGCCTGCCGGACCCGCTCGACACCGCCACCGGCTACCTGAACCACATCGTCCCGCAGGAGGCCAGGACCGCCCTGCGCCACGTACTGGCCAACGACCCGCGGCCGCACTACGTCCACCAGAGCAACCTCGCCGAGGACCGCACCCTCTACCCGGTGCTCAACCAGGTCCTCGACACCTACCGCTCGCTCTACGCGCCCAGCGCGCCGATCGTCAACCAGAGCATGAAGGACACGGGCGTCGAGCTCAGCCGCCGCGCGGCCTGGGACAAGGCGCTCGCCGAGAACAAGGTCACCGCCTACCGCATCGGCACGGCCGTCACCGTCAAGGCGCCCGCCGGAGTCGTCGCCCCGGTCACCGCACCCACCGGCACCAAGAAGCAACTCCTCCTCGGCACCGCGGACTTCGGCACCGCCTACGCCGGAACCCGCTCCACCTGGACCTCGCCCGAGCTGCTCCAGAGCGCCGTCACGCTCAAGCTGCCCAGCTGACCGTCCCGAAAGCCGCCACGAGTACCACCTAGCGCCGGCGCTCCGCGAACCACGGGCGCCGGCCCCTTTTCCGTCCTGGGGGGACACACCGCATGAGCCATGGGCGTCATGTCACCATGCTCACCGAAGGCACCTACCCGCACGTCCACGGGGGCGTCAGCACCTGGTGCGACCAACTGGTACGCGGCATGCCGGAGGTCGACTTCAACGTCATAGCCCTGACCGGCTCCGGACGCGAGCCGGTCACCTGGGAACTGCCGCGCAACGTCTACCGCCACACCGCCGTCCCGCTGTGGGGCCCGCCGCCCGCCCGCGGACTGCGCCGGGCACTGCGCGGCAAGGCCCAACGCCGCTTCACCGAGACCTACGCCTCCTTCCTGCTCTCCCTGCTCGACCCCGGGCACGGCGGCTTCTCCGAAGCCCTGCGGGAACTGGCCCAGCTCGCCCGGGCCGGCCGGCTCGCCCCGGCCCTGCGCTCCGAGTCGGTCCTGCGCCTGCTGATGAGCCTGTGGACCCGCCCCGGCCTGGTCACCGCGGACGCCGAGCCCACCATCCACGACGCGCTCACCGCCACCGACCTGCTGGAACACGCCTTGCGCCCGCTCTCCGTACGGATCCCGCCCGACAGCGTCGCGCACGCCGTCAGCAGCGGACTCGCCACCCTTCCGGCCCTCGCCGCCAAACACCTCGACGGGGTCCCCTTCCTCCTCACCGAGCACGGGATCTACCTGCGCGAGCGCTACCTCGGCTACCGCACCGCCGCCCAGCGCTGGCCCGTCAAGGCCCTCATGCTCGGCTTCTACCGCGAGCTCAACACCGAGGGCTACCGCCAGGCCGACCTGATCACCCCGTGCAACCAGTACAACCGCCGCTGGGAGGAGCGCGGCGGCGCCGACTCCGAGCGGATCCGTACCGTCTACAACGGCGTCGACCCGCACGCCTTCCCCGAGGCCGGCCCCGAACCCGATGTGCCCACCCTCAGCTGGTGCGGACGCATCGACCCGATCAAGGACCTCGAAACCCTCATCCGCGCCTACGCGTTCATGCGCGTGGAGCTGCCGGCCCTCAGGCTGCGCCTCTTCGGCCCGGTCCCGGCCGGCTGCGAGGACTACCGGATCCGCCTGGAGAAACTCGCCGCCGAACTGGGGGTGAGCGACGGCATCTCCTACGAGGGCCGCATCGAGCAGGTCGCCAAGGCGTACGCGGCCGGCAGCATCGTGATGCTCTCCTCCATCAGCGAGGGCTTCCCCTTCAGCATCATCGAGGCCATGTCCTGCGGCCGCACCACCGTCTCCACCGACGTCGGCGGGGTCTGCGAGGCCGTCGGCGACACCGGCCTCGTCGTCCCGCCGCGCGAGCCCGAGACCATGGCCCGCGCCACCCTCGCCCTGCTGCGCGACGACGAACGCCGCGCCCAGCTGGGCCGGGCGGCCCGCAAGCGGGTCGTGGAGAAGTTCACCCTCCACCAGTCCGTGGACGGCTTCCGCCACATCTACCGCGAACTCGCCGGACAGCCCGTGCTGCCCGTCCACGAGGGCGACGACTGGACGCAGCGGCTCGCCGACCCCTGGTACCGCGAACTGGCCGCCGACGGGAGCCTGTGGTGAGCGGATCCCTCTGGCTGCGCGTTCCCGGCGGCGACACCCTGCCCGCCATCCCCCGGCCCCGGCGCACCGGGCCGGGGGACCCCGCCGCCGACCCGATGGACGAACTCGCCGACCGGCTCGGCGGGTTCATCGCCGCGGCCGTCCACCCCGACGAGATCGCCGCCATCCTCGAATCCGACGGCATGACCGACGAGCACATCCGGCTCACCTACGGCCGCCACGACTCCTTCGGCCTCGCCGAGGAGCTCTACGAGCGGGTGCCCCGTGCCTTCCCGGAGCCCGAGGACACCCCCGACCCGTGGAAGGTCTCCCTCACCGCCTGCCTGCTGCGCGGGCTCATCTTCGCCCTCCCCGGCCTCGCCTACGTCCTCGGCGCCCCCCTCCTGGAGGGCCCCAAGGACCGGCTGGGCCTGCCCGCCGGGACCGTGACCCTGCTCGCCGGGGCCCTGATCGGCTGGGTCTGGGACCAGACCCTGTCCCACCGCGCCTACTCCTGGCTCGGCCTCGGCGACCGGGCCGCCGCCGGGCGGACCCTGCTCGCCGGGGCCCCCGCCGGGGCCCTGCTGGGGACCGCCGCCGCGCTGACGGTCCCCGGCGGGCCGCCGTTCTCGTACGCCTTCGCCGCCGGTCAGGCCCTGTACGTCGGGGCCGCCACCGTGCTGCTCGTCCTCGGCCGCGAACGGCTGCTGCTCGCCGCGCTCGCCCCGATGGCCGCCGGGTCCGCGCTCGCGTTCTTCACCGACCTGCCCCTCCCGGTCCGGGTCGGGCTGCTGGTGGTGTCCCTGCTGGCCGCCTGCACGCTGGCCGTACGGGAACTGCCCGTGGCCGACGGGACCCGGGCCGCCGCACGGCGGATCCGGAGCTGGTCGCAGCGCCGCCCGGGTGAGGGTCCGGTGCGCTGGCGGATGCTGCGCGGCGCCGAGGAGGAGTTCGCACCGCGCGGGCCCCGCCTCGGCGAATCGGTTCCGTACGGGGTCTTCGGCCTCGGCACCGGTCTGCTCGTGCTGTACGCCGCCCTCGGCGAGGTCCTCGCCGGCGGCCCCGCCGAAGCCGTCGCCGCCCCCTCGGCGGTGGCGCTGACCCTCAGCATGGGTCCCGCCGAATGGCTGCTCCACCGGTTCCGCAGCGGCAGCCTCGCCGGGCTGCGCGGCGCCCGCTCGCCGCGCGCGTTCCGGCTGCGGATGCTCGCCACCCTCACCCAGTGCCTCGCCACCTACCTGGCGGTGCTGCTGGCCCTGGGCGTGGCCGGCACCCTGCTCTGGCCCGGCGCCCCCGGCCTGACCGGGATCCGCGTCGCCACCCTGCTGCTGCTCGGCGCCGTGATGTGGACCGGGCTCCTCCTCCAGTCCTTCGGGGCCGTACGGCCCGCCGCGGTCGTCTGCGCCTCGGCGGCCGTCGCCCAGAGCCTGGCCCTGCTCACCGGCACGGGCCAGCCGCGCGTGGTCCAGCTGGTGGTGGCGGGCGTGGCCGCGGCCGCCCTCACCGCGCTGGTCTGCCTCCTGCTGGGCCGGGCCACCGCCCACCGCTGAATCCCGTACCCGAAGAAGGACCACATGCTGCTGGTGCCCCTCTACGAGCACCCCGCCGACCAGCCCGAGGCCTGGGAGCGGCTCATCCGCTCCGCGGGCCGGCTGCACTCGGTCGTGCTCAACCCCGACAGCGGGCCGGGCCGGGCCCCCGACGAGAGGTTCGCCGTCGTCGCGGCGCGACTGCGCGAGGCCGGGGTGCCCGTCCTCGGGTACGCCGACACCGACTACGGGCGCCGCCCGCACGCGGCCGTCGTCCAGGACCTGCTGCGCCACCGCGACTGGTACGGCGCCGACGGGGCCTTCCTCGACCAGGTCTCCTCCGACTCCCGCAGCCTGCCCCACTACAACCGGCTCGCCGTCGCCGCCCGGGCCGCCGGGGCCCGTACCCTCGTCCTCAACCACGGGGTCCACCCACACCCCGGGTACGCCGAACTCGCCGACCTGCTCGTCACCTTCGAGGGGCCGTGGGACGCCTACCGGGACGCGGCCGTGCCGCCCTGGACCGCCGAACACCCCGCCCAGCGGTTCTGCCACCTCGTCTACGCCGTCCCGCCCGGCGCCCCGGCCGCCGAACTCGCCGAGCAGCGGGGGGCGGGCGTGCACTGCGCGGTCCCCGGGACCGGCGCACACCCGTGGGGGACCCTCCCGTACGCCCTGGAGGCCACCGGATGAAACGCCCGTCCTCCCGCAGCCGACTGCTGCTCCTCGTACCGCTCCTGCTCCTCGCGGCCTGCACCGCCGGGGAGTCCGACGACGACGGCCCGGACGACGTGTCGCCCGCCCCGGCGCCCGGCGAGCGCTGGCAGCCCAGGCCCGGCGTCAGCTGGCAGTGGCAGCTCACCGGGAAGCTCGACACCTCGGTGAAGGCGGCCGTCTACGACGTCGACGGGTTCAACACCACCAAGGAGCAGGTCGACACGCTGAAGCGGGCCGACCGCAGGACCATCTGCTACCTCTCCACCGGGGCCTGGGAGGACTTCCGCCCGGACGCCGCCGACTTCCCCACCTCGATGCTCGGCGAGGGCAACGGCTGGGAGGGCGAGCGCTGGCTGGACATCCGGCGGCTCGCGGAGCTGGAGCCGCTGATGGCCAGGCGCATCGACATGTGCCGGGACAAGGGCTTCGACGCCGTCGAGCCCGACAACATGGACGGCTACGCCAACAAGTCGGGCTTCCCGCTCACCGCCGACGACCAGCTGCGCTACAACCGGCTGATCGCGAAGCTGGCCCACGACCGGGGCCTGGCGGTCGGTCTGAAGAACGACCTCGGCCAGATCCCGGAACTGGTGGGGGAGTTCGACTTCGCGGTCAACGAGGAGTGCATGGACCACGACGAGTGCGGGCTGCTCGACCCGTTCGTCAAGGCCGGGAAGGCCGTCTTCCACGTGGAGTACGAGAACCGGATCGGGCAGTGGTGCGCCCGAGCGCAGGCGGGACGGCTCAGCTCGCTGCAGAAGAAGGCCGAGCTGGGGGTCTGGCGGCAGGTCTGCCCCGCCACCGGCAAGCCCCGCTAGGCGCCGGGGTCTCAGGCCACCGGCAGGATGGCGTGCACCCGGTAGCCGCCCCCGTACCGGGGCCCGGCAAAGCAGGAACCGCCCAGGGCGCCGGCCCGCTCGCGCATGCCCAGCAGGCCGTGGCCGCCGCCCTCGCCTTCGCCCGGGTCCTCCGGCGAGGGGTCCGCGCCGCTCCCGCCGTCGTCCAGCACGGTCACCTCCACCGCGCCCCCGACCCGGACCACGCTCACCTCGGCGCGGGCGCCCGGCCCCGCGTGCTTGCGCACGTTGGTCAGCGCCTCCTGGATCACCCGGTACGCCGCCAGGTCCACGGCGGCGGGCAGCGGATCGCGCCCCCGGCCCAGTTGGACGATGACCTGCACCGGCAGCCCCGCGTGCAGGAAGGTGTCGACCAGCTCGTCCAGCACGGCCAGCCCCGGCGCGGGTTCCGTCGGCGCCTCCGGATCGCCGGACTGGCGCAGCAGCCCGACGGTCGCGCGCAGCTCGTTCAGCGCCGAGCGGCTGGCGTCCCGTACGTGGGCCAGGGCCTCCTTGGCCTGGTCCGGGCGCTTGTCCATGACGTGCGCGGCCACCCCCGCCTGCACGTTGACCAGGGCGATGTGATGGGCCACCACGTCGTGCAGGTCCCGGGCGATGCGCAGCCGCTCCTCGGCGACCCGCCGCCGGGCCTCCTCCTCCCGGGTCCGCTCGGCGCGCTCGGCCCGCTCCCGGATGGCGTCGACGAACGCCCGCCGGCTGCGCACCGCGTCCCCGGCGGCCGCGGCCATGCCGGTCCAGGCGAAGATCCCGATGTTCTCCTGCGCGTACCAGGGCAGGGGTCCGGCGAGCATGGCCACGCCGGTCAGCCCGGCCATCGTGAGCAGGCCGATCCGCCAGGTGGTGGGGCGGTCGGTGCGGGCGGCCACCGTGTACAGGGCGATCACGGTGCACATGGCGACGGGCGCCCGCGGCTCGCCGGTGGTCAGCTCCGCCAGCGACAGTGCGCAGGTCACGGCGAGGACGGTGCGCGGACGCACGCGCCGGAAGACCAGGGCCGCCGCGCCCAGCACCATCAGGAGGAGGGAGAACGGCTCGGGGGTCCGGGTGCCGAAGGTCGGCCCGTGCGGTCCGTGCGGGTCGGCGAAGGAGCCGACGACCATGGAGACGAGCGCCCCGAGCGCGAGCACGGCGTCGGTGGCGAGCGGATGGGCCCGCAGCCACTGCCGCGTGGGGGCCAGCGGCCCGAGGTGTGTCGTCACCCGGATACGGTACGACCCCGTGGCCGGGGTCAGTCCCGCCGAGGCGGCGGCAGCGGGGCGGCCGCGGGCGGGGGCCGCCGGCCCATCGGGGTGCGGGAGCGCTCGGGGCCCCACTTGGCGCGGACGACGCAGACCGCCATGACCGCGGCGATGGCGGCCAGGTGCTCCTTGCCCGCCAGATTGTCCTTGAACAGCAGCTCGCCGATCATCACCACGATCACGGCGGCCCCGGTCAGGTAGGCCCGGTACCGCCAGCACACGTAGATCGCCAGGCCCACGACCGCCGCCGACGGCCCGGTGTCGTTGACGATCCTGTCCGACACCGGCAGGCCGAAGGGGTGGTCGGCGCCGAGCGAGAGCCCGATCCGCGCGTACGTCGTCCCGGCCAGGGTGGCGACGTAGCCGATCAGCAGGGTGCGCCACCAGCCGATGCAGATCTCCGAGATGCCGAAGACGAGCAGGATCTGCGCGAGCGCCCCCCAGACCGGCAGGTCGAGCGCCGGTACGAACAGCGACAGGGGGGTCCGCAGCAGGGCCAGCCATAGCGGGTCGGCGGCTTTGACCGACCCGAGGTTCTGGACCGGCTGGAAGCCCCATGACGTGTTCTGCACGATCTGGAAGACCGAAGTCAGGCAGACCGCGCCGAGAGTCATCGGGATCGCCCGCCACTTCTCGTGGACGAGCGCGTCCCGGACGGTCCAGAACAGGGGCCCCCACTCGCGGCGGGCGAACCGCCGCAGTGAGGAAGTGGTCAACGCTTGCTCTCCAGATGTCTGCGGTGCATCCATTTCGGCAGGCCGGGTGCCTCCAGGAAGCCCTCGGCCCGGCCCGCCGCGATACCGATCCGCAGCAGGTCCGAACTCTTCTCGAAGAGCATGAACCGCGGTTCCCAGATCGGCCGGTATTTGGCGTTGGCCCGGTAGAGGGACTCGATCTGCCACCAGCGCGAGAAGAAGCTCAGCATCGAGCGCCACATCCGCAGCACCGGACCGGCACCGAGCTTCGACCCACGTTCGAAGACGGAACGGAACATCGCGAAGTTGAGTGAGACCTGTGTGACGCCGATCTCCTTGGAGCGCTCCAGGAGTTCGATGACCATGAACTCCATCAGGCCGTTCTCGGAGTCCCGGTCACGGCGCATCAGGTCGAGCGAAAGACCCTTGGGTCCCCACGGCACGAAGGACAGCACGGCCCGCAGATCGCCCTTGCCGTCGGTGCACTCCAGCATCACGCACTGGCCGTCGCCGGGATCGCCCAGTCGGCCCAGCGCCATCGAGAAGCCGCGCTCGGTCGCGCCGTCGCGCCAGTCGTCGGCCCGCTTGAGGAGTACGTCCATCTCCTCGGGCGGGATGTCGGCGTGCCGGCGGATGCGGACCGTGTAGCCGGCGCGCTTGACGCGGTTGTACGCCTGGCGGACGGTGCGCATGGCGCGGCCCTCCAGCGTGAACTCCGCGGTCTCCACGATCGCCTCGTCGCCGAGTTCCAGCGCGTCCAGGCCGTGCCGGGCGTAGATCTGCCCGGCCTCCTCGCTCGCGCCCATCACGGCCGGCACCCAGCCGTGCTCGCGGGCCTCGGCCAGCCACGGGTCGATGGCGCCGGGCCAGGCCTCGGGGTCGCCGATCGGGTCGCCGGAGGCCAGCGAGACCCCGCCGACGACGCGGTAGGTGACCGCGGCCTTGCCGGTGGGGGACCAGATGACGGACTTCTCGCGGCGCAGCGCGAAGTAGCCGAGCGAGTCGCGGTCGCCCTGCTTGGCGAGCAGCGCCCGCAGCCGGTCCTCGTCGTCCTCGGTGATCGGGTCCACGGCGCGCCGCGAGCGGAAGGCCGCGAACAGCACGGCGATCAGCAGCAGCGTCGACATGACGTTGATGAAGACGTCCACCCAGCCGGGCGTGGTGATCGTGCTGCTGATCTTCTCGTCGGGGGCGAGGGTGATCAGCCGCATCACGCCGTACCGCCAGCGGGCCAGGAAGGTGGCCTCGGCGTGGTTGGGGTCGATGTTCGAAGCCCCGACGAGCAGGGCCGCGATCAGCGAGGTGACCAGCAGGCCGATGGAGGCGACGGCGGTGGCGAGCGCCGGGTTGGAGCGGTCGCCCTTGGCGTAGAACTCCCGGCGGCCCAGCAGCAGGGCGCCGAAGAAGACGGCGGTCAGGCCGAGCGAGACCCAGTTCTGCGCGTGCTCCCGCATCTCCGGGTAGTCCGGGTTGCAGAAGGCGTACACGAACACGGCGAGCGTGATGCCGCTCAGCACCGTGTTCAGGACCCAGGCGGCGCGCTTGCGCCGGCGCATGGTGACCGCGAGCAGCAGCGAGAACAGTCCGGGGGCGAAGCCGGGCGCGAGCAGGTAGGGGGTGTAGAAGTCACCGGTGTTGTGGCTGCGCAGGTCCTGTCCGAGCGACACCCATACCGCGCTGAGGAAGTTGACGAACGTGACGGCGCGCAGGTACCAGACCGCGAACGCGGCGCCGCGCTTCGACCGGACGCTTCCCCCGCCGGTCTCCCGGCCGCCCCCCGCCTTGCCGGCGTCGCCGCCGGTCTCTTTCCTGCCGTTCGGTTCCCCGCCGGTTCCGCGGTCGGTCTTCCGGTCGGTCTCTACGCTGGTCAAACGGACCTCTCCCATGAAAAGCGATGATATGGGGCGCCGCCCGTCCATGCCGGTGGCCCCCCGGACGGAGTCCGGGGGCCCGGTCCGGGGGGCCACGGCCTGGTCAGGGTCGCGGGCCCCGACGGCTCATTCCGACGGCTCGTCCGCCGCTGCCCGCTCCGGGAGTTCCGCCGCGAGTGCGGCGGCCGCCTGGACCAGGGGAAGTGCCAGCAATGCCCCGGTTCCTTCCCCCACAGTGACGCCGTGGTCGAGCACAGGGTTGAGTGCCATCCGGTCCAGGGCCTTGGCCTGGCCCGGCTCGCCGCTGGCCTGTCCGGCCAGCCACCAGTCCGGGGCCCGGAACGCGGCCCGCTGGGCCACCAGTCCGCAGGCCGCCGAAACGATCCCGTCGAGGATGACCGGCGTACGGCGCACCGCGCACTGGAGCAGGAAGCCGGTGATCGCCGCCAGGTCGGCGCCGCCCACCGCCGCGAGCAGGGCGACCTGGTCGCCGAGTACGGGCCGGGCCCGGCGCAGCGAGTCGCGGATCGCCGCGCACTTGCGCATCCAGGCCAGGTCGTCGATCGGCACCCCGCCGCGGCCGGTCACGACGGAGGCGTCCGTCCCGCACAGGGCGGCCACCAGCGTCGCCGCGACGGTGGTCCCGCCGACGCTGAGGTCCCCGAGGACGACGAGGTCCGTACCGGAGTCGGCCTCCTCGTCGGCGATCCGCATCCCGAGCCGCAGCGCGGCCTCGGCCTCCTCGGCCGTCAGCGCGTCCTCGATGTCGGTACGTCCGCTGCCGCGCCGGACGCGGTGGCGGGTGATGTCCTCGGGGAGCAGCCCCGGGTCGCAGTCCAGTCCGGCGTCGACGATCCGTATGGTGGCGCCGAACCGCGCGGCCAGGATGGCGACGGCGCTGGTCCCGTCGAGCACGCCCCGGACCAGTTCGTGCGCGCTGCCTGCGGGCCGGGCGGAAACGCCCAGCGAGGCGAGCCCGTGGTCGGCGGCGAACAGGACGACGCGGGGGCGCTCGACCGGCTTGACCGGCACCTGCCCCTGCGCGGCGGCGAGCCACTCCGCGAGTTCGTCGAGCCGCCCCAACGCCCCGGTCGGCACGGCCAGCCGCTCACGGCGTTCCTCGGCATCACGACGGACGCCCCCGTCGGGGCGCTCGATCAGATCGGAGAAGTCGTCGAGATTCAGCGTGGTCATCTGCCAGAGCGTACAGCCGGTAAGGCCCTCCCCAAGCCCGGCCCCGGGCCTGTCCCCCCTGGCCGATCGAGCGCCCCGGCGGGGGTTAGGGGGGTGTCTGACGGGTGTCCGCGGCGTCGCGACGCCCGTCAGACACTCCCTAGTCCTTCAGGACCACCGCCTGTCCGGCCACCAGCAGCAGGACGTGCTCGCACTCGGCGGCGACGGCCGCGTTCAGCCGGCCCAGCTCGTCGCGGAAGCGCCGGCCCGACGCGGTCGCCGGGACCACTCCCGCCCCCACCTCGTTGCTCACCAGCACCACCGTGCGCCGGGTCGCGCGCACCGCCGCCACGAGCGCCGCGGTGCGCTCGGCCAGCTCCCCCCGGCCGCGTTCCGCCCAGACCGCGTCGTCCCAGGCCCCGGCCCGGTCCATCGCGTCCGTCAACCACAGCGCCAGGCAGTCGATGAGCAGCGGCGGCCCCGCGGAGTCCGCCAGCAGCGGCACCAGTTCGCAGGTCTCCACCGTCCGCCAGGCGCCCGGCCGCCGCTCCCGGTGCAGGCCGATCCGCCGGTCCCACTCCGGGTCCCCGTCGCGGGTGCCGCTCGTGGCGGCGTAGACCACCTCGGGGAAGGACTCCAGCCGCCGCTCGGCCTCGTACGACTTCCCCGAGCGGGCCCCGCCCAGCACCAGGGTCCGGCGCGGCACGTCCGGCCCCGGGTGGTAGGCGCCGACCAGCACCGTGGTCCCGTCCGGCACCGTACGGGCCCCCGCCGCCGCGCAGCGGCGCTCCGACTCGGCTCCCGGCGGGGTGTCGTGGTCCAGGTGCACGGCGATCACATCGGTGGCCGGGCCGATCGCGCCGCTCGCCCGCAGCCGCGCCAGCGCCTCCGGCCGGCCCTGCACGTCCGCGAGGACCATGTCGTACGGGCGCTGCCCGACCAGTCCGTTGGTTCCGGCCGGCGCCCCGCCGGGCGGCAGGTACAGCAGCCGGCTGCCGTCCGGGCCCGTCACCTCGTACCCGGTGCCCGGCGCGTCCATCGGCACCGCCCGCACCCGGTGCCCGGAGATCACCGACAGCTCCCGGCCGTCCGGCACCCGCCCGGCGGCCGGCAGCCCCGGCGGCAGCTCCACCGGCGGACCGTCGTGCGGGTGGGTCAGCAGGACCTGCCGTACGCCGGCCAGCGAATGCCCCGCGCGGGCGCCCGCCAGCACCGCCCCCGGGGTCAGGTCGAGCAGCAGCGCCCCGTCGACGAGTACGGACGTCGCGGCGCGGGAGCGGGTCCCGACGCAGGCCGCGCAGGCCGCGCAGGGACAGCCGGGGCGGGGGAGTCCTTCGGGTGTGCCGGTGCCGAGCAGAGTGAGTTCCACAGGATGATCCTCCCGCGTCCCCGAGAGTGGTGCGCGCCCGGTTACTCTGCGGGCAGACTTCGGGTGAGAAGCGTGGAGCAGCTGACGAGCAACGGAGGCGGACATGGCGTGGACGTGGCGGTTCGAGACGGCCGATGGCAGCGAGACGACCCCGTCGGTGGTACCGGAGGAGTTCACCACGCAGGGCGACGCCGAGTCCTGGGTCGGTGAGTACTGGAAGGACCTGCTGGAGGGCGGTGTCGAGCAGGTGAAGCTGTCCGACGACAGCGGCGTCGAGCTCTACACGATGAGCCTGCGCGCGGCCCTGGACGCCTGAGGCCCCTACGGCGAAGCCCGGACCCGCTTCGGGTCCGGGCTTTCGCACGTTCGCGCGCCGACCGGGGTCAGCCCCGGACGCCGCACAGGTGCAGCAGGGCCGCGACGCCGCGGTACGGGTCGGTCCGGCCCGCGCGCTCCTCGGCGGCCAGCAGGCGCTCCAGCTCGTCGTCCGGGGGGAGCTGCTCGCCGGCCTCGGTCCCGTCGGTGAAGACGCGTACGCCGTACCAGGCCTGGAGCGGGGCGCCGATCCCCGACAGCGTGGCCGTCAGCCCGGAGAGCCGGTCGGCCCGTACGTCCAGGCCCAGCCGGTTCGTGTAGTCGACGGTGTCGAAGGCGGCCAGCGCGGCCGGCCAGTCGCCGCTCATGCCCGGCCGCATGGCGAGCGCGTCGCCGTTGCGCACCAGCAGGGACAGCAGGCCGCCGGGGGCCAGCATCCGGGCCAGCCCGGCGAGCATGGCGTCCGGTTCGGGCACATACATCAGTACCCCGTGGCACAGCACCACGTCGAAACTGCCCGGCAGGAAGTGGGCTCCGGTCTCGCGGCCGTCGCCCTCCATCAGGCGGACGCGGTCGCGGATGCCGGCCGGTTCGCCCGCCAGCGCCTCACGGGCGACTTCGAGCATGCCCGGGTCCTGTTCGAGACCCGTCACCTTGTGCCCGGCGCGGGCCAGGCGCAGCGCTTGCGTGCCCTGGCCCATGCCCACGTCGAGGACGCGCAGCCGCTGCCCGACCGGGAAGCGGTGTGCGATCTGTTCCTCGACCTGCCGGCCCACGAGTTCCTGGCGGACGGCGTTGCGCAGTCCGCCCAGGCCCTCCAGCCACAGCCGGGCTCCCCCCGAAAAGCCTTCCCCTGACGCTCCGGGCGTCCCTCGGCTCAGGGCCGTTCCCCGCGCTTGACCTGCGGCTTCGGCAGACGAAGCCGGCGCATCTGGAGGGTGCGCATCAGGCCGTAGGCGACGGCTCCGCGGCGCCGCTCGTCCGGGAAGCGCTCGGCGAGCGCCTTGCGGAGGCGGAACACCAGGCCGATGGAGTCGAGGATGATCAGGACGATCACGCCGAGCCACAGCATCAGCGCGATGGACTGGATCGACTGCACGCGGACCATGCTGAGCACCAGGATGACCACCGCCAGCGGCAGGAACATCTCGGCCACGGAGAAGCGGGAGTCCACGAAGTCGCGGACGAACCGGCGTACGGGGCCCTTGTCGCGGGCGGGCAGATAACGCTCGTCGCCACTGGCGAGTGCCTCGCGCTGCTTCGCCATCTCTTCACGGCGGCGCTCGCGGGCTCGCTTGGCATCCTCCTTGCGATTGCCGGTCGATGCCACGACTGCCTTGCGCTGCGACTGGGCCACAGCACGCTTCGGCGTCGGGCGGCCCTTGGGGGCCTGCGGGTCACGGGGCTGCGAGAGGTCGGCGCTCACCTTGTCGGCGGCGGCGGCCTTCTCTTCCTTGGAGGAGCGGCTACCAAACACAAAACCCAAGGGTACGTGGTTGCGGGCACGGGCCCCACCCCGGCCGGGAACGATCCGGCAACGGCGGGCGTCTTCCCTGTGTCGGGTGTTCCCGCCCGTCGGGGGAGCACCTACTCCTTACGCCTGACAGGGACGGTGCGTAGTCGTCCTGGAGGAGGAGCGCATCCGTCCTCGAACAGTGCGGTAATAGAGACAGGGCCCGTACTGTGGGTTCTGTTGGTGACCTGGAGCGAAGTCCGTCAGAAGGGGGCGCGCGAAGCCCATGAGCGGTGTCATGAAGCGTATGGGGATGATCTTCCGCGCGAAGGCGAACAAGGCCCTCGACCGGGCCGAGGACCCGCGCGAGACCCTTGACTACTCGTACCAGAAGCAGCTGGAGCTGCTTCAGAAGGTGCGCCGGGGCGTCGCCGATGTGGCGACCTCCCGCAAGCGCCTGGAGCTGCAGCTGAACCAGCTCCAGGGTCAGTCCTCCAAGCTGGAGGACCAGGGCCGCAAGGCCCTCGCCCTGGGACGCGAGGACCTGGCCCGCGAGGCCCTGTCCCGCCGCGCCTCGCTCCAGCAGCAGGTCAGCGACCTGGAGGTGCAGCACCAGACGCTGCAGGGCGAGGAGGAGAAGCTCACCCTCGCCGCGCAGCGCCTGCAGGCCAAGGTGGACGCCTTCCGTACGAAGAAGGAGACCATCAAGGCCACCTACACCGCGGCCCAGGCCCAGACGCGGATCGCGGAGTCCTTCTCGGGCATCTCCGAGGAGATGAGCGACGTCGGCCTGGCCATCCAGCGGGCCGAGGACAAGACCGCGCAGCTGCAGGCCCGCGCCGGCGCGATCGACGAGCTGCTGGCCTCCGGCGCGCTCGACGACCAGAGCGGCCTCGGCTCCAAGGACGACATCCAGGCCGAGCTCGACCGCCTCTCCGGCGGTACGGACGTGGAGCTCGAACTCCAGCGCATGAAGGCCGAGCTCGCGGGCGGCCCTTCCGCCCAGCAGCAGGCCATCGAGGGCGGCGCGCCCGGCACCGCCCAGCCGTCGCAGAGCCAGCACCGGTTCGACAAGCAGTAGGACGGGGCCCGTCATGATTGTCCGCATCATGGGGGAAGGTCAGGTGGAGTTGGCCGACGGCCACTTCGCCGAGCTCAACAAGCTGGACGACGAACTGCTCGCGGAGATGGAGAGCGGTGACGAGGAGGGCTTCCGGCGCACGCTGGGCGAGCTGCTCGAAGCGGTACGGCGGCTCGGCGAGCCCCTGCCCGACGAGGCGCTGGAGCCGTCCGAGCTGATCCTGCCCGGGCCCGACGCCTCGCTCGACGAGGTCAGGGAGATGCTCAGCGGCGACGGCCTGATCCCGGGCTGAGCCGCCGCTCGCCAAGACCGGCCGGAGCGCCTGCCCGGCCGGTCTCTGCGCGGTCCTGCGCTGCGGTCAGCTCCCCGCGGTCAGCTCCCGGGGGGCTTCTCGCCGGTGACGGGCGCGCGCTCCGGGTCGGGGGTCCCGCCGATGAAGTTCTCGAACTTCCGGCGCGGCGTCGCCCAGCGGCGGTCGTGGTGGAAGGCCCGCAGCCCGGCCCTGGCGCGGGCCCGCGGGCGGTTCGCGTAGAACCGCTTCGCGTACGGGGAACCGGGTCTGGCCAGGCGGACCGCGCCGATCAGCGCCACGAACGGCACGACCGTGCCGAAGAAGGCCGTGCGCGCCTTGCCCTTCCACAGCGCGATCAGGGCCAGGAAGAAATTGGTCGCGGTGTTTATGACGACGAGCCCGCGGCTGTGCCGCTCCTCGGCGCTCAGGTCGTTGACCCCGAAGGGCAGGAAGCCGCCCAGCACCAGCGCGACCAGCGCGGCCGTCAGGACCACGATCTCCACGCTCTTGCGGCCCTGCTCGCTCCAGTAGACGTCGTCCAGGTGCAGGATCAGCGCGAACTCGTCCAGCACCAGACCGGCGCCCAGCCCGAAGACCACGGCGGAGAGCCCCGCGCCGAAACTGTGCTGACCGCTGCCGACCGCACCGAACCCGCCGATGATCACCAGGATCACGCCGGGCACCACGTGGTGGACGTGCAGACCGCCCGGGGTGACGTTCTTGAACGGCCCCTTCCCGGCCCGGATCAGGCGCGTGATCACGCGCGTGACCAGGAACGACGTCACGAATGCGAGCAAGGCGAGCAGGAGCGGCAGCTTCCCGGGCTCGACGATGTTCCGATACCACCAGTGACCCATCACACGAGCTCCCCATTTGGCACGTAATGGGTAATTTACCGCTCTGTGCGAGCAGGTAGCGTTCGCGCCGATGACTGATTCCTACGACGCTGCGCCGCCGACACCGCCCCCAGACCGCGCCTCGCTGCGCGACGGCCTGTGCTTCGCCTTCGGCACGCTCACCGTCCTGCCCGCCCGCATCACCCGCTGGGACCGCCCGGCCGCCCGTACCGGCATGGTCTGTGCGCCCGTCGCCGGGCTGGTCGTCGGGCTGCTCGCCGCCCTGCCCGGGGTGCTCCTGCTGCTCCTCGACGGCGGCCCGCTGCTCGCCGCGGCCGTCACCGTCGCCGTCCCGGCGGCCCTGACCCGGGGCCTGCACCTGGACGGCCTCGCGGACACCGCGGACGGCCTGGGCAGCGCCAAACCGGCCGACGAGGCGCTGCGCATCATGAAGCAGTCCGACATCGGGCCCTTCGGCGTGGTCACCCTGCTCTTCGCCCTGCTGATCCAGGTCGCCGCCCTGTCGAACGCGTACGCCGACGGCTGGCTCCGCGGGGCCCTCGCCACCGTGGTCGCCGCCGTCACCGCCCGGCTCGCCATGACCCTGGCCTCCCGCGAAGGGGTTCCGGCGGCCCGCCCCGGGGGCCTGGGCGCGGCGGTCGCAGGCGTGGTCCCGCGCCGGGCCGCCGCCGCGGTCGCGGGGTTCGTGCTGCTCCTGGCGGCCGTCGCCGCGCTGCCGCTCGGCCCGGCGGCCGCCGGCCGGCACGCGGCCGCGGTCCTCGGGGCCCTGCTGGTCGCGGAACTGCTGCTGCGCCGGTGCGTGCGCCGCTTCGACGGGGTGACGGGGGACGTCTTCGGAGCACTGGCCGAGGTCTCGGCCACCGCCGTCCTGGTGGTCCTGGCCCTGGGGTAGCGGTGCGGGGGAGCGCGTAGGGTCGGGGCGTGGAAGAGACCCCGACGCCCCCGCCCATCAGGGTGCTGCTCGCCGACGACCAGGCGCTGCTGCGCAGCGCGTTCAAGGTGCTCGTCGACTCCGAGCCCGACATGGAAGTGGTCGGGGAGGCCTCCGACGGAGCGCAGGCCTTCGCCGCCGCACGCGAGACGCGCCCCGACGTGGTCCTCATGGACATCCGGATGCCCGGCACCGACGGGCTCGCCGCCACCCGGCTGATCACCGCCGATCCCGAACTGGCCGACGTGCGCGTGGTGATGCTGACGACCTTCGAGGTCGACGAGTACGTCGCCTCCTCGCTGCGGGCCGGCGCCTCCGGGTTCCTCGGCAAGGGCGCCGAGCCCGAGGAACTGCTCAACGCCATCCGGGTCGCCGCCGCCGGGGAGGCCCTGCTCTCACCGGCCGCCACCAAGGGGCTCATCGCCACCTTCCTCGCCCAGGGCGGCGGCGCCGGCCCCGCCGCGCCCGCCGCGGTGCACGCCGAGCGGCTCGCCGCGCTGACCGTCCGGGAGCGCGAGGTCCTCGTACACGTGGCCGCGGGGCTCTCGAACGACGGGATCGCGGAACGGCTGGAGGTCAGCCCGCTCACCGTCAAGACGCACGTGAACCGGGCGATGGCCAAGCTCGGGGCCCGCGACCGGGCGCAATTGGTGGTCATCGCGTACGAATCGGGACTGGTCCGGCCGCGCGCCGAGTGAGGCCGCGGCGGCGGCGCGGGCGCGCAGTACGGCGGCGTACTGCGGACGCGGTATGCCGCACATAAGGACGGGACCTGGGAGCGACGTGGCGGCCGCGGGGGTGCGGAAGGCTGAAGTGCCCGCGCGTACGCCACTGCAGAGAGATCCCCATACCCATGTTCCGGCTGTCCCGATTCAGCCTGGCCCAGAGGGCGTTGATCGGCCTCGTGTCGCTCGTCGCGCTCCTCTTCGGCGCCATAGCCATCCCGCAGCTCAAGCAGCAGCTGCTGCCGTCCATCGAACTGCCGATGGTGTCCGTGCTCGCGCCGTACCAGGGCGCCTCGCCCGACGTGGTGGAGAAGCAGGTCGTCGAGCCGATCGAGGACACCCTCAAGGGCGTCGACGGCATCACCGGCATCACCTCCACCGCCAGTGAGGGCAACGCCCTCATCATGGCGACCTTCGACTACGGCGACAGCGGCACCAAGCAGCTCGTGGCCGACGTCCAGCAGGCCGTCAACCGGGCCCGCGTCCGGCTGCCCGCCGACGTGGACCCGCAGGTGGTGGCCGGTTCCACCGACGACATGCCGACCGTCGTCCTGGCCGTCACCTCCGACAAGGACCAGCAGGCCCTCGCCGACCAGCTCGACCGCTCCGTCGTCCCCGTCCTGGAGGACATCGCGGGCGTCGGCCAGGTCAGCGTCAACGGCGTGCAGGACCTCCAGGTCACCGTCACCCCGGACGAGGCCGGGCTCGCGGCCGCGGGCCTGGACGGCGCCTCGCTCGCCCAGGGCCTCCAGGCGGGCGGCGCCACCGTCCCCGCCGGCTCCTTCGACGAGGCGGGCAAGAACCGCACCGTGCGCGTCGGTTCCGGCTTCACCTCGCTCGCCCAGCTGGAGGACCTGCGGCTGAGCCCCGGCCCCGGCAAGCCCGCCGTCCGCCTCGGTGACGTGGCCGCGGTCAAGCAGGAGCCCGCGAAGGCCGACTCGATCACCCGTACCAACGGCAAGCCCAGCCTCTCCCTGGTCCTCACCATGGACAAGGACGGCAGCGCCGTGGCGATCTCGGACGCCGTCAAGGACAAGCTGCCCGGACTGCGTTCCACACTCGGCTCCGGCGCCGAGCTGACCGTGGTCAGCGACCAGGGCCCGGCCGTCGCCAAGTCCATCTCCAGCCTGACCACCGAGGGCATGCTCGGCCTGCTCTTCGCGGTGATCGTGATCCTGGTCTTCCTGGGCTCGGTGCGCTCGACCCTGGTCACCGCGGTCTCCATCCCGCTGTCCGTCGTCCTCGCGCTGATCGTGCTGTGGACCCGCGACCTGTCGCTGAACATGCTGACGCTCGGCGCGCTCACCATCGCCGTCGGCCGGGTCGTCGACGACTCGATCGTGGTCCTGGAGAACATCAAGCGGCACCTCGGCTACGGCGAGGAGCGCGAGGCCGCCATCATCACCGCGGTCAAGGAGGTCGCGGGCGCGGTCACCTCCTCCACGCTCACCACCGTCGCGGTCTTCCTGCCCATCGGGCTCGTCGGCGGCATGGTCGGCGAGCTCTTCTCGCCCTTCTCGATCACCGTCACGGCGGCCCTGCTGGCCTCGCTGATCGTCTCCCTGACGGTCGTGCCGGTGCTCTCGTACTGGTTCCTGCGCACGCCGCGGGGCGCTGCGGCCGATCCCGGCAGGGCCCGGCGCGAGGCCGAGGAGAAGGAGGCCCGCAGCAGGCTCCAGCTGGCGTACGTACGGGTCCTCGGCTTCGCCACCCGCCGCCGCCTGACCAGTGTGGGCATCGCGGTCGCCGTGCTCCTCGGCACCTTCGGGATGACTCCGCTGCTGAAGACCAACTTCTTCGACCAGGGCGAGCAGGAGGTACTGACGGTCAAGCAGCACCTGGCCCCCGGCACCTCGCTCGCGGCCTCCGACGAGGCGAGCCGCAAGGTCGAGAAGGTGCTGGCCTCCACCGAGGGCGTCAAGAGCTACCAGGTCACCGTCGGCTCCTCCGGCTTCATGGCCGCCTTCGGCGGCGGCACGGGCTCCAACCAGGCCTCGTACCAGGTCGGCCTGAAGGATTCGGGCGACGCGGAATCGGTGAAGAAGCACATCGAGGCGGAGCTGGCCAAGCTCGACGGCATCGGCGACACGACCATCGCCGCGGGCGACGGCTTCGGGAGCCAGAACCTCAGCGTGGTCGTCAAGGCCGGTGACGGCGAGGTCCTCGCCAAGGCCGCCGAGCAGGTTCGCGCCGAGGTCGCCGAGCTGAAGGACGTCACCGACGTCCAGAGCGACCTGTCCCAGTCCGTACCCCGGATCTCGGTGACCGCCACCCCCAAGGCCGCCGACGCGGGCCTCAGCCAGGCCGCGCTCGGCGCGATCGTGGCCCAGGCCGTACGGGGCAACCCGGCGGGCAAGGCCGTGCTCGACGACACCGAGCGGGACATCGTCATCAAGTCCGCGCAGCCGGCCACCACCCTGGCGCAGCTGCGGGAACTGCCCGTCGGCCCGGTGAAGCTCGGCGACATCGCCGAGGTCAAGGAGGTCCCCGGCCCCGTCGCGATGACCCGGATCGACGGAGCCCGCGCCGCGACCGTCACCGCGCGGCCGACCGGTGACAACACGGGCGCCGTCAGCGGCGCGCTCCAGACGAGGATCAAGGCGCTGGACCTGCCCGAGGGGGCCACGGCCACCATCGGCGGTGTCTCCTCGGACCAGTCCGAGGCCCAGAGCTCGCTGGGCCTGGCCATGCTCGCGGCCATCGCGATCGTGTTCATGCTGCTGGTCGCGACCTTCCGCTCGCTGGTCCAGCCGCTGATCCTGCTGGTCTCCATCCCGTTCGCGGCGACCGGCGCGCTCGGCCTGCTCATCGCCACCGGCACCCCGATGGGCGTCCCGGCGATGATCGGCATGCTGATGCTCATCGGCATCGTGGTGACCAACGCGATCGTCCTGATCGACCTGGTCAACCAGTACCGCGCCCAGGGGCTGGGCGTCGTGGAGGCGGTCATCGAGGGCGGTCGGCACCGGCTGCGCCCGATCCTGATGACGGCCCTGGCGACGATCTTCGCGCTGCTGCCCATGGCGCTGGGCGTCACGGGCGAGGGCGGCTTCATCTCGCAGCCGCTCGCGGTCGTGGTCATCGGCGGCCTGATCAGCTCCACCCTGCTGACGCTGCTCCTGGTGCCGACGCTCTACACGATGGTCGAGCTCCGCAAGGAGCGCCGCCGCGTCAAGAAGCGGGCCCGCCTCATGGTGGTCCCGTCGCAGCCGGCGGAGCAGGACCCGGTCACGGTCTGACCCACCGGCAAGGCGAAGGGGGGGGGGGGGGGGGGGGGGGGGGGGGAGGGGGGGGGTTGGGGGGGGGGGAGGGGGGGGGGGGGGGCAGGGGGGGGGGGGGGGGGGGTTGTTTTTGTTTCCCACCCCGGGCCCTGGGTTTGGCCCCCCCCCCTTCTCTCTTCTCCC
>NZ_JBVJUY010000013.1:108415-157684 GCF_055604165.1 Streptomyces sp. NPDC037242
GGAAGCCATCCTGCTCCCCTCCCCACCCAAAGAAGAAGCGAAGTCTCCCCCCCCCCCCCCCCCCCCCCCCCTAGGGGGTGTCTGACGGGTGTCCGTGGCGTCGCGACGCCCGGCACGCGCTCTCGCCGCACCGACCGAAAGCCCGAGTACGTCCAGTACGCGGGCTTCCGGTCGGCACGCCGAGAGCACGCACCGGACGCCGCTCCTTCCCCACGGACACCCGCCAGACACCCCCTAGGCGCGTGTGTACCCGTGTGGCCGGGTGCCCGCGTACGACCGCTACGGCAGGGCGAGCATCCGCTCCAGCGCGAGCTTCGCGAAGCTCTCGGTCTCCTTGTCGACCTGGATCTGGTTGACGAGGTTGCCCTCGGCCAGCGATTCCAGGGTCCACACGAGGTGCGGGAGGTCGATGCGGTTCATCGTCGAGCAGAAGCAGACAGTCTTGTCGAGGAAGACGACTTCCTTGTCCTCGGCGGCGAATCGATTCGCCAGGCGGCGGACGAGGTTCAGCTCGGTGCCGATGGCCCACTTGGAACCGGCCGGGGCCGCCTCCAGCGCCTTGATGATGTACTCCGTCGAGCCGACGTAGTCCGCGGCCGCCACGACCTCGTGCTTGCACTCGGGGTGGACGAGGACGTTCACACCGGGGATCCGGGCGCGCACGTCGTTGACCGAGTCGACCGAGAAGCGCCCGTGCACCGAGCAGTGCCCGCGCCACAGGATCATCTTGGCGTTCCGCAACTGCTCGACGGTCAGGCCGCCGTTCGGCTTGTGCGGGTTGTAGAGCACGCAGTCGTCCAGGGACATGCCCATGTCGCGGACGGCGGTGTTGCGGCCCAGGTGCTGGTCCGGGAGGAACAGGATCTTCTCGCCCTGCTCGAAGGCCCACTCCAGGGCCTTCTTCGCGTTGGACGAGGTGCAGATCGTGCCGCCGTGCTTGCCCGTGAAGGCCTTGATGTCGGCGGAGGAGTTCATGTACGAGACGGGGACCGTCGTACCGGCGATGCCGGCGTCCGTCAGCACGTCCCAGCACTCGGCGACCTGCTCGGCGGTGGCCATGTCGGCCATCGAGCAGCCGGCCGCGAGGTCGGGCAGGACGACCTTCTGGTCGTCGGAGGTCAGGATGTCCGCGGACTCGGCCATGAAGTGCACGCCGCAGAAGACGATGTACTCGGCCTCCGGCTTGGCGGCCGCGTCCTTGGCCAGCTTGAACGAGTCACCGGTGACGTCGGCGAACTCGATGACCTCGTCGCGCTGGTAGTGGTGGCCGAGGATGAAGACCTTGTCCCCGAGCTTCTCCTTGGCCGCGCGGGCGCGCGCCACGAGGTTCGGGTCCGACGGCGAGGGCAGGTCGCCGGGGCACTCCACCCCGCGCTCGCTCTTGGGGTCGGCCTCACGGCCGAGCAGCAGCAGGGCAAGGGGCGTCGGCTGGACGTCCAAAGGCTGGGCGGTGGTCACGACACGCACCCTTTCTGTTCTGCGACAAGGGACTTCTGGGAGAGACATCGCGTCGACTTCTCGTCTATTTGACGCTATCTATCATAGCTGCTTCACGTCACTTTGACGATGCCGATAGTGTCCATGTGACGAATTCGCCCGCGCGCCCTAGCGCCGCACGAGCCGCTCGTCCGCGGGACCACCGGTCCGCGAGGGTGTGCGAGCATGAATATCTGAAACAAGCGTCGGGTCCCGGAATGAATCCGCGGTCCCGCTCGTTGCCACCGACGGCAAGAGTCCGACGTTTCCCTGCCCCCGCGCGGGGAGCCGCCCACTTCGGGAGTGAATGCAGATGTCCGTACAGGACGAAAAGACCACTGTGAGCGACGGCATCCTCCTGTCCGACGCCGCCGCCGAGAAGGTCAGGACCCTGCTGGAGCAGGAAGGCCGCGAGGACCTGGCGCTGCGCGTCGCCGTCCAGCCCGGCGGTTGCTCCGGCCTGCGCTACCAGCTCTTCTTCGACGAGCGTTCCCTCGACGGCGATGTCGTGAAGGACTTCGACGGCGTCAAGGTCGTCACGGACCGCATGAGCTCCCCGTACCTCCACGGTGCCTCGATCGACTTCGTCGACACCATCGAGAAGCAGGGCTTCACCATCGACAACCCCAACGCCACGGGCTCCTGCGCCTGCGGCGACTCCTTCAGCTAAGCCTGTAGGACCACGCGAGGGGGCCACCGGTCGGATTCGACCGGTGGCCCCCTCGCGCATGTGCGGATGCCGGCGGGCGTGGCGCCGGGCGGCTGCTACTGCCGGGGCAGCGCCTTGCCCGTCGTCGCGTCGATCACCTTCCGGTCGCCGAGCGGCTCCCGGAGCGTGGCGGTCAGCGACATCTCCTGCGCGAGCATGATGCAGGCCTGGTCCGGCTTGTTCGGCGTGTCCGTGATCTTGACCATGACGGATCCGGCCTCCTCGCGGGCCTCCAGCGCGTACGTGCTGCACACGCCGCCCCAGAACGTCACCGTCAGCTTCCGGTCGGCCTCGGCATAGGAGAATCCGGGCACGGTACGTCCCTTCGAGGGCGTCGGGCCGCTCTCCCCGGCCGCCGCGGGCTGGGTCACCGTGCGGCCGGGCCCGCCGTTCTTGCCCGCCACCTCGAACAGCCACGCCGGGACCAGGCCCCGCGTCCCGTCGACCGTCCCGGGGACCAGCCCGAGCACGGCCGCCCGTACCGTCTCGGTCCGCGGGGGCTTCATCGGACGCGGCTCCGGGTTGCACGGCAGCGTGTCCGTTGCTCCGACCGGGCTGTCCGGGGACACCGGGACGGTGGTCGCGCAGCCGCTCGGGCCGGGGCCCGTCCCGTCGGACCCCGACGAAGCCGCGTTCAGCCGGGCCAGTGCCTCGACGGCGCCCACCACCGGCTGCTCGGCGGCCCGTACCGGGGCCTTCAGCTCGCCGCTGCCCGCCACCACCTGGGAGTCCGCGCCGACGCTGACCCTGGTGGACCAGCCCTGCGTGGGCAGCCCGCCGATCACCGGGTCGGCGCTGACCACGCGGAGCGAGCCCTGGGTGAGGTGTGCGTCCAGCTTGGCGCCGCTCTGGCCGGCCGCCGCGAGCACGGGCGCCGCGGCGGTCTTGGCGGCCTCCTCGGTCACCGGCTCGCCGCTCTTGCCCGCGCCGCTCGCGCTGCCCGGGTTGCCCTGAGCTCCCTGGTCGCTCTGGGGGAGGGTGGCCGGGCCGCAGGTGTCCTTGCCGCGCACGCAGTTGTCCCCGGCGCCGTTGTCGTTGCCGCCGTTCCCCTGGAAGCGGGAGAAGCTCCAGGTGCCGGGCGCGGTACGGGTCACCGTCAGCCGGGGGCCCGAGCCGTCCGCGGTCTCCCCGGCCTGCCAGAGGTCGCCGGTGAGCCGCGGGGCGCCGGAGATGCCGAGGGCCGTCGCGAGCCGGGCCACCTCGGCGGCGCCCACCTCGCCGCCCGCCGTGAAGGAGGGCGCGGTGGCCGGGCCCTCCGGAAGCGTGATCTCCGCCTTGTACGTGACCGGGCCGCCGGAGGGGTCCGGCTCGCCGGGGGCGATGCCCGGGCCCGACGGGCCGGTGGCGACGCGGGGCGCGGAGGCCGCGCTGTCACCCGTACGACTACCGCCCGACGAGCCGTCGCCGTAGGCGGTCGACGCCCAGTACGCGGTGCCGCCGCCTGCGAGCAGGACGGCGGCGGCGATCGAGCCGACGGCCCAGGCGGGCCGCCGCCGCGTGGCGCGTGATGTGTCGGGTGTGT
The DNA here is from genome assembly GCF_055604165.1 of Streptomyces sp. NPDC037242. NCBI lineage: Bacteria > Bacillati > Actinomycetota > Actinomycetes > Kitasatosporales > Streptomycetaceae > Streptomyces > Streptomyces sp. NPDC037242. The sequence goes on from NZ_JBVJUY010000013.1 coordinate 112,123, forward strand.
CGGTGTCGGGCTGTTCGCTGGTCACCGCATCGCTCCTTTTCCCGTCCCGGCCCACGTCTTCGTGGTGCCGGTGTGACGGAACAGACGCCGATCCGGTTCCGCGGTGCCCGTTCGCCCTGTCTAGTCGCCGTACTCGGCGGTGGAGGCGATCAGGCGGGCCGAGGCCGGCGGGACGCTGATCCCGTGGATCTGCGAGGGCGCCACCCGGTCCGGACGGGGGTCCGCCGGGACTGCCCAGTGCGGGGCCATCCTGGCGCAGTCGCCCAGGAGCCGTGCGAAGCCGGGCCGCGCGTCGGCGGCGTTGTCGGCGTACCCGAAGCCATCGGTGTAGGTCATGGGGGCACGTTAGGCACGCCACGCTGCGGTAAGAAAGAGCTACTACGGGGTAGTTTCGGCAGGTCGGCCACGGGCCGACGACCGGGTAGTTTTGAATGTCCCCCCCAGCCCCCTCCGCAGGAGCATCCACCCCGTGCGCATCGCAGTCACCGGCTCCATCGCCACCGACCACCTCATGACCTTCCCGGGCCGCTTCGCCGACCAGCTGGTCGCGGACCAGCTGCACACGGTCTCGCTCTCCTTCCTCGTCGACAACCTCGACGTACGGCGGGGCGGGGTCGGCCCGAACATCTGCTTCGGCATGGGGCAGCTCGGCACCCGCCCGATCCTGGTCGGCGCGGCCGGCTCCGACTTCGACGAGTACCGCGCCTGGCTGGACCGGCACGGGGTCGACACCGAGTCCGTCCGGATCTCCGAGGTGCTGCACACCGCGCGGTTCGTCTGCACCACGGACGCCGACCACAACCAGATCGGCTCCTTCTACACCGGCGCGATGAGCGAGGCCCGGCAGATCGAGCTGAAGGCCGTCGCCGACCGGGTGGGCGGGCTGGACCTCGTCCTCATCGGTGCCGACGACCCCGAGGCGATGCTCCGCCACACGGAGGAGTGCCGCACGCGCGGGATCCCCTTCGCCGCGGACTTCTCGCAGCAGATCGCCCGGATGGACGGCGAGAACATCCGCACCCTGATGGAGGGTGCGACGTACCTCTTCTCCAACGAGTACGAGAAGGGCCTCATCGAGTCGAAGTCCGGCTGGACCGACGAGGAGATCCTCGCCAAGGTCGGCACCCGGGTCACCACGCTGGGCTCGCAGGGCGTGCGCATCGAGCGGGTCGGCGAGGAGCCGCTGCTGGTCGGCTGCCCCGACGAGATGGCGAAGGTCGACCCGACGGGCGTCGGCGACGCGTTCCGCGCGGGCTTCCTGACCGGGCTGGGCTGGGGCGTCGGCCTGGAGCGCTCCGCGCAGCTGGGCTGCATGCTGGCGACGCTGGTCATCGAGACCCTGGGCACGCAGGAGTACACCCTGGCCCGTGCGCACTTCATGGAGCGCTTCACGAAGGCCTACGGCGAAGCCGCCGCGGCCGAGGTCCGCTCCCACCTCGCGGCCTGACCGCCGCAGCCCGAACGCCGGCGGGGCCGCCGGCGTTCGGGGCGGATCCCCAGGGGGGCCGCCCGCGCGGTCAGCGCAGGCGGCGGACCGTGTACGCCGAGCCCGTCGAGCGGGGGACCTCACCGAGGTAGGCGTGGCCCCGCATCGCGCACCAGGCGGGGATGTCCAGCCGGGCCACCTCGTCGTCCGACAGGACGGTGACGGTACCGCCGACCGGCACCTGCCCGATCGCGCGGGCCAGCTCGATCACCGGCTGCGGACAGCGCAGCCCGAGCGCGTCCAGCTCCAGGTCGTCGGCCACCGGCGCCACCTCAGACGGCTCCGTGACGCCCAACTGCTCCCGCACCCCGGCCACCGCACCCGGCAGCACCTCCAGGAACCCGTTGACCTCCGCCGCGGTCGTCCCGGCCGGCAGGGACACCCGTACGTTCCCCTCAGACAGCACGCCCATCGCCCGCAGCACGTGCGACGGCGTCAGGGTCGAGCTGGTGCAGGAGGATCCGGAGGAGACCGAGTAGCCCGCCCGGTCCAGCTCGTGCAGCAGGGTCTCCCCGTCCACGTAGAGACAGGAGAAGGTGACCAGGTGCGGCAGCCGCCGGTCCGGGTCGCCCACCACCTCGACGTCCGGGACCAGCCGCGCCACCCGCCGCCGGAGCCGGTCGACCAGGACCCGCAGCCGCGCCGCCTCCGCGTCCGCCTCGGCCCGCACCGCACGCAGCGAGGCCGCCGCCGCGACGACCGCCGGGAGGTTGACGAAACCGGGGGAGCGGCCCGACTCCCTTTCATCGGCGGGGCCTTGGGGGGAGAAGCGGACGCCCTTGCGCACCGCCAGCAGGCCGACCCCCGCCGGTCCGCCCCACTTGTGCGCACTGGCGGCCAGCGCCGACCACGCCCCCTCCACCGGGCCCCAGCCCAGCGATTGCGCCGCGTCCACGAGCAACGGCACGCCGGCCGCCGCGCAGGCCTCGGCCACCTCCGCCACCGGCTGGACGGTGCCCACCTCGTGATTGGCCGACTGGAGGCAGGCCAGCGCCGTGGCGGGGCCCACCGCCTGCGCGTACCCGGAGGCCGAGACCGCGCCGAGGCGGTCCACGCCGACCTCGGTGACGGTCCCGCCACCCGCTTGGTGGAGCTCCGCCGCATGCAGAACGGAACTGTGCTCGACGGCCGATACGACCAGATGCCCGCCGACACGCCGTCGTCCGGCGAGGACCCCCGCGATGCCGGTGTGAACCGCGTGCGTCCCCGAAGGGGTGAACACGAGCTCGTCGGGGCGGCACCCGACCGCCTCCGCCGCGGCCTCCCGCGCCGCGTCCAACAGCAGCCGGGCCCGGCGCCCCTCCCGGTACAGCCGGGCCGGGTCGGCCCAGCCCTCGTCGAGCGAGGCCTGCAACGCCTGCCGGGCCACGGGGTGCAGGGGGGCGGCGGACGCGGTGTCGAAGTACGGCATCCGGTCACCGTAGGGCAGGAGCCGCGCGCAGTACGCCCTTGAGGGGCGGCGGTCGGCGGGCGGGCGGCTCCGCATCCCGGTCCGCCCGAGGTCAGGCGCCGTCAGATGTGTTCCGGAGCCCGCCATTCGGGGGTGCCGGGGCCGTCCCCCGTACGGCGGATCCATCCCTTCGGGGGCAGTAGCGGCGCGTTGGGCACCCTCCCCGCGCGACCCCAAATAGCGTCCAGTAGGGTTTGGTCCGCATAAACATCCAAACCCCTGCCTGCGTCAGGGCCGGCGACCGACCCGAATGCGGCCGCGGCCGGCCGCGCGGGCCGAGACTCTCGGGAAGGCGCTACGTGAGTCCCTACGGCTCCGACCGCTCGCCGCGGCGCCCGATGCGGCGGAAGCTGCTGCAGGCGCTGACTGCGGGCGTGGTCCTGGCGACCGCCACTGGTTGCTCGTACAACTGGGAAAGTTTCCCCCGCCTCGGATTGCCCCGCCCGGTCACGGAGGAGGCGCCTCGCATCCTCTCCCTGTGGCAGGGGTCGTGGGCCGCCGCTCTGATCACCGGCATCCTCGTGTGGGGCCTGATCATGTGGAGCGTCATCTTCCACCGGCGCAGCCGGACCAAGGTCGAGGTTCCCCCGCAGACCCGGTACAACATGCCCATCGAGGCGCTGTACACCGTGGTCCCGCTCATCATCGTCTCGGTGCTCTTCTACTTCACCGCGCGTGACGAGTCGAAGCTGCTCGCCCTCTCCGACAAGCCGGCACACACGATCAACGTGGTCGGCTACCAGTGGAGCTGGGGCTTCAACTACATCGAGAACGTCGACGGGGACATGGCCAGCCCCAAGGGCAGCGAGGTTCCCAAGGAGCTCGCCGCCATCCCGGACCGTTACACCAAGGACTTCCCCAAGGGCGCCGAAGGCGTCTACACCAAGGGCGTCCCCAGTGACCGGAACGAGGAGAAGGGCTGGCCCGGACCGACCCTCTACCTGCCCAAGGGCGAGAAGGTCCGCTTCATCCTGTCGTCCAACGACGTCATCCACTCCTTCTGGGTGGTCCCCTTCCTGTTCAAGCAGGACGTCATCCCGGGCCACACCAACGTCTTCGAGGTCACACCGTCCGAAGAAGGCGTCTTCATGGGCAAGTGCGCCGAGCTGTGCGGCGTGGACCACTCCCGGATGCTCTTCAACGTGAAGGTCGTCTCGCCGGAGGAGTACCGCGCGCACCTCAAGGAGCTGGCCGCGAAGGGGCAGACCGGCTACCTCCCGGCCGGCATCAAGCAGACCGAACCGGCCCGGAATGCGGAAGTGAACAAACTGTGAGCATCCTCAACGAATCCCAGGGTGCCGCCGCCGACTCGTATGAGAACGAGCTGCCGGTGCGGCGCAAGCAGCCGGGCAACGTGGTCGTGAAGTGGCTTACCACGACCGACCACAAGACCATCGGCACGATGTACCTGGTCACATCGTTCGTGTTCTTCATCATCGGCGGGATCATGGCGCTGTTCATGCGCGCCGAGCTGGCCCGTCCGGGCACGCAGATCATGTCGAACGAACAGTTCAACCAGGCCTTCACCATGCATGGCACGATCATGCTGCTGATGTTCGCCACCCCGCTGTTCGCCGGCTTCGCGAACTGGATCATGCCGCTGCAGATCGGCGCGCCCGACGTGGCGTTCCCGCGGCTGAACATGTTCGCGTACTGGCTGTACCTCTTCGGCTCGACCATCGCGGTGGCCGGCTTCGTCACCCCCTCGGGTGCCGCCGACTTCGGCTGGTTCGCCTACTCCCCGCTGTCGGACGCCGTCCGCTCGCCGGGCATCGGCGCCGACATGTGGATCATGGGTCTGGCCTTCTCCGGCTTCGGCACGATCCTCGGTTCGGTCAACTTCATCACCACGATCATCTGCATGCGCGCCCCCGGCATGACGATGTTCCGCATGCCGATCTTCACCTGGAACGTGCTGCTGACCGGTGTCCTGGTCCTGCTCGCCTTCCCGGTGCTGGCCGCCGCGCTGTTCGCGCTGGAGGCCGACCGCAAGTTCGGTGCGCATGTGTTCGACTCGGCCAACGGCGGCGCCTTGCTGTGGCAACACCTCTTCTGGTTCTTCGGACACCCAGAGGTGTACATCATCGCGCTGCCGTTCTTCGGAATCATTTCCGAGGTCATCCCGGTCTTCTCCCGCAAGCCGATGTTCGGTTACATCGGTCTGATCGCGGCGACGATCTCGATCGCCGGTCTCTCGGTGACCGTGTGGGCCCACCACATGTACGTCACCGGCGGTGTGCTGCTGCCGTTCTTCTCCTTCATGACCTTCCTGATCGCGGTACCGACCGGTGTGAAGTTCTTCAACTGGATCGGCACCATGTGGAAGGGCTCGCTGTCCTTCGAGACCCCGATGCTCTGGGCCGTCGGCTTCCTGGTCACCTTCACCTTCGGTGGCCTGACCGGCGTCATCCTGGCCTCGCCCCCGATGGACTTCCACGTCTCCGACTCGTACTTCGTCGTCGCGCACTTCCACTACGTCATCTTCGGCACCGTGGTCTTCGCGATGTTCTCCGGCTTCCACTTCTGGTGGCCGAAGTTCACGGGCAAGATGCTGGACGAGCGCCTCGGCAAGATCACCTTCTGGACGCTGTTCGTGGGCTTCCACGGCACGTTCCTGGTGCAGCACTGGCTGGGCGCCGAGGGCATGCCGCGTCGTTACGCGGACTACCTCGCGGCCGACGGCTTCACCCTGCTGAACACGATCTCGACGATCAGCTCGTTCCTGCTGGGCCTGTCGATGCTGCCCTTCATGTACAACGTCTGGAAGACGGCGAAGTACGGCAAGAAGATCGAGGTCGACGACCCGTGGGGCTACGGCCGTTCGCTGGAGTGGGCGACTTCCTGCCCGCCGCCGCGGCACAACTTCCTCACCCTGCCGCGGATCCGTTCCGAATCCCCGGCGTTCGACCTGCACCACCCGGAGATCGCGGCCCTCGACCACCTTGAGGACCACAGCGTGGCCACCAAGGCAGTCACCGGTGGCAAGGAGGCCGGCAAGTGAAGATCCAGGGCAAGATGTTCCTCTGGCTCTCCTTCTTCATCCTGATCATGGCCGTCGTGTACGGCGTGTGGTCGAAGGAGCCCGTAGGCACCACCGCGCTCTTCCTGGCCTTCGGCCTGAGCGTCATGATCGGCTACTACCTGGCCTTCACGGCCAAGCGCGTGGACGAGATGGCCCAGGACAACAAGGAGGCCGACGTCGCCGACGAGGCGGGCGAGCTGGGGTTCTTCGCCCCGCACAGCTGGCAGCCGCTCTCGCTGGCCATCGGTGGCGCGCTCGCCTTCATGGGCGTCGTCTTCGGATGGTGGCTGATGTACTTCTCGGCTCCGGTCATCCTGATCGGCCTGTGGGGCTGGGTGTACGAGTACTACCGCGGCGAGAACCAGAACCAGTAGCCGCACCACGCGCCGCGCCTTGAGCGGCGGCGCCGCCAGGCACTTGGGGCCCGGACACCTCGGACAGAGGGGTCCGGGCCCCTCGTTTGCAGTCATCCCGCGCGCCGTAATTGTCATATCTTCATAGCGTTGGCTCCATGAAGCACTCACCGCGTCTTTGGACGGTACTCAGCTGCTCCCTGCTGGTCGCGTCCCTCGGGGCCGGCGCCACCGCATGCGGGTCCGGCGACAACCCGCTGTCTGCCCGCCCGTACGACGCGGGCGATCAAGTCGCCTTCAACCAGGCCTCCGGCAGCCGCCCCGTCGACCCCGACAAACCCCTGGAAGTGACCGCCAAGAGCGGCGACGGCCGGATCACCGACGTCAGCGCCGTGGACAGCCACGGCCGCCGCCTGGCCGGCGAGCTGTCGGCAGCGGGCGACCGCTGGCACAGCACCGTCCCGATGGCCGCGGGCGTCCGCTACACGGTCGTCGTGGGCACGGAGGACCAGCGGGGCGCCCCAGGGCAGCGCACGCTGACTTTCGACACCACCCCGGCCAAGAAGGTCCTCAAGGTCGAATTCGGCCCCGACGAGGGCAAATACGGCGTCGGACAGCCCCTCACGGCCGAACTCAACGAGCCGGTGAAGGACAAAGCGGCCCGAGCCGTCATCGAGCGGGGCCTGATCGTCACCGCCCCGCCCGGAGTCGAGGGCGCCTGGTACTGGGTGGACGACAAGACGCTCCACTACCGGCCCAAGGACTACTGGCCCGCCAACACCGAGGTCTCCGTACGGAGCAACCTGGAGGGCATCAAAATCGGCGACGACCTCCACGGAGCCGCTGCAAAGCCGCTCAAGCTGGAGATCGGCGACCGCGTCGAGGTCACCACCGACGCCTCCTCGCACTACCTCACCTTCAGGCGCAACGGAGAAGTGATCAACACCATCCCGGTGACCACTGGAAAGCCGGGCTTCTCCACCCGCAACGGCGTCAAGGTCGTGCTCGGCAAGCAGTACTACGTCCAGATGCGCGGCGACACGGTCGGCATCGGCGGCAGCGAGTACTACAACCTGCCCGTCTACTACGCGACCCGTGTCACCTGGAGTGGTGAATACGTCCACGCCGCACCGTGGTCCATCGGCTCCCACGGCTACGAGAACGTCAGCCACGGCTGCACCGGCATGAGCACCGGCAACGCCGCCTGGTTCTACGAGAACATCACCGAGGGCGACATCGTCAGAGTGATCAACAGCATCGGCGACGACATGGACAACTTCGGCAACGGCTACGGCGACTGGAACGTCGACTGGAAGGACTGGCGCGAGGGCAGCGCCCTCCTCAAGGGCACCCAGGAGGGCCGCAGCCCCATCGACCAGGCGCGCCTGCGCCCGCAGGTCTGAGCCCCTGGCGGCCGCGAGGGCCGGGCAGACCCCGGCCCGGGCCGCGGAGGCCCGTACGACCGCCCACCGGCGCGCGGGAGTCCATTACGGGCTCCCGCGCGCCGCCGCGCGCAGGCAGAGCGGCCAGGGGGCGTCTGGCGGGTGTCCGTGACGCCGCGGACGTCCGCCAGATACCCCTACGCGGCCGAGGAGGACAGCCGGGCGCGCAGCAGACCCGCCAGGGCGGCCGCGAACTCCACAGGATCCACCGGAAGGGTGACGGCGGCGTCCGCACGGCTCCACGTGGCCAGCCAGGCGTCCTGGGGCCGCCCCATGAGGAGCAGCACCGGCGGGCAGTTGAAGACCTCGTCCTTGATCTGCCGCGCCACGCCCATGCCCCCGGCCGGGGCCGCCTCGCCGTCCAGCACGCAGACGTCGATCCCGCCCGCATCCAGTTCCGTCAGGACAGCCGGCAGCGTGGCGCACTCCAGGAACTCCACGGGCGGCAGGTCCGCGGCCGGCCTGCGCCCGGCCGCCAGTCGTACCTGCTCCCGGGTGCCCGCGTCGTCGCTGTAGACCAGAACCCGCGCAGTCGCCCGCATTTCGTTCCTCCACGTATCCGCGAAAAACGCTGATGATGCGCGGGATGCTACTCCGTCCGACCCCGTGTCAACATCGGTTCGGACAGCCTCGCCCGCAGACTTCCCGCAGAGTTCCCAGCCGCTCCCGGAGGGCGATCTGATGGGCCGTTCGGGCCTTGCACACGCCCCTGACACTCCGAACGGCACCCCCCGGGGTGAGGGCGGGATAAGCGACCGACATAATGTCGGTCGTGGCGACAGCAACGACAGTAGATACCGGGCACGCGCACCCGACGGTCAACCGGCCGAACCTCGTCAGCGTCGGAACCATCATCTGGTTGAGTTCCGAGCTGATGTTCTTCGCGGCCCTCTTCGCGATGTACTTCACCCTGCGATCCGTGATGGGTGCCGAGTACTGGTCAGAACAGGCTTCCTTCCTGAATCTGCCCTTCTCGGCGACGAACACGACGATCCTGGTGCTCTCCTCGCTCACCTGCCAGCTCGGCGTATTCGCAGCCGAGCGCGGTGACGTGAAGAAGCTCAGGACGTGGTTCATCATCACGTTCGTCATGGGTGCGATCTTCATTGGCGGCCAGGTGTTCGAGTACACCGAGCTGGTCAAGCACGAGGGCATGAGCCTCTCGTCCGATCCGTACGGCTCGGTGTTCTACCTGACCACCGGCTTCCACGGTCTGCACGTGACGGGCGGTCTCATCGCCTTCCTGCTGGTCCTCGGCCGGACGTACGCGGCCAAGAGGTTCACCCACGAACAGGCCACGTCGGCCATCGTCGTGTCCTACTACTGGCACTTCGTCGATGTCGTCTGGATCGGCCTCTTCGCGACGATCTACCTGATCAAGTAGCGAACCCGTTTGCCGGGCCCGACCCGGCACTCCGTCCAGACACACCGACGCAGAAGATCCTGACACCGGGGTAATCCGTGAAAAAGCTCTCCTCACGACGACGCCATCCGCTGGCGGCGGTCGTCGTTCTACTCCTCGCGCTGGCGGCCACTGGGGGGCTTTACGCCGCCTTCGCCCCCGCGGGCAAGGCGCAGGCCGATGAAACCGCCCAGTCCCTCGCCATCGAGGAGGGCAAGAAGCTCTACGCCGTGGGCTGCGCAAGCTGCCACGGAACCGGCGGTCAGGGTTCCTCTGACGGCCCGAGCCTGGTCGGCGTCGGCTCCGCGGCCGTCGACTTCCAGGTGAGCACGGGCCGCATGCCGGCCCAGCAGCCCGGCGCCCAGGTGCCGAAGAAGCGCAACATCTACACCCAGGCGCAGATCGACCAGCTCGCCGCGTACATCGCCTCCCTCGGCGCCGGCCCCATCACGCCGACCGAGAAGCAGTACGACCCGGCGGGTGCCGACATCGCCAAGGGTGGTGAGCTGTTCCGCAACAACTGCGCGCAGTGCCACAACTTCACTGGTGAGGGCGGCGCGCTGACGAACGGCAAGTACGCCCCCAACCTCGAGGGCGTCGAGCCGAAGCACATCTACGAGGCCATGCTCACCGGCCCGCAGAACATGCCCTCCTTCCCGGACAGCACCATGCCGGAGAAGCAGAAGAAGGACATCATCGCGTACCTCCAGACCGTGAACGGCGAGAAGTCGACCAGCCCCGGTGGCCTCAAGCTCGGTGGCCTCGGCCCCGTCTCCGAGGGTCTGTTCGGCTGGATCTTCGGTCTGGGTGCGTTGATCGCTGTCGCCGTCTGGGTCGCGGCCCACACCGCTAAGGCCAAGAAGTCATGAGTAGCCAAGACATTCCCGAAGAGAAGCACCTGCCGAGCGAGCAGGGCGACGCGCACCACGGTGGTGTAGCGGTCGCGGACGACCCGTTCGCCGACCCGGGCCTGCCGGTCCACAAGCCTCGCATCCAGGACATCGACGAGCGGGCGGCCAAGCGTTCCGAGCGCACGGTCGCGATGCTGTTCACGCTGTCGATGCTGGCCACGATCGGCTTCATCGCCTCCTACGTGAGCATCCCGGTCGACAAGATCGTCTACATCTTCCCGATCGGGAAGGTGAGCGCGCTCAACTTCGCCCTGGGCATCACCCTGGGCGCGGCCCTCTTCTGCATCGGCGCGGGCGCGGTCCACTGGGCCCGCACCCTGATGTCCGACGAGGAGATCGCCGACGAGCGCCACGAGATCGCGGCTCCGGCCGACGTCCGGGCCAAGGTCATGCAGGACTTCGCCGATGGCACGGACGAGTCCGCCATCGCCCGTCGTCCCCTGCTGCGCAACACGATGCTCGGCGCGCTGGCCCTGCTGCCGCTGTCCGCCGTCGTGATCCTGCGCGACCTGGGCCCGCTGCCCGAGGACAAGCTCCGCAAGACCATCTGGGCCAAGGGCAAGCTGCTCATCAACCAGAACACGATGGAGCCGCTGCGTCCCGAGGACGTCATCGTCGGTTCGCTGACCTTCGCCATGCCGGAAGGCCTGGAAGAGCACCAGCACGACTTCCAGGTCCAGATCGCCAAGGCCGCCCTGATGATCGTCCGGATCAAGCCGGAGGACATCAAGGACAAGCAGGAGCTGGAGTGGTCCCACGAGGGCATCGTGGCCTACTCCAAGATCTGCACCCACGTCGGCTGCCCGATCAGCCTGTACGAGCAGCAGACGCACCACGTGCTCTGCCCGTGCCACCAGTCCACCTTCGACCTCTCCGACGGCGCCCGAGTCATCTTCGGCCCGGCTGGTCACGCGCTTCCGCAGCTGCGGATCGGCGTCAATGACGAAGGCTTCCTCGAGGCGCTCGGCGACTTCGAAGAGCCCGTCGGCCCTGCTTTCTGGGAGCGCGGATGAGCACTGCCACTGACACTGAACGCAAAGCGCCTGCCGGCGAGCGGGTAGCTGACTGGGCGGACGGCCGCCTGGGCATCTACACCCTCGCCAAGGCGAACATGCGCAAGATCTTCCCGGACCACTGGTCCTTCATGCTGGGTGAGATCTGCCTCTACAGCTTCACGATCCTCATCCTCACGGGTGTGTACCTGACGCTGTTCTTCCACCCGAGCATGAACGAGGTCGTGTACCACGGCTCGTACGTCCCGATGCAGGGCGTCACGATGTCCGAGGCCTTCGCCTCGACGCTCGACATCAGCTTCGACGTCCGCGGCGGTCTGCTCATCCGGCAGATCCACCACTGGTCGGCGCTGATCTTCGTCGCCGCGATGCTCGTGCACATGATGCGCGTGTTCTTCACGGGTGCGTTCCGCAAGCCGCGCGAGGTCAACTGGATCTTCGGCTTCCTGCTGCTGGTCCTCGGCATGTTCACCGGTTTCACCGGTTACTCCCTGCCGGACGACCTGCTCTCGGGCACCGGTGTCCGCTTCATGGAGGGCGCGGTCCTGTCCGTGCCGGTCGTCGGCACGTACCTGTCGTTCTTCCTCTTCGGCGGCGAGTTCCCGGGCGGCGACTTCGTCGCGCGCTTCTACTCGGTGCACATCCTGCTGCTGCCGGGCATCATGATGGGCCTGATCGTGGCCCACCTGATCCTCGTCGTGTACCACAAGCACACCCAGTACGCGGGTCCCGGCAAGACCGAGAAGAACGTCGTCGGCATGCCGCTGCTGCCGGTCTACATGGCCAAGGCCGGAGGCTTCTTCTTCCTGGTCTTCGGTGTCATCGCGGCCATCTCGGCCATCGCGTCGATCAACCCGATCTGGGCGCTCGGCCCGTACCGCCCGGACCACGTGTCCACCGGTGCGCAGCCCGACTGGTACATGGGCTTCTCCGAGGGCCTCATCCGTGCCATGCCGGGCTGGGAGATCAACCTGTGGGGCCACACCCTCGTCCTGGGTGTGTTCGTCCCGCTGATCATCTTCCCGCTGGTCCTGGTCGCCATCGCGGTCTACCCGTTCATCGAGTCCTGGGTCACCGGGGACAAGCGCGAGCACCACATCCTGGACCGCCCGCGCAACGTCCCGACCCGGACCGGCTTCGGTGTGGCCTGGCTGACGTGGTACGTCGTTCTGCTGATCGCCGGTGGAAACGACATGTTCGCGCAGTACTTCCACATGTCGATCGAATCGATCACCTGGTTCGCCCGGATCGGATTCTTCGTCCTTCCGGTCATCGCGTTCATCGTCACCAAGCGGATCTGCCTCGGCCTCCAGCGCCGGGACCGGGACAAGGTGCTGCACGGTCGCGAGACCGGCATCATCAAGCGCCTGCCGCACGGTGAGTTCGTCGAGATCCACGAGCCGCTCTCGCAGGGCAAGCTGCACACGCTCACCTCGTACGAGCAGTACAAGCCGGTCGAGATCGGCCCGACGGTCGACGAGAACGGTGTCGAGCGCAAGGTGAAGCTCACCGAGAAGCTCCGCGCGAAGCTGAGCAAGGGCTACTTCGGCGAGGACAACCAGATTCCGAAGCCCACGGTGGAGGAGTACAAGGAGATCCAGAGCGGCCACGGCCACCACTGATCCCCGCACGGCTTGACCGCATGAGGGACTGATTTAGGTCAGTCCTGGTGTCGCCACGGCGAGAGCCCCGTCCAATCATTGGACGGGGCTCTTTGCCGTTCACCTGCGCTGGATAGGCTGAGACCCTTCCCTATCGACGCGGGCGGCTAGCACGGGGGCGGCCCACCAGCAGCAGGAGCGGACCATGAACGTTGTGACCCCGGCAGGCGGCGACAGCGTGGCGGCCCGTGGCTGGCCGGGCGTCCTCGACGCCCTGCTGAGCGGCCAGGACCTGCACGCCGACGACACGGCCTGGGCCATGGACCGGATCATGCGCGGGGAGGCCACCGACGCCCAGATCGCCGGCTTCGTGGTCGCGCTGCGGGCCAAGGGCGAGACGGTCGCGGAGATCACCGGCCTGGTGCGCACCATGTACGAACACGCCAACCTGATCCAGGTGCCGGGCCGGACGGTGGACATCGTCGGCACCGGCGGCGACGGGGCCAAGACGGTGAACATCTCCACGATGTCGGCCGTCGTGGTGGCCGGTACTGGTGCCAAGGTGGTCAAGCACGGCAACCGGGCCGCGTCCTCCGCGAGCGGCTCCTCGGACGTCCTGGAGAAGCTCGGGGTGAACCTCGACCTCACCCCGCAGCGGGTGGTGGAGGTCGTGGAGGAGGCCGGGATCACCTTCTGCTTCGCCGTCAAGTTCCACCCGGCGCTGCGCCACGTGGCGGCGGCCCGCAAGGAGCTGGGCATCCGCACCACCTTCAACTTCCTCGGCCCGCTGACCAATCCGGCCCGTGTGCGGGCGCAGGCGACCGGTGTGGCCGACGCCCGGATCGCGCCCATCATGGCGGGCGTGCTGGCCGAACGGGGCTCCTCCGCGCTGGTCTTCCGCGGCGACGACGGCCTGGACGAGCTGACCACGACCGCGACCTCGCGGGTGTGGTGGGTCCGCGACGGCAAGGTCGCGGAGCAGACCTTCGACCCCCGTGACGTGGGCATCTCGCTGGTCGACGTCTCCGCGCTGGAGGGCGGGGACCCCTCGTACAACGCGGACGTCGCCCGCCGACTGCTGGCCGGCGAGACGGGCCCGGTCCGCGACGCCGTGCTGCTGAACTCGGCGGCCGCGCTGGTGGCCCTGGACCCCGGTACGGGCACGCTGGAGGAGGAACTGCGGGCCGGCATGGCCCGGGCGGCCGAGGCCATCGACTCGGGCGCGGCCCAGGCGGCGCTCACCCGATGGGTGCAGGCCAGTAACCGCTGATCATTTTCGGCCAAGATCCCGGTCCGGAATGTGGACCGGGGTCTTGCGCCGGGGGGATCTTGTGGCAGGATGCTCAGCAGGTCACGAGTGACAGCGTTTTGGCCCCGGCTTGCTGTCCGGCAACCCTCCTTCCGTGGCGGGGTGCCCCGGGTGATGACCAGGTCGTAGGCAGCGAGGTCTACGGCAAGCGCGGATCCCTCGACACCAGGGGTCCTGGTCTCTCGAGGAGTTCTTTCCGTGAGCAAGCGAATGCGATAGGGCGACTCCGCCCCCACTTCAACCCTCGGAACAGGGTCACTTTCGTGTACCCCCGTTCGTTTCCGAGGACTTTCCCGTACCCCGGACGGCCGTAGCGCCGTACCCGCGTACGGGCACTTTCGAAGCCATTCAGCCCTGCCTGCCGGGAGATACCGCCATGTCCGCATTCCTGAACGCCGCCACCAGCTCCGTCGTCGCCGCCGAGGCCGACCCCGCCTGCGCGGCGCCGCTGCCGGTCCTCGGCCGTGACGTCACCGTCCCGCTCGTCACCGGCGGCGAGGTCACCTACGCCGCCCTCGACTACGCGGCCAGCGCCCCGGCCCTGCAGCGCGTCTGGGACGACGTCGCCGCGTACGCCCCGTACTACGGCAGCGTGCACCGCGGCGCCGGCTACCTCTCGCAGCTCTCCACCGACCTCTTCGAGCAGAGCCGGGCCACGGTCGCCGGGTTCCTCGACTGCCGGCCCGCCGACCAGGTGGTCTTCACCCGGTCCACCACCGACTCCCTGAACCTCCTCGCCGCCGTGCTCCCGGCCGGCTGCCAGGTCTTCGTCTTCGAGACCGAGCACCACGCCTCGCTGCTGCCCTGGACGAACGCGCAGGTCACCTACCTCAACGCCCCCCGCACCCCGGACGAGGCCGTCGCCACCCTGGAGCGGGCGCTCGCCGACCGAGAGCCCTACGGCCCGGCGCTGGTCTGCGTGACCGGCGCGTCCAACGTCACCGGTGAGCTGTGGCCGGTGAAGGAGCTCGCCGCCGCGGCGCACGCCCACGGCGCGCGCATCGTCCTGGACGCCGCCCAGCTGGCCCCGCACCACCCCGTCTCGGTGCAGGACCTCGACGTGGACTGGGTCGCCTTCTCCGGGCACAAGCTGTACGCCCCCTTCGGCTCGGGCGTGCTGGCCGGCCGTGCGGACTGGCTCCAGCAGGCCGAGCCCTACCTGGCCGGCGGCGGAGCCTCCCGCAAGGTCGCCCGCCGCGAGGACGGCGGGGTGGACGTCGAGTGGCACACCACCGCCGCGCGGCACGAGGCCGGCTCCCCGAACGTCATCGGCGTGTACTCGATCGCCTCCGCGTGCAAGGCGCTCACCGAGGCCGGCTTCGACACCCTGGTCTCCCGCGAGCAGCAGCTCATCGCCAAGGTCCGCGAGGGCCTGGCAGAGGTCCCGGCGGTCCGGATCCTCTCCCTGTTCGGCGACGACGCCCCGCGCGTCGGCGTCATCTCCTTCGTCGTCGACGGCTGGAACAGCTCGCACTTCGCCGCCGCGCTGTCGGCCGAGTACGGGATCGGCGTGCGCGACGGGCTGTTCTGCGCCCACCCGCTGGTCCGCACCCTGCTGGGCAGCGAGCCGCAGGCCCAGGGCGAGTGCGGGGCCCCGGAGGCCGCCCCGGGCGAGCGCTCCCTGAACGCCATCCGCGTCAGCTTCGGCGCGGGCACGCCCGACGAGCACGTCGAGCGCTTCGTCCGCGCCGTGCGCGAGCTCGTCCAGGACGGTGCCAAGTGGCAGTACCGCACCGAAGAGGGCCGCTGCGTCCCGGCCGTGTGACAGGGTCTGGCCATGACGTACTGGGACCCGATACCCACAGCCCGCGCGGCGCGGACCGGACCGCTGCCCACCCCGGACGGCGGTACGTGGCGGCCTGATCCGGCCAACGGCGGGTACTGGAACACCAGGCAGGACCGGTGGGACGGGCGCAACTGGCGCAATGTCCCGGGCCCCTTCTACGGCTCCGGGACCGACAGCTGCTGGATGGGCCGGCTGATCGCGCCCGCCAACGTCCTCTACGACGACGAGTGGGGCGAGGAGTTCGTCTACCGCCAGCCCCGCGACGCGCACGAGACGCTCGCGGTCCTCGGCGCGGCCGCCCAGGACCCGATGGTGGGCTACGCCTGCGACGGTGACGACCACTGGACCCCCGAGCTGGTCCGCGCCTGGTGGCGGGACCGCGGCCGGGTGCGCGAGTGGGCCGTAGCCCTGGACCGTACGTGGTCGGCGTCCGGGGAGGCCCAGGAGCGCGAGGCGGCCGCCGGGGCGCGCGACTACGTCGCCCACATCGACGGCGGCCTCGAAGACCACCTGCGCGGCTACCTGTTCCGGCTGTCCGAAGGCCGTCCGGCGGCCCCCGGCGAGAGTCTGCCGGGCCTGTAGGCCCGGTCCGCTACGCGTCCAGGCCGATGGCGAAGGCCGCTTCCAGGTCGTGCTGGGAGTACGTACGGAACGCCACGTGGGTGTCCGTCACCTCGACGCCCGGGATCTTGCTGATGCGGCCGGGGATGATGTCCGCCAGGGTTTCGTGGCGGGCGACGCGGACGAGCGCGATCAGGTCGTACGTACCGGTGACGGAGTAGACCTCGCTGACGCTGTCCAGCGCGGCGATGGACTCGGCGATCTCAGGAATGCGGTCCACGCTGGTCTTGATGAGCACGATCGCGGTGATCACGGTTGGCTGTCTCCCTCGCTGGCCGTCGCTGGTCGTCTCACTCTAGTCGTACGCCGGTAGCGCACCCACGCGTAGAGGAACCCGAGCGAGAAGCCCACCACGTGGGCCAGATAGGCGACACCCGGACCACTGCCCGCGCGGTGCGCGGCCAGCCACTGGAGGCCGAACCAGAAGAGCAGGACGATCCACGCCGGGAAGCGCAGCGGCAGGAAGAAGAGGAACGGGAACAGGCTCGTCACCCGGGCCCTGGGGAACAGGCACAGGAAGGCGCCCAGGACCGCCGAGATCGCCCCGGACGCGCCGACCAGCGTCTGGTCCGAGGAGGCGTTGGCCGCCGCGTACGCGGCCAGGGCCAGGTAGCCCGTACAGACGTAGAAGCAGAGGAACTCCGTGCGGCCCATCCGCTCCTCGGTCATCGCGCCGAAGACATAGAGGAAGAGCATGTTCCCCAGCAGGTGCAGCCAGCTGCCGTGGACGAACAGCGCCGTCAACGGCGTCAGCAGGGCGCGGTGGGCCCCCGTGAACAGTTCGTCGGGGACCACGCCCCAGCGCCGGAAGTACGCCGTCCCCGAGGCCAGCAGCTCCTCGCCCGTTCCATAGCCCGGGTTGAGGCCCGAGGCCGGGCCGAGCAGGAACACCACGCAGCACGCGGCGATCAGCGCGTGCGTGACCACCGGGCCCCGGGAGGCCTCGCGCAGGGCGTTCCACCTTACGATCATGCGACCGAGCATGACCCAACCCGACCCACTTGGAGCGGTGGCAGGCCGTAGGGTTACGAGCTGCGCAGTCCGCCGGGTCGTGCGGGCGGCTTTTGATTGAATGGACCATGAAGGAGAGAGCGGCCTGATGACGGTTCCCCTGCCGACCGACACCACCCGGTGGCGCTGCACCCTGTGCGGCAACCTCACGCGGTTCGACGTCACCCGTTCGTCGAAGGTCGTGGAGTACGTCCACTTGGACCTCGCCGGGGAGCCGAAGGTCGAGGAGCGCGAGGTGGTCAATGAGACCATCGAGTCGGTCCGCTGCCGCTGGTGCAACGCGGTGGACCAGATCGAACTCGTGGACAGGCCGGGCGCGGACTCCTGACGGAGCCGTGCCCACACGTACATCACGGTAGGGGTGACGGATTGTGGAGCCAGCAAGCGGCGCTGAGCCGGCCGACGCGGCCGGCGACGCCGCAGAGGTGCTCGACCGCCCGCTGCCGGAAGGCGTGCGGCGCCGGGTGGTCGCGCTCGTCTCGGACGCCTTCGGCGGTCTGACGGTCGCGGACCTCCCGGCGCAGTTGCGCCAGTACGCCCGTTTCACCCCGACCCGGCGCGCCAAGTTCGCGGGCAACGCCATGGCGACGGCGGTCGAGACCGACGCCGTCTTCCGCGGCCGGGTCGCCGAGAAGTTCCGCGAGGCGCAGGCCGAGCTCGCCGGGGCGCTGGACGCGGGCGCCCCGCCCGCCGCCGCCGATCCGCTCGACGTGGCGGCCGCCGCGTACGTCCTGCGGCCGGTCGGCTGGGTCAAGCTGGTGGCCGCCGCGGGCGAGGAGGCGCAGCGCGCCGACGCCGAGCGGGTGGGCGAGGAGACTCGGCGGGAGCTGGACCGGCTCCGCGAGGAACTGGCCCACGTACGGGAGCTGCAGCGCACCGGCGGCGAGCAGGTGCGGGTGGAGCTGGACGCGGCCCGCAAGGAAGCGGAATCGCTTCAGCGCAAACTGCGCAGCGCCCTCAGTGACGTCAAGCGGGGCGAGGCCGCCCTGCGCAAGGTGAACGCCGAGGTCGACGGCATCCGCAGTGAGGCGGCCGCGCAGGTGGCCGCCGCCGAGAGCGAGACCCGGCGGCTCAAGTCCCGCCTCGCGGAGGTGGAGACGGCGCTGGAGACCTCGCGCCGGGCCACCCGCGAGGGGCGCAGCACCGAGGACATGCGGCTGCGGCTGCTGCTGGACACCGTGCTGGACGCGGCGGCGGGGCTGCGCCGCGAGCTGGCGCTGCCGCCGGTGTCCACGCGGCCGGCGGACACCGTGGACGCGGTGCAGCCGGGCCTGATGACCCCGAAGGACATCGCGGCGCGCGCCCTGTCGGAGACCGATCCGGCGCTGCTGGA
Source organism: Streptomyces sp. NPDC037242 (assembly GCF_055604165.1). Classification (NCBI taxonomy): domain Bacteria; kingdom Bacillati; phylum Actinomycetota; class Actinomycetes; order Kitasatosporales; family Streptomycetaceae; genus Streptomyces; species Streptomyces sp. NPDC037242. The sequence goes on from NZ_JBVJUY010000013.1 coordinate 130,863, forward strand.
CCAGTTGCTGGCGCTGCCTCAGGCGCACCTGGTGGTCGACGGCTACAACGTGACCAAGACCGGCTATCCGACGATGCCGTTGGAGAAGCAGCGCCTGCGGCTGCTGGGCGGGCTGTCGATGCTCGCCGCGCAGACGGGTGCGGAGATGACCTGTGTCTTCGACGGCGCGGAGCTGGCGGCCCCCGTGCTGCTCGCGCCGCCGCGCGGGGTGCGGGTGCTGTTCTCCAAGGCCGGTGTGACGGCGGACGAGCTGATCCGCCAGCTGGTGCGCGCCGAGCCGCCGGGCCGGCCGGTGGTCGTGGTCTCCACCGACCGGGAGGTCGCCGACGGGGTGGCCAAGGCCGGGGCGCGACCCGTGGCGTCCGCATTGCTCCTGAAGCGGCTTTCGCGCGTTTCGTAACTGGCGAGTCGAATGCCGGAATTGGCAGGGCTCCGAGGGGACGTACCGTCAAGTGCCCTGCACGGAGCGTGCTCTGTAGGTAAAGAAGCTGGTCGGAGACCGAGTTTTTTCCCTGCAGGATTTGAACTGATCACGGAAGGGTCACTAGGGTCAGCTCAAACCTTCGTGCGGTAGATCACTCATTCGGGGTGTCGGCGAAGGTGTCGCCGAGTCTTGAGTTCCTTCGGCGGCTCTAGGAAGAAGGAGCTCGCCTTCGTGGCGTCCCACCGTCGACCCAAGCAGCCGACCCGCACTCGTGTGACCGTGCTGACCGCGACCGCCGCAGCGGCCGTCGCCCTCTCCTCCCAGGGCGCCTCCGCGGCTCCGGCGAAGCCGAGCAAGGACGAGGTCAAGACCCAGGTCGACGCGCTCTACGAAGAGGCTGAGCAGGCCACCGAGAAGTTCAACGGGGCTCAGGAGCGCCAGGACAAGCTGGAGAAGGAGATAGGCCAGCTCCAGGACCAGGTCGCCCGCGGCCAGGAGGAGCTCAACGTCCTGCGCGGCACCATCGGTTCGATGGCCAGCGCGCAGTACCGCACCGGCGGCATCGACCAGTCCCTCACGCTGTTCCTCTCCGCCGACCCCGACAACTACCTCGACAAGGCCTCCACGCTGGAGCAGTTGAGCGGCAAGCAGGTCGAGGCGGTCCAGAAGATCCAGGCCAAGCAGCGCAGCCTGGCGCAGCAGCGCCAGGAGGCCGCCGGCAAGCTCGCCGACCTCGACGCCACCCGCAAGGAGCTCGGCGAGAAGAAGAAGGTCTCGTCGGACAAGCTCGCCCAGGCCCAGGCCCTCCTCAACACGCTGACCGCGCAGGAGCGCGCGCAGCTCAAGGAGGAGGCCAAGAAGGCGGGCGGCAGCGCGGCCGAGCAGGCCGAGCTCAGCAACGTGAAGGGCTCCGGCCGGGCCGCGGACGCGCTGCGGGCCGCCGTGACCAAGAACGGCGCGTCCTACGTCCGCGGCGGCACCGGCCCGAACGCCTTCGACTGCTCCGGCCTCACCCAGTGGGCGTACCGGCAGGCCGGGATCAAGATCGGCCGCACGACCTACGACCAGGTCAAGGAAGGCCCGAAGGTCAGCCTGAGCGAACTCCAGCCCGGAGACCTGGTCTTCTACTCCAACCTCCAGCACGTCGGGCTGTACGCGGGCAACGGCAAGGTCTTCCACGCCGCCAACCCGAGCGCCGGCGTCCTGTACGGCTCCCTCAGCGGCTTCGCCTACGGGGTCCGCGTCGGCAGCTGACGCCCCCCGCCCCGTCGGGACGCGCCGCACACCGCCCATCCGGGCGAATTCCGGAGCCCCGATCTGACCACACGCCCCGCCGGTGACCTGCGTCTCCGGCGGGGCGTCACTGTGTGTGCCCGTCGGCGGTCGTTGGCCGGCGTGTGTCCGCGCGGCTACTGTCTGCCAGCGCGGAACCCGGCACACGGCCGTCCACGGGGGGCGGACCCGGGCACCGCACAGCGGAAGGGAGCGGTTGCACGTGGCGTCCCATCGCCGGTCCGGGCCCAGTGCCCTCGACCGGAACACGAAGGTCACCGTCCTCACCGCCGCCGCGGCAGGAGCCGCGGTCGCCATGACGGGCGCCCCCGCGAGCGCGGCCCCGGGTCTGCCGCACGACCCCTCGGCCGGCGCCCGTACCCAGGTCGACCGGCTCTTCGAGGAGGCCGAGCAGGCCACCGAGCGCTTCAACGAGGCGGGCGCGAAGGCCGACAGGCTGCGGGCCGAGGTCAACCGGACCCAGGACGCGGTGGCCCGCGGCCAGGACCGCATCAACACCATGCGGGGCATCCTCGGCGCCTTCGCCGGGGCCCAGTACCGCTCCGGCAGCATCGATCCCGCCGTGGAGCTGATGCTGTCCGAGAACCCGGACGACTACCTGGAGAAGGCCGCCGCCCTCGACCGGCTCACCGGCGCCCAGGCCCGCCGGCTCGACGAACTGCGCTCCGAGCAGCGCCGCCTCGGCCAGCAGCGCCAGGAGGCCTCGCTCAAGCTCGCCGAACTGGACGCCGTACGCGCGGACGTGGCCCGGCAGAAGCGCGCCGTCACCGCCAAGCTCGCCGCGGCCCGCCGGCTGCTGAACGCGATGCCCACGCAGGAGCGCGCCGACTTCGAGCGCGCCTCGCGGACCGGCGGCCGCCCCGAGGGGCTGCCCGACCTGCCCTCCGCGGGTCCCTCCTCGGGGCGCGCCGGGGCCGCGGTGATGGCGGCCCGGTCCGCGGTCGGGCGCCCGTACATCTGGGGCTCCACCGGTCCCTCCGGCTTCGACTGCTCCGGGCTGATGGTGTGGTCGTACCGGCAGGCGGGTGTCGCCCTGCCGCGCACCTCGCAGGCCCAGCGCTACGCCGGCCGGCAGGTGCCGCTCTCGGAGGCGCGGCCGGGCGACCTGGTGACGTACCGCTCGGACGCCAGCCACGTCGGCATGTACGTGGGCAACGGCCAGGTGGTGCACGCGCCTTACCCGGGGGCCCGGGTGCGGTACGACCCGGTCGGGATGATGCCGGTGTCGTCGGTGACCCGGCCCTGACCCCTGCCGTGCGTACGATCGGCTGATGCTGTCGGCGCACCTCCTCCTCCGTCGTACCCTCCTGCGGGCCCTGCCGGTCCTGCTGTGCGGGCTGATCGCCGGGTGCGGGGCCGGGGCGCGGCCGGCCGCCGCAGGGCAGGAGGTCCGCCGGGCCGTGGCCGAGTGGTCCGCGGCCCCGCCCGAGGGGCTCGCCGGGGTCCCGCTGGAGGGGTGGTCGTACGAGGTCACCTCCGTGCGGGAGGACGGCGTACGGGCCTTCGCGCGGGCGGAGCTGCGCTACCGGCTCACCGGCTTCGACGCGGCTCCCGCCGGGTCGGCCCGCGAGGTCGAGCTGGCGGCGGGGCCGGGCGGGCGGTGGCGGGTCACCGCGGACCGGCCGGCGCCGGGCGCCCTGCCGCAACTGTGGGACCAGGGCCCGGTGACGGTACGGCGGGGCGCGCACGCGCTGGTGCTGGGCGGCGCCGGCCAGAGCCCCGAGACCCTGGAGGCCGTCGCCGCCGAAGCCGACCGGGCGGTCCCCGCGGTGAGCGCCGCCTGGCCGGAGCCCTGGGCGGGGCGGGTCGTGGTGGTGGTCCCCGGCTCGCTGGAGCGGATGGCGCAGCTGCTGGGGCGGCCGGTAGCCGAGTACCGGGGCCTGGGAGCGGTCACCGTGGGGCGGGTGGGCACCGCCCCGGCCGCCGCCGACCGGGTCGTCGTCAACCCGGAGGGGTACGGGCAGCTCACCGCCGAGGGGCGGCGGATCATCCTGACCCACGAAACCACGCACGTGGCCACCCGCGCGGCGAGCACGGAGACGACCCCGCTGTGGCTCTCCGAGGGCTTCGCGGACTGGGCGGCGTACCGGGGGACCGGGAGCAGCCCGGCGCAGGCCGCGCCGGCCCTCGGCCGGGCGGTGCGGGCCGGGCGGCTGCCGGGCACGCTCCCCGCGAACGGGGCGTTCGCCTTCGGCGGGGACGCGGACGCGCTGGCGCGGGCGTACGAGGGCGCGTGGCTGGCCTGCCGGCTCATCGCGGAGCAGTGGGGGGACGCGGCCCTGGTCGCGCTGTACGGGAAGGCGGGGCGGGAGCCGCTGCCGACGGCCCTTCAGGAGACCCTGGGCACGGACCAGGCGGGGCTCACCCGGGCCTGGCAGGAGTACCTGCGCCGCGAGCTGCGCTGAGGCGGGGTCCGGCAGGGGGCGGGCGGGGGTCCGGTAGGGTCGGCAGGCGATGCACAAGACGCTGATCGTGACCAACGACTTCCCGCCGCGACCGGGCGGCATCCAGGCCTTCCTGCACAACATGGCGCTGCGGCTGGATCCCGACCGGATCGTCGTCTACGCCTCCACCTGGAAGCACAGTGCGGAGGGCCGCGAGGCCACCGCGGCCTTCGACGCGGAGCAGCCCTTCCAGGTCGTGCGCGACCGCACGACGATGCTGCTGCCGACGCCGCGGGTGACCCGGCGGGCGGTGGGCCTGCTGCGCGAACACGGCTGCGAGTCGGTGTGGTTCGGCGCGGCGGCCCCGCTGGGCCTGATGGGCCCGGCGCTGCGGCGCGCGGGGGCCCGGCGGATCGTGGCGACCACGCACGGGCACGAGGCGGGATGGGCGCAGCTGCCGGCCGCGCGGCAGCTGCTGCGGCGGATCGGCGAGGGCACGGACACGCTGACCTACCTGGGGGAGTACACGCGCTCGCGGATCGCCTCGGCGGTCACGGACCGGGCGGCGGCGCGCATGGTGCAACTCCCGCCGGGGGTCGACGAGAAGACCTTCCACCCCGGCTCGGGCGGCGCAGCGGTGCGGGCCCGGCTGGGGCTCACCGACCGGCCGGTGGTGGTGTGCGTGTCCCGACTGGTGCCGCGCAAGGGGCAGGACACCCTGATCGAGGCGATGCCGCGGATCCTGGCGGCGGTGCCCGACGCGGTGCTGCTGGTGGTGGGCGGCGGCCCGTACGAGGCGGACCTGCGGGCGCTGGCCGCGGCCAAGGGCGTCGCGGACTCGGTGGTCTTCACGGGGGCGGTCCCGTGGTCCGAACTTCCCGCGCACTACGGCGCCGGGGACGTCTTCGCGATGCCGTGCCGGACCCGGCGGGGCGGGCTGGACGTGGAGGGGCTCGGCATCGTCTACCTGGAGGCGTCGGCGACGGGCCTGCCGGTGGTCGCGGGCGACTCCGGCGGGGCGCCCGACGCGGTGCTGGACGGGGAGACGGGCTGGGTCGTGCGGGGCGGCGCCCCCGAGGATGCGGCGGACCGGATCACCACCCTCCTCCAGGACCCGGCCCTGGCCGCCCGCATGGGCGCCGCCGGGCGGGCGTGGGTCGAGGAGAAGTGGCGCTGGGACCTCCTGGCGGAGCGCCTGCGCGAGCTGCTGTAGGGGGGTGTCCGGCGGATGTCTGCCGGGGTCCAGCCACGCCTGACTGTCTCTCAGATGCCTGTCAAGGCGGCGTCTAGCTGGAAGGCTGGATTCCGCCCATGATGCGCCCATGACACCAAACCTGACGCGCCGTCACCTTCTGGGCATCGGCGCCCTCCAGACGGCCGCGGCCCTCGGCTTCACGCGGATCGGCCTCGCCTCCGCCTCCGCCGTCGAGCCGGGCGCAGCGCACTACGCCCCCGCCATCGTCGTCGGCTCCGGATACGGGTCCGCCGTCGCCGCCCTGCGCCTCGGACAGGCGGGAGTGCGTACCGTCGTCCTGGAGATGGGACGGCTCTGGGACACCCCCGGTCCCGACGGCAAGGTCTTCCCCTCCACCTCCGCCCCCGACCAGCGCTCCATGTGGTTCCGGAACCGCACCGAGGCCCCCCTCGCGCAGTTCCTCTGGCTGGACGTCGTCAACCGGAACATCACCCCGTACCCCGGCGTCCTCGACCGAGTGAACTACGGCGACATGTCCGTGTACGTGGGGCGCGGGGTCGGCGGCGGATCGCTCGTCAACGGCGGGATGGCGCCGACGCCGCGGCGCTCGTACTTCTCCGAGGTGCTGCCCCAGGTCGACGCCGACGAGATGTACGGCACCTACTACCCCCGCGCCCGCGCCATGCTCGGCGTCAACGACATCGACCCCGCCTGGTTCGAGTCCACGGAGTGGTACCGCTTCGCCCGGATCTCCCGCAAGCACGCCCACAACACCGGCCTGAAAACCACCTTCGTCCCCAACGTCTACGACTTCGCGTACATGAAGCGCGAGGCCGCCGGCACCGCCACCAGGTCCGCGCTCGCGGGCGAGGTCATCTACGGCAACAACCACGGCAAGAAGAGCGTCGACAAGACCTACCTCGCCGCCGCCATCGGCACCGGCAACGTCACCATCGAGACCATGCAGCGCGTGGTCGCGGTACGCCAGGACCCCGCCGGGGGCTACGTACTGACCGTGCGGACCAGCGACGTCACGGGAAAGGTGGTCCAGGTGCGCGAACTCGGCTGCCGCCAGCTCTTCCTCGGCGCCGGAAGCCTGGGGACCACGGAGATCCTGCTCCGCGCCCGCGAGACCGGCACCCTCCCGGCGCTGAACGACAAGGTGGGGCTCGGCTGGGGCCACAACGGCAACGTCATGACCGCCCGCGCCAACCACCTGTGGGACACGGTCGGCGCCAACCAGGCCACCATGCCCGCCCTCGGCATCGACGACTGGGACAACGCCGCGAACCCGGTCTTCGCCGAGATCGCCCCGCTGCCCATGGGGATCGAGCACTGGATCTCGATGTACCTGGCCATCACCAAGAACCCCGAGCGCGGGCACTTCACCTACGACGCGGCCAGCGACTCGGCGCGCCTGAACTGGACCCGGGACCAGAACACGCCGTCCGTCCAAGCGGCCAAGTGCCTCTTCGACCGGATCAACCGGGCCAACTTCACCATCTACCGGTACGACTTGTTCGGAGGCAACAGGGCCTTCGCCGACAACTTCACCTACCACCCGCTCGGCGGCTGCGTCCTCGGCGCCGCGACCGACGACTTCGGCCGCGCCAAGGGCTACCAGGGGCTGTACGTCGTCGACAGCTCCCTGATCCCGGGGTCCCTCGGGGTGAACCCGTTCGTGACCGTCACCGCCCTCGCCGAGCGGAACATGGCCCGGATCCTCGCCGAGGACCCCCGCTGAGGGCCGTCAGCCCCGGTACAGCGCCTCGATCTCGTCAGCGAAGTCCTTCGCCACCACGTTGCGCTTCAGCTTCAGCGACGGCGTGATGTGACCGGACTCCTCCGTGAACTGGGAGGGAAGAATGCGGAATTTCCGCACCGATTCCGCCTTGGAAACCGCCGCGTTGCCGTCGTCCACGGCCTTCTGGACGGCGGCGATGAGGTCCGCGTCCTCGCGCAGCTCGGCCGCCGTGACCCCGGCGGGCTTGCCGTTGTCCGCGGCCCACTTGCCGAGGAACTCCTCGTCGATGGTGACCAGCGCCGCCACGAACGGCCTCGCGTCGCCCACCACCATGCACTCCGCGACCAGCGCGTGCGCGCGGATCCGGTCCTCGATCACGGCGGGCGCCACGTTCTTGCCGCCGGCCGTGACGATGAGCTCCTTCTTGCGGCCGGTGATCGCGAGGTAGCCGTCCTCGTCGAGGGTGCCGACGTCGCCGGTGTGGAACCAGCCGTCGGTCAGCGCCTCGGCGGTGGCCGTCTCGTTCTTCCAGTACTCCTTGAAGATGTGCTCGCCGTGCAGCAGCACCTCGCCGTCGTCGGCGATGCGCACCACCGAGCCCGGCAGCGGCTGGCCGACCATGCCGATCTTCTGGCGGTCCCACGGGTTGAAGGCGGTGGCCGCGCAGGACTCCGTCAGGCCGTAGCCCTCCAGCACCGTGAAGCCGATGCCGCGGAAGAAGTGCCCGAGCCGCTCGCCCAGGGGCGCGCCGCCGGAGATCGCGTACTCGCCGCGGCCGCCGAGGACCCCGTGCAGCTTGCTGTAGACCAGCTTCGTGAACAGCTTGTGCTTGAGCCGCAGCCCGAAGGACGGGCCGCCCGGGTTGTCCAGCGCGCGGCTGTACGCGATGGCCGTCTCGGCCGCCGCGTCGAAGATCTTGCCCTTGCCGTCGGCCTGGGCCTTGGCGCGCGCCGAGTTGTAGACCTTCTCGAAGACGCGCGGGACCCCGAGGATCAGCGTCGGCCGGAAGGACTGGAGCTCGTCGGTGAGGTTCTTGATGTCCGGTACGCAGCCCAGCCGGATCGGCGCCAGCACGGCCGCCACCTCCACCAGGCGCCCGAAGACGTGGGCGGCCGGCAGGAACAGGAGCACCGAGCACTCACCGGTGCGGAAGAGCGGCTTCAGGCGCTCCACCACGTTGCCGCACTCGGCGAAGAAGTTGCGGTGGGTCAGCACGCAGCCCTTGGGGCGGCCGGTGGTGCCCGAGGTGTAGACGATGGTGGCGGCGTCGTCGGCGCCGGCGAGGCTGCTGCGCTCCTCGACCTCGGCGTCGGTGATCCCGGCGCCTGCGGCCTTGAGGGTCTCCAGCGCGCCCTGCTCGATCTCCCAGACCTCGCGCAGCTCGGGCAGCCGGTCACGCAGGGCGGCCACGGTCGCGCTGTGGGCGGGGGACTCCACGACGACCGCGACGGCGCCGGAGTCGCCGAGGATCCACTGGACCTGCTCGGGAGAGCTGGTCTCGTACACGGGGACGGTGACGCCGCCCGCGCTCCAGATCGCGAAGTCGAACAGCACCCACTCGTAGCGCGTGCGGGAGATCAGCGCTACGCGGTCGCCGGGGCGGACGCCGGAGGCGATCAGGCCCTTGGCCGCGGCACGGACCTCGGCGAGGAACTCGGTCGCCGTCACGTCCAGCCACTTGCCGTCGACCTTGCGGGCCATGACGGCGGTGTCTGGATGCTGAGCGGCGTTGCGGCGGATGAGATCCGTCAGGTTCCCGTCCGACGGGACCTCGTACAGGGCCGGAAGGCTGAACTCGCGCAAGACTGCTGCTCCTCTGGGCGCCATCGCCACGTGTGGACCGACCGGACGTTACCCACCGGTAGTGGGTTCCCGATAGAGGGAACCGGCCAGATGTTCCCTGCGTCACATGACGCGGCCTTATCGTGTCGACGATAGTCGACCCCGCTCAAGACTCGGAAGTAACCGCAGGTCCGGCCGCCTGGACGGGTGCCCCTACCCCCCGTGGCCAAGCGCCCCTAGGGTTGGCGCATGGGTGGCAGCATGCGTGGCGGGAAAAGCGGCAATCGGATCCACGTCGTCAGCGACGTCCACGGCAACACGGGGGCCCTCGCCCGGGCCGGCGACGGCGCCGACGCGCTGATCTGCCTCGGTGACCTGGTCCTCTTCCTCGACTACGCCGACCACTCGCGCGGCATCTTCCCCGACCTGTTCGGAGTCGAGAACGCCGACCGGATCGTCGAGCTGCGCACCGCGCGCCGCTTCGAGGAGGCGCGCGAGTTCGGCCGCCGACTCTGGGACGGGCTTGACCGGGAGCGGCTGATCGAGGGCGCGGTGCGCCGCCAGTACGCCGAGATGTTCGCCGCCTTCCCCACTCCCACGTACGCCACCTACGGCAACGTCGACGTCCCGGCACTGTGGCAGGAGTACGCGGGCCCGGGCCTGACCGTGCTCGACGGCCAGCGGGCGGAGATCGGCGGCCTGGTCTTCGGCTTCGTCGGCGGCGGCCTGCCCTCGCCGAGCCGCACCCCGTACGAGATCCCGGAGGAGGAGTACGCCGCCAAGGTGGAGGCGCTCGGCGAGGTCGACGTACTGTGCTCGCACATCCCGCCCGAGGTGCCCGAGCTCTGCTACGACACGGTCGCGCGCCGGTTCGAACGCGGGAGCGAGGCGCTGCTGGCCGCGATCCGGCGGACCCGGCCCCGGTACGCGCTCTTCGGGCACGTGCACCAGCCGCTCGCCCGGCGGATGCGGATCGGCGGGACGGAGTGCGTGAACGTCGGGCACTTCGCGGCGACCGGACGGCCATGGGCCCTGGAGTGGTGAGGTCTGAGCGCGCGGTAGCCTTCGAGCGGCGGCCGGAGGCCGCACACTTCCTCGAACACTCCCCGGAGGAGCGACCGCGATGGCGGAACACACCAGCTCAAGCATCACGATCGAGGCTGCGCCGGCCGACGTGATGGCCGTGATCGCCGACTTCGCCCGCTACCCCGAGTGGACCGGCGAGGTGAAGGAGGCCGAGGTGCTGGCCGCCGACGCCGAGGGCCGGGCCGAGAAGGTCCGGCTGCTGCTCGACGCCGGAGCGATCAAGGACGACCACACCCTCAGCTACACCTGGAAGGGTGCGGACGAGGTCAGCTGGACCCTGGACAAGTCCCAGATGCTCCGCCAGCTCGACGGCTCGTACCTGCTGGCCCCGCTGGACGGCGGCAAGCGTACCGAGGTCACCTACCAGCTGACCGTGGACGTCAAGATCCCGATGCTGGGCATGATCAAGCGCAAGGCGGAGAAGGTCATCATCGACCGCGCCCTGGCCGGCCTGAAGAAGCGCGTCGAGTCCGGAGCCTGACCCCCTGCGGGGAAGCCCGCCGGACAGGCCCGGCCCCCGCGCCGTTGCTGGGGCTCCGCCCCAGACCCCGCCTCAAACGCCGGCGGGGCTGGATTTCGGCGGGGCCCCCGTAGTGCCGCGCAGCGAAACGACGACCCCGGAGCACCCGCACCATGAGCATGCTGCTGATCACCGGCCCCGGAGGGGCGGGGCGGACGACCGTCGCCGCCGCCACGGCCCTCGCCGCGGCCCGCGGCGGACAGCGGGTGCTGGTGCTCTCCGGGGACCCCGGCGACCCGATGGCCGCCCTGGTCGGCGCGCCGGCGGGGGAGCCCGCCGAGCTCGCGCCGGGGCTGCGCGCCGCACCGGTCGAGGCGAACCTGTGGGCCGGCCGCATCGACTCCGGCGAGGAGTTCCGCCAGGAGCTCGTCGCCCTCCAGGAGCGCGGCTCCGCCCTCCTCGGCATGGTCGGGGCCCGCCCGCTCGGCGCCGAGGAGCTCACCGAACTGCCAGGCGCCGAACAGTTCGCCCTGCTGCGCGCGCTGCGGCGGGCCGCCGCCCTGCCCGCCTTCGACCTCGTCGTCGTGGACATGCCCCCGCTGCACCAGGCCGTGGCCACCCTCGCCCTCCCCGCACAGCTGCGCCGGTACCTGGCCCGGCTGCTGCCCCAGGAGCGGCAGGCGGCCCGCGCCCTGCGCCCCGTACTCGCACAGCTGGCCGGGGTGCCGATGCCCGCACAGTGGCTGTACGAGGCCGCCGCGCGCTGGGACGAGGAGCTCGCCGCCGTCCAGGCCGTCGTGGAGGCCGCCGCCACCCGGGTCCGGCTCGTCGCCGAGCCGGGTCCGGCCGCCCGAGCCGCCTTGCGCACCGGAGCGCTCGGGCTCGCCCTGCACCAGGTCCGGATCGGCGACCTCGTCGTCAACCGGCTGGTGCCGAAGGACTCCGCCGATCCGTGGCTCGCCTCCCTCGCCGCCCAGCAGCGGGCCTTCGCCGACGCGTGGGACCTCGACGTACCCCTGCGGGAACTCGCCCACCTGGGACGGGACCCGCGCGGCCCCGCCGACCTGGCGGAGCTGGCCGATTCGCTGGAACCGGCGGCCGGGCAGAGCGGGCAGGCCGGGCAGGCCGGCGCCGCCGACGGGCCCCGGCCCGCCTGGCCCGTCGAGGACCGGCTCGCCGAGGACGGGGTACTCGTCTGGGCGGTTCCGCTGCCCCGGGCCGAGAAGCGCGACCTCGACCTGGTCCGGCGCGGCGACGAGCTGCTGCTCACGGTGGGCCCGTACCGAAGGATCGTTTCGCTGCCCGGGGCGCTGCGCCGCTGCACGGTCTCCGGCGCGGCCCTGGCCGACGACGAGCTCCGCATCCGCTTCACCCCGGACCCGGATCTGTGGCCCCGCGCGCGCTGAACGCCGTACCCCCATTCGGGTAACGTCGGAGGTAGCCCGTACCGCCCGCCCAGCAGCCGCCCGCAGGAGAGTCCGCCATGAGCGAGGCCACCGAACGCCCCACCGACGACGACGCCTGGGCCAAGGCCTGCGCCGAGGACCTGGCCGCGGAGAAGGAGCGCCGCAGGGCGGACCAGGGTGCCGGGGGCACGGGGACCGCCGCCGAGGAGCTGTTCAAGCTCTTCGAGGCAGTCGCCGACAAGGTCTCGGCCCTCAACAACCCGCTGCTCGGCGTCGCGGCCCAGGGCGCGGTGCGCCAGATCGTCGACCAGGCGAAGAGCGCGGCCAAACCCGTCATCGAGCGCAACCCCGAGGTCTTCGACCACCTCGCCGCGGCCGGATCCGAGCTGCTCGCCGCCTACCGCTCGGCGGTCGAGGGGCACGAGCGCCGCTGGACCCGCGACGAGCCGGCCGCCGGCCGGGAGAAGGACCCCCGCGACGACCCCCGTGACGAGGGCGACGGCGGTCCCGCCGAGCGGATCGATCTCGACTGATCCTCTTGTTCACTCGGGTACCGTTGACGACGGCGGGGTTTGACCGGAAACCGAGGGACTAATGGGACTCACCATCGGCGTCGACATCGGCGGCACGAAGATCGCGGCCGGCGTGGTCGACGAAGAGGGCACCATCCTTGAGACGTACAAGGTGCCCACCCCGCCGACCGCGGACGGAGTGACGGACGCGATCTGCGCCGCCGTCTCCGAAGTCAGCAGCAACCACACCATCGACGCCGTCGGCATCGGCGCCGCCGGATACGTGGACGACAAGCGCGCGACCGTACTCTTCGCGCCGAACATCAACTGGCGCCACGAACCGCTGAAGGACAAGGTCGAGCAGCGCATCGGCCTGCCGGTCGTCGTCGAGAACGACGCGAACTGCGCGGCCTGGGGCGAATACCGCTTCGGCGCCGGCCAGGGCCACGAAGACGTCATCTGCATCACGCTCGGCACCGGCCTGGGCGGCGGCATCATCATCGGCAACAAGCTGCGGCGCGGACGCTTCGGCGTCGCCGCCGAGTTCGGCCACATCCGGGTCGTCCCGGACGGCCTGCTGTGCGGGTGCGGCAGCCAGGGCTGCTGGGAGCAGTACGCCTCCGGGCGCGCGCTCGTCCGGTACGCGAAGCAGCGCGCGAACGCCACCCCCGAGCGGGCCCAGATCCTCCTCGCACTGGGCGACGGCACGCCCGAGGGCATCGAGGGCAAGCACATCAGCGAGGCCGCGCGGCAGGGCGACGCCGTCGCGGTGGACTCCTTCCGGGAACTGGCCCGCTGGGCCGGCGCGGGCCTCGCGGACCTGGCCTCCCTCTTCGACCCGTCGGCGTTCATCGTCGGCGGCGGGGTCTCCGACGAGGGCGAGCTCGTCCTCGACCCGATCCGCAAGTCCTTCCGGCGCTGGCTGATCGGCGGCCAGTGGCGGCCGCACGCCCAGGTGCTCGCCGCGCAGCTCGGCGGCAAGGCCGGCCTCGTCGGCGCCGCGGACCTGGCCCGCCAGGGCTGACCCGTACGACTCGAACTGCCCGCCGCGCCCTCTGGGGAGCGGCGGGCAGTCTGGCTATGTTGCCCGTATGGATTTGCCGAACTCCCACACTGCCGCTGATGGTTCCGCCGTGATCCGGGTGCTCAGCTACAACATCCGCTCGCTGCGCGACGACGAGGAGGCGCTGGCCCGGGTGATCCGGGCCTGCGCGCCCGACCTGGTGTTCGTACAGGAGGCGCCGCGGTTCTTCCGGTGGCGCAAGCACGCGGCGAGGCTGGCCGCGAAGTCCGAACTGGTCGTGCTGTCGGGCGGCGCCACCGCCGCCGGGCCGCTGCTGCTGTGCTCGCTACGGGCCTTCGTGGAACGCACCGAGGACGTGCTGCTCCCGCTGACGCCCGGCCGCCACCGGCGGGGCTTCGCCACCGCCGTCGTCCGCTTCGGGCAGGCGCGGGTCGGGGTCGTCAGCGCCCACCTGTCGCTCGACCCCGCGGAGCGGCGGGCCCAGGCGGACCTCCTGCTGGACCGCCTCGCGGCCATGGGTGCTCCGCACGGGATCGCGGCCGGCGACATCAACGAGGGGCCGGAGGGACCGGCGTTCACCCGCCTCGCCGGTGCGCTCCAGGACTGCCGGGCGGTCTCCCCGTGGGGCGGGGGCCCCACCTTTCCGTCGCGTGCGCCGGACCGGCGGATCGACGCCGTCTTCGCCACGCCGGGGGTGGAGGTGCTGGCCTGCGGCGTCCCCGCGGGGCTGCCCGGAGTGTCCCCCGCCGACCTCCCGTCCGCGACGGACCACCTCCCGGTGCTCGCGGCCCTGAGCCTCCCGGCGGCGCCTGCCTGAGGCGGCCGCGCGGGGGTCCGGCCGGGCGCGGGGGATCAGGCGGGTTGGCCGAGGACCTCCGCCGCGCGCCGCCGCACCCCGTCCAGGTGGGTGCGGATCCGGTCCGGCTCACCGGGGTGCTTCTCGACCAGGCGGCTCTGGTAGGCCACGTCCAACGCGTACCAGAGGTTCGTGACGTTGTGCTCGCCCGTCGTTCCGACCCGGCGAAGTACGAGCTGTGCCTGATCATGGGCAGCGACATGTGGCTGGAGCGGCGCCGCAACGACGCCCGCGTGAGCGCGGGGGACCTGCTGGTCTGGGACACCTCGCAGCCCGTTCGACGGCCGCGGCCCGGGCGTCGGGCCGGACGAGGCCTCACGGGCGATCATCGTCCACCTGCCGAAGGAGGCCCTCCCCTTACCGGAGGCGGGCGTCAACAGCCTCCTCGCCCGCCGCATGCCCTCCGACCACGGGATGGGCGCACTCCTGGCCCGGTTCCTGCACGGGCTCGTCGGCGAAGCGCACACCTGGAGCGGCCAGGACGCCGTGCGGCTCGGCTCCGTCACGATGGAACTGGCCGCGGCGTTCCTGGCGCAGCACCTCGACGCGGAGGCGGTCCTGCCGCCGGAGACGCGCAGACAGGCGCTGCCGAGCCGGATCCCCGACTTCATCGACCGCAATCTGGCGGACCCGCAGCTCACGCCCGCGGCGGTCGCGGCCTTCCACCACATATCCGTGCGCTACCTGCACCGGCTCTTCCGGCACCAGGACGCCACCGTCGCGGTATGGATCCGGCGCCGCCGGCTGCAACGCTGCCAGGCGGACCTGATCAACCCGCTGCTGCGCACGCTGCCGGTGCACCGGATCGCCCGCCGCTGGGGATTCGTACACGCCGCCGACTTCACGCGCGCCTTCCGCAGCGCCTACGGGATGACGCCGACGGCGTACCGTGCTCTGGGGGACTCCGGCGTGGTCCCCCTCTGACCCGGCCGCCCCGCACGCCCGCCCCGCACCCGCCGGACGGAGTCCGGCGCAGCGGCCCGAAGCCCGCGAAGCGGTGCGAGGGGGCGCGGAAGAGGGGGCCGCGCGGAAAAATCAGACCACGGCGCCGCGGCCCGGGTCGTCGTCATCGTCCTCGCCCTGCGACATACGGGCCACCAGCGTCGCGAACCCGCCCAGGAAGCCCCCGATGCCCAGGGTCGTCAGCCACCACGTCATCTCCCACTGGAAGACGACGGCCAGGAGCAGCAGCACCGGCCCGCCCACCACCGCCAGCCACGCGAACTTCGAGGTCGTGTCCGCCGGCGGCAGCTCCGGCTCCGGCGGGACGAAGTGGCCCTCGTCCGCCCGGTCGGCCGCTGTCAGGTCCCCGTCCTCGGGCTCCGCCAGCGAGTGGTCGCGGGGGCCGCCCACACCGACGCCCGGGGCGAACACCACCGAGCTGCCCAGCGGCGCGGCCGCCGGCGGCTCCTGCGACTCCGGCGGCTCCGGCTTCACGTCCTCCTCCGGGAGCAGCAGGTTCTCGATCGGCTTGAACGGCCGCGACCCCGGCGGGTCCGGCGGCTCCTGCCCGTACCCGGCGACGATCGCCGCCCACGCCGCTTCCTCGTCCAGCGGCGGAACACCGCCGGACTGCTCCTCGTGCTCAGCCACCCGCCTCCGCCCCCTCCCTGCCCACGCTCTCCGCCAGTCGGCCGACGAACGCATAGCTGTCCGCGAAGATCCGCTCCGCGTCATGGTCCAACGTCGCGACGTGGTAGCTCTGTTCCAGCAGGGTCTCGGTGACGTCCGTCGACGAGACCCGCGCCAGGATCCGCGCCGAGTCGGCCGGCGGCACGACGTGGTCCTGCGGGCTGTGCAGCAGCAGCACCGGCTGCGTGACCTGCGGCAGTTCGCCGTCCACCAGCTGAAGGAACTTGCGCAGCGAGTGCGCGGCGCGGGTCGGGACCCGGTCGTAGCCGACCTCCGCGGAGCCCTGCTTCGCGATGTCGCTCGCGATGCCCGGCGTGGAGCGGATGAAGTGCTTGGCGACGGGGAGGGTGACGGCCAGCGGATCGTGCACCTTGTTGGCCGGGTTGACCAGAACGATCCCGCTGATCGCGTCCCCGTGCTTGGCCGCCAGCCGCAGCGTGAGCGCGCCGCCCATGGACAGCCCGAAGACGAACACCTGCTCGCATCGCTCCAGCAGCTCCCGCAGCGCGCGGTCCACCTCTGCGTACCAGTCCTGCCAGCCCGTGAGCTGCATGTCCTGCCAGCGCGTCCCGTGCCCGGGCAGCAGCGGAAGGGACACCGTCAGTCCCCGCCCGGCGAGATACTCGGCCCACGGACGCAGGGACTGCGGGGAACCGGTGAAGCCGTGGCAGAGGAGGACGCCGACCTCTCCGCCCTCGTGGCGGAACGGCTCGGCTCCAGGGAGGACGGGCACCAGGATCTCCTTGGTCATGAGGGTTGGCGGGTGCGTTGCTCTGTGTGACTTCACCGTACGCGACCGGGATGGCACCGACCAGGGTCGTCGGGCCGCTCCGGGTGGAGCCAGGGGATATGGTCTGTTCGACAGACACAGGAAGGCTTTCGAGTTGATCTACGGCGCAATGAAGTTCTCCATCGGCGGTTCCCTGAAGCTCGCCTTCAGGCCGTGGGTGGAGGGCCTCGAGAACATTCCTGCGGAGGGGCCGGCGATCCTCGCGAGCAACCACCTGTCCTTCTCCGACTCCTTCTTCCTGCCGGCCGTGCTGGACCGGAAGGTCACCTTCATCGCGAAGGCGGAGTACTTCACCTCCCCGGGTGTCAAGGGCAAGCTGACGGCCGCCTTCTTCAAGGGCGTCGGCCAGCTCCCGGTGGACCGCTCGGGTGCGCGCGGGGCCGGCGAGGCCGCGATCAAGAGCGGCATCGAGGTCATCGAGCGCGGGGAGCTGTTCGGTATTTACCCCGAGGGCACGCGTTCACCCGACGGCCGCCTCTACCGCGGCAAGCCCGGCGGTCTGGCCCGCGTGGCCCTGGCCACCGGGGCGCCCGTGATCCCCGTCGCGATGATCGACACGGAGAAGATCCAGCCGCCCGGCAAGGTGGTCCCCAAGCTGATGCGCCCGGGCATCCGGATCGGCAAGCCGCTGGACTTCAGCCGCTACCACGGCATGGACGGCGACCGCTTCATCCTCCGCTCGGTGACCGACGAGGTCATGTACGAGATCATGAAGCTGTCGGGCCAGGAGTACGTGGACATCTACGCGACCGCGGCCAAGCGCCAGATGGCCGACGCCGAGAAGGCCGCCAAGAATGAGAAGGCCGCCGAGAAGGCAGCCGCGGACAAGAACGCGGCGGACAAGAACGCGGCGGCTGACAACAACGCGGCCGACAACAACGCGGAGTAGCAGTACGGGCGCTACCGCCCGCGAAGTGTGGGTGGGGGAAATGACGAAACGCGAGCGCGTCGTACGCATGTCCGTCGAGCAGCCGCTCTGGCGGGCGCTGACCGCCTACCGGTTGCTCACCATGGTCTACGCGGTACTGCTCTTCGCCTCCGCGTACAAGGAGTTCGACCGGCCCCGGATCGCGATCGGCTACCTCGCCCTCCTCGCGGTCTGGACCCTGGCCACCCTCCCGAAGGTGGCGAACGCCGCCAGCTGCACCAAGCGCTTCCTCTGCGCCGACCTCACCGTCGCCTGCGTGGGGATCCTGCTCACCCCGCTCGCGGACGCCCACGAGCGGATCGTCGCCGGCGGCCCGACCCTGCCCACCATCTGGACCGCCGGCTCCGTCCTCGCCTTCGCCATCAAGGGCGGCTGGCGCTGGGCCTGTTTCGCCTCCACCTTCGTCGCCGCCGCCAACATCGTCCAGCGCGGCGCCCCTTCCCGGGACACCCTGCACAACGTCCTGCTGGTCTGGGTCGCCTCCGTCGCGATCGGCTACGTCGTCGAGGTCGCCCGGGCCAGTGAGGCCACCCTCGCCCGCGCCCTGGAGATCGAGGCCGCCACCCGCGAGCGCGAGCGCCTGGCCCGCGACATCCACGACGGGGTCCTCCAGGTCCTGGCCATGGTCCAGCGCCGCGGCACCGACCTCGGCGGGGAGGCCGCCGAGCTCGGCCGGATGGCGGGGGAGCAGGAGGTCGCGCTGCGCACGCTCGTCTCCAGCGGGCTGCTGCCGACCTCCCGGATCTCCCGCGACGAGTCGCGGGGCGCGCTGGTGGCCGCGTACGAGGTGGAGGAGCCCGGGGCCGACGAGGGCGAGCTGGATCTGCGCACGCTCCTCGCCCCGCACGCCGGCTCGCGGGTGAGCTTCGCCGAGCCGGGCACCCCGGTACCGCTGCCGGTTCCCGCCGCGCGGGAGCTGGCCGCGGCGGTCGGAGCCGCCCTCGACAACGTGCGCAAGCACGCCGGGGAGGGGGCCAGGGCCTGGATCCTGGTCGAGGACTGGGGCGACGAGGTGATCGTGACCGTCCGGGACGACGGCCCGGGCATCCCGGCCGGCCGTCTCGACCAGGCGGAGGGCGAGGGCCGCATGGGGGTGGCCCTGTCCATCCGCGGCCGGCTGCGTGACCTCGGCGGCAGCGCCGAGCTGGTGTCCGTCCCCGGACAGGGCACCGAAGTCGAACTGAAAGTACCGAGGGGGAGAACCCAGTGAACGAGCCGAGCCAGCCGAGCGCGCCGGGCGACATCAAGGTGATGGTCGTCGACGACCACCCCATGTGGCGGGACGCGGTCGCCCGCGACCTCGGCGCCGCGGGCTACGACGTGGTGGCCACCGCCGGCGACGGCCCCGAAGCGGTACGCCGGGCCCGCGCGGCCGCCCCGCACGTGCTGGTCCTCGACCTCAACCTGCCCGGTATGCCCGGCGTCCAGGTCTGCAAGGAGCTCGTGGGCGCCAACCCGGCCCTGCGGGTGCTCGTCCTGTCCGCGAGCGGGGAGCACGCCGACGTCCTGGAGGCGGTGAAGTCCGGCGCGACCGGCTACCTGCTGAAGTCGGCGGGCGCCCAGGAGCTCATCGACGCCGTCCGCCGCACGGCGGCCGGCGACCCGGTGTTCACCCCGGGCCTGGCCGGCCTCGTCCTCGGCGAGTACCGCCGACTGGCCACCGACCCGCTGCCGGCCGCCGCCGACGTCCCCAAGGCGCCGCAACTGACCGACCGCGAGACCGAGGTGCTGCGACTGGTGGCCAAGGGTCTGTCGTACAAGCAGATCGCGGAGCGCCTGGTCATCTCCCACCGCACGGTGCAGAACCACGTGCAGAACACCCTCGGCAAACTCCAGTTGCACAACCGCGTCGAGCTCGTCCGGTACGCGATCGAGCGCGGCCTCGACGACGCGTAAGGGATCGCCCCGGTCGTACTTACTTCCCCGTATGAGTGAACATGCGTATCCAACGCCTCGTAATTCCACCGGAATTGACCCCGCGCGGGCCCTGCTGTGATCTGAGTCACCACTAGTGTGACCGTCATGGCGAAGGGAGATTCCTTGACTTCCTCCCCTCCCTCAACAGGAGGGGATTCTCACCCTTGCGGGTGGGGCTTCCTGCTTCACCGCGGGCTGCCGCGCCAGGGAGAAACCCCGTCGAGGTCTTACGCCCGCTCCACAGGCGGACACCGCCAGCCCGGCGGCCAGAAGGTTCACGGCTGCGTTCTCGTCCCGGTCGTGGGTCGTCCCGCAGTTGCCGCACGTCCATTCACGGACGTCCAGGGGCATCGCTCCGGCGATTGCCCCGCAGGCCGAGCACAGTTTGGAGCTGGGGAACCACCGGTCCACGGTGATCAGATCGCGCCCGTACCAAGCAGTCTTGTACTCCAGCATGGACCGCAGCTCGCGCCACGCCGCATCGGTGATGGCGCGGGCGAGCTTGTGGTTCTTGAGCATGCTCTTGATGGTGAGGTCCTCGATCACGAGCGTTTGGTTCTCGCGCACGAGTCGAGTCGTCAGCTTGTGCAAGTGGTCCCGGCGGCGGTCTGCGATCCGGGCATGGATGCGGGCCACCCGGAGGCGGGCCTTGGACCGGTTTTTGCTGCCTTCCTCCTTCCGCGACAGCGCCCGTTGGGCTCGGGCCAGACGCTCCCGGTCCCGGCTCTCGTGTTTTGGGTTAGGGATCTTCTCCCCGGTGGACAGGGTGACCAGGGCTGCCAGCCCGGCGTCGATGCCCACTGCGTTCGTCGTTGCGGGCACCGGGGCAGGCCCGTCCTGGCAGAACAGCGACACGAACCAGCGCCCGGCGCGGTCGCGGGAGACCGTGACTGTGGACGGCTCCACCCCTGCCGGCAGGGGACGGGACCACACCACGTCCAACGGCTCGGCCATCTTCGCCAGCGTCAGCCGGCCATCGGCGTAGCGGAACGCGCTGCGCGTGTACTCGGCCGAGGCGCGCGACTTCCGTTTCGACTTGAAGCGGGGGTATTGCGACCGCTTTTCCCAGAACGCCGTGAAGGCACTCTGCAAGTGCCGAAGGGCCTGCTGGAGCGGAACCGAGGACACGTCGGCCAGGTACGCCAGATCCTCGGCCTTCTTCCAGCTGGTGAGCATGGCCGACGTCTGGCCATAGCCCACCCGCTCCCTACGGGTTGTCCACGCCTCGGCACGGGCAGCGAGGGCCAGGTTGTAGACCTTCCGCACGCACCCGAACGTCCGCGACAGCTCCACTGCCTGCGCGTCGGTCGGATAGAAGCGGTGCTTGAACGCCCGCTTCACAGAAGTAGCCCCCATGCCTTGGACGGTAGGGGCGGTCACGATCTGAACACAAGGTCAGGTCACAGCCTCACGCAGCGGTATTCCGCTGCCGTGCGGTGCAGAACCGGGGGGCCGTTTCTCCTCCGGTTGAAGCCACGGGTATCCACGCAAGGAGAATGAGATGAAGGTCGGAGTGCTGACCGGCGGCGGCGACTGCCCCGGGCTCAACGCGGTGATCCGGGGCGTGGTCCGCAAGGGCGTCCAGGAGTACGGCTACGGGTTCATCGGTTTCAAGGACGGCTGGCGCGGCGCGGTCGAGGGGGACACCGTCCCCCTCGACATCCCCACCGTCCGCGGGATCCTGCCCCGCGGCGGGACCATCCTCGGCTCCTCGCGCACCAATCCGCTCAAGCAGGAGAACGGGGTGCGCCTGATCAAGGAGAACCTCGCCAAGTACGAGGTCGACGCGCTCGTCGCGATCGGCGGCGAGGACACCCTGGGCGTGGCCGCCAAGCTGTACGGGGAGTACGGCATCCCGTGCGTCGGCGTCCCCAAGACGATCGACAACGACCTGTCGGCCACCGACTACACCTTCGGCTTCGACACGGCCGTCGGCATCGCCACCGAGGCCATCGACCGGCTGCACACCACGGCCGAGTCGCACATGCGGGTGCTGGTCGTCGAGGTGATGGGCCGCCACGCGGGCTGGATCGCCCTGCACTCGGGGCTGGCGGGCGGTGCCAACGTCATCCTCATCCCCGAGCAGCGCTTCGACATGGACCAGGTGTGCGCCTGGGTGACCTCCCGGTTCAAGGCGAGCTACGCGCCGATCGTGGTCGTCGCGGAGGGGGCGATGCCCAAGGACGGGGAGCTGGTCCTCAAGGACGCCACCAAGGACTCCTTCGGGCACGTCCGGCTGTCGGGCGTGGGCGAGTGGCTGGCCAAGGAGATCGAGGCGCGGACCGGCAAGGAGGCCCGCACGACGGTGCTCGGGCACGTCCAGCGGGGCGGCACGCCGAGCGCGTTCGACCGGTGGCTGGCGACCCGGTTCGGGCTGCACGCGATCGACGCGGTGCGCGACGGCGACTTCGGCAAGATGGTCGCGCTGAAGGGGACGGACATCGTACGGGTGCCGATCGCGGAGGCGACGGCGAAGCTGAAGACGGTGGACCCGGCGCTCTACCAGGAGGTCGGGGTCTTCTTCGGCTGAGCCGGGGAGCGAGGGCGGACCATGGGTCGTAAGGTGACAAACGACCCATGGTCCGACGTACGGGAGCAAGCGTGGAGATCCTGGCATTCGGTGTCACCGCCGACGAGAAGCCGCTCCTGGAGCGCGCCTTCGCGGGGCAGCACGAGGTCCGCTGCCTCGACGTCTTCCTGAGCGAGGACACCGCGCCCATCGCGGCCGGGTACGAGATCGTCTCGTCGAGCGTGAACGCCGACCTGAACGGCCGGGTGCTGCGCACCCTGGCGGCGGGCGGGACGAGGATGATCGCCCAGCGGTCCACCGGCTTCAACAACATCGACCTGGACGTGGCCCGGCAACTGGGCATGACGGTCAGCCGGGTGTCGTACTACTCCCCGTACTCGGTGGCCGAGTTCGCCTGGACCCTGGCCATGGCCGTGAACCGGCGGATCGTCCGGGCATCGAACCGGACGCGCGACTTCGACTTCCGGCTGAACGGGCTCATGGGCCGGGACATGCGCGGCCGTACGGTGGGCGTGCTCGGCACCGGCAAGATCGGCGAGGCGTTCACGCGGATCGCGCACGGCTTCGGGATGAAGCTGCTGGGCTGGGACGTGGCGCAGAACCCGGCGTGCGTGGAACTGGGCATGAAGTACGTGGACAAGGACGAGCTGCTCGCCTCGGCGGACCTGATCAGCCTGCACGTGCCGCTGCTGGAGTCGACGCACCACATCATCGACTCGGCGGCGCTGAAGACGATGAAGGACGACGCGCTGCTGGTGAACTCCAGCCGGGGCGGCCTGGTGGACACCGAGGCCCTGGTGGACGAACTGCGCGCCGGCCGCTTCGCGGGCGTCGGCCTGGACGTGTACGAGGCGGAGGCCGGGGTCTTCTTCCTGGACAAGTCCCTGGAGGCGGTGGAGGACGACACCCTGGCCCGGCTGATCACCTTCCCGAACGTGGTGGTCACCTCGCACCAGGCGTACTACACGCACGAAGCGGTGGGCCAGATCATCGACACCACCGCGCAGAACGTGGCCGACTACACGGCCGGCCGCCGCTCCGAGAACACCCTGGTGCCGCCGGCGTCCTGACGCGGGGACGCGGGGACGCGGGGAGGCGGGGCCGGGCCCCGCCTCCCGCACAGCGGTCAGACCGGGGTCCGGACGCCCGTCAGCAGGTCGCGCACCAGCTCCGCGCCGCGCAGGGTGAGCACCGACTCCGGGTGGAACTGGACCCCCGCGAAGCCCGCCGCGGAGCGCAGGGCGTGGACCTCGCCGGTCGCGGCGTCGCGGGCGATCTCCACCCCCGACAGCGCCAGCCGGGCCTCGGCGGCGTCGTCGCAGTGCGCCGTGAACGTGTTGTAGAACCCGACGACCTCCTGCGCCCCGAACAGGTCGATCCGGGTCTGCGCGCCCTGGGCCGGCTCCGCCTTGCGGATGAGCGGCAGGCCCAGCTCCGCCGCCAGCAGCTCGTGCCCGAGGCAGACGCCCAGGATCCCGCCCCGGTGCGAGGCCAGCAGCTCCGCCGCCAGGCCGCGCAGCAGCCTCATCTTCGGGTCCGCCGACTCCGCCGGGTTGCCCGGACCGGGGCCCAGGACGATCGGGCCGTCCCAGGCCAGGGCGGCCGCCCGCAGCCCCGGGTCGTCGTAGCGGCGTACGGTCACGTCCAGCCCGGCCACCCGCAGCACGTGGCCCAGCATCGCCGTGAAGGTGTCCTCGCCGTCCACCACCAGCGCGTGGCCCGTCACCGGCACCGGCCGTTCCTGCATCCGGAGCCAGAACGGCGCCAGGTCCTGCCGGCGTGCCGCGAGGGCCGCCTGGACCCGGGGGTCGTCGGCCAGCCGCGCCCCGCCGAAGGCCGGCCGGGGGGCCGCGGGCCGTACCCCGAGCGCCGCGAGCACCCCGGCCGCCTTGGCGTGGGTCTCCGCGACCTCGCCCGCCGGGTCGGAGTGGCGCACCAGCGTCGCGCCGACCGGCACCCGCAGGGTCCCGTCGGCGGCGATGTCCGCGGTGCGGATCAGGATGGGGGAGTCCACCGTCTGGCCGCCGGAGGAGTCCAACCCCAGCAGGGCCAGCGCGCCCGCGTAGTAGCCGCGGCCGCCGGTCTCGTACCGCTCGATCACGCGGCAGGCGTTCTGTACGGGGGAGCCGGTCACCGTCGCCGCGAACATCGTCTCGCGCAGCACCTCCCGCGCGTCCAGCGAGGTCCGGCCGCGCAGCTCGTACTCGGTGTGCGCGAGGTGGGCCATCTCCTTCAGGCGCGGCCCGACGACGACGCCGCCGCGGTCGCCGACCGTGCACATCATCTTCAGTTCCTCGTCGACCACCATCGACAGCTCCTCGGTCTCCTTGCGGTCGCCGAGGAAGGCGAGGAGCGACTCGGCGGTCGGGCCGCCGGCCGGATAGCGGTAGGTGCCGCTGATGGGGTTCATCACGACGGTTCCGCCGGTCATCCGCACGTGCACCTCGGGGCTGGCCCCGACGAGCGTGCGGTCGCCGGTGTGGACGACGTACGTCCAGTACGCGCCCCGCTCGCCCTCCAGCAGCCGCCGGAACAGGGCGAGGGCGTCGGCCCGGCCGAAGCCGTCGATCCGGCCCTCGTAGGTGCGCCGGATGACGAAGTTCGCGCCCTCGCCGCGGCCGATCTCGTCCTCGATGACGCGCTCGACGGTGGCCGCGTACTCCTCGTCGGGGACGTCGAAGCCGCCGCCCTCGACCCGTACGTCGTGCGCGGGCAGCGCGGCGAGCGCCTCGGCGAGCGGGACCTCGTAGGCCTCCTCGGCGGCCAGCACGCTCAGCGGCGTGCCGTCGTCGCGTACGTCGAACCCGCGCTCCCGGATCTGGCGGAAGGGGACGAGCGCGAGGGTGGGCAGCTCACGGACGGGAAGGTCGGCGAGGCGCTCGGCCTCGTGGACCGGGCCGATCAGGACCTCGACGGTGTCGTGGTCCCGGCCCGGGGTGCGCCGGCGCAGCAGGGCGAACGGCGGGCAGGAGTCGTCGAGCAGTCGGCTGAGCTGGCTGGCCTGGCTGGGTCGCATGGGGCTGGGGCGTCCTTCCGGTGGAGGTGGGAGGGACGGCCCGGGGACTCGGCGCAGATACGCCGAAGGCCGCCCCTCGGGGCGGCCTTCGCGTCGCTGTCAGTGTGTACGCGCGAGAGGTGGGCCGCCGGGAGCGGTCCACCACCAGTTCTGGTTCGCTTGCGAGTACATGCACCGCACCCTAGTCCAAGTCGGCCCCATCGCGCTGTACTGAACCCATACCGGCCCCTGAACCTTGGATTCCGTTCATCCGGGGGGTTCGAACCTTCGAGAATCTTCGTCTCACCTGGTGGGCGGCTGGCCAGAGGGGCCCTGTTACGCCGTAATGTGTACGGGGTGACCGTGAACGCTGAGACCCAAGCCCTCGCCGCCAAGGCGACCTGGCGAGACCTTCCCGCGGCGCAGCAGCCTTCGTACCCCGATGCCGAGGCTGTGCGCTCTGTCGTCGCGGACCTCGAGTCGTATCCGCCGCTCGTCTTCGCAGGCGAGTGCGACCAGCTGCGCGCCCGCCTGGGAGCCGTCGCCAAGGGCGAGGCGTTCCTGCTGCAGGGCGGCGACTGCGCCGAGGCCTTCGACGCCGTGTCCGCCGAGCACATCCGAGCGAAGCTGAAGACGCTGCTCCAGATGAGCGCCGTCCTGACGTACGCGGCCTCCGTGCCCGTCGTCAAGGTCGGCCGCATCGCGGGCCAGTACTCCAAGCCGCGTTCCAAGGACACCGAGACCCGCGACGGCGTCACCCTGCCGACCTACCGCGGTGACTCCGTCAACGGCTTCGCCTTCACCGAAGAGGCCCGGATCCCGGACCCCGAGCGGCTGAAGCGCATGTACCACGCGTCGGCCTCGACGCTGAACCTGGTGCGCGCCTTCACCACCGGTGGTTACGCCGACCTGCGCCAGGTGCACGCCTGGAACCAGGACTTCGTGAAGTCGTCCCCCTCCGGACAGCGCTACGAGCAGCTGGCCCGCGAGATCGACAACGCCCTGAACTTCATGAAGGCCTGCGGCACCGACCCGGCCGAGTTCAAGGCCGTCGAGTTCTACGCCTCGCACGAGGCGCTGCTGCTCGACTACGAGGGCGCGCTGACCCGCACGGACTCGCGTACCGGCAAGCTGTACGACACCTCCGGCCACATGGTCTGGATCGGTGAGCGCACCCGCCAGCTGGACCACGCGCACATCGAGTTCTGCTCGCAGATCGCCAACCCGGTCGGCATCAAGCTCGGCCCCACCACCACGGTGGACGAGGCGCTCACCTACATCGACCGCCTGGACCCCGAGCGCGAGCCGGGCCGGCTGACCTTCGTCGTCCGCATGGGCGCCGACAAGGTCCGCGAGAAGCTCCCCGAGCTCGTCGAGAAGGTCACCGCTTCGGGCGCGACGGTCGTCTGGGTCACCGACCCGATGCACGGCAACACCTTCGAGGCGGCCTCCGGCCACAAGACGCGCCGTTTCGACGACGTGCTCGACGAGGTCAAGGGCTTCTTCGAGGTCCACAAGGAGCTGGGCACGCACCCGGGCGGCATCCACGTCGAGCTCACCGGTGACGACGTCACCGAGTGCGTGGGCGGCGGCGACGAGATCTTCGTCGACGACCTGCACCAGCGCTACGAGACGGCCTGCGACCCGCGGCTCAACCGCAGCCAGTCCCTGGACCTGGCGTTCCTGGTCGCCGAGATGTACCGCGACCAGTAGGGATCAGTCAGTAGGTTCATACGGCTCTGGGGGGGGGGGGGGGGGGGGGGGGGGGGCAGAAAGCGGCGCGAGGGGGTTTGGGGGGAAGAAAGTGGGGGGGGGGGGGGGGGGAAGCACAGAAACAGAAAGAGGGGGTATTTCTCCCTCCACC
>NZ_JBVJUY010000013.1:157694-210987 GCF_055604165.1 Streptomyces sp. NPDC037242
TGTTTCTTCTTCCGTATTTTTTTCTCTTCCCCTCACTTCCCTCCCTCCTTTTGTTTTTCCTAGGGTACCCACCCCCCCCCCCCCCCCCCCCCCCAGACCCCCCCCCCCCCCCCCCCCCCCCCCCCAGAGCCGTATCCAGGTCTTTTAGGGAACCCTAAGTTTGGGTAGGGTTAGGTAAGCCTCACCGAATAGGGGATGGCTTGCTCGACCATTCCGCTCAGGGAGGTGAACCGCGTGTACGTCTGCTCTTGCTTCGGGATCACCGACAAGCAGGTCAAGGACCACGCGGCCGCCGGGGCCTGCACCCCCCGCCAGATCGCCTCGGCCACCAAGGCCGGAACCGACTGCGGCTCCTGCGTGCGGACCATCCAGGGCCTCCTCGGCCGCGGGGCCTGCCCGCGCCGGGAACTGCTGGAGAAGGGCAATGCGGCGGCCGTTCTCGCCGCCGACCCCCTGACCGCGGAGCCGGAGCCGGCTCTCGTCGAGGCGGCCTAGTCCGTCGGTCGCCCGGCCCGGCGGTCCGCCCCGGTCTAGCTGGGCTGCTCGATCAGCTGTGCGATGTAGAGCGCCTCGCCGATGCTCTCGATGAGCTCCAGCTGGGTGTCCAGGTAGTCGATGTGGTGCTCCTCGTCCGCCAGGATCTCCTCGAACAGCCGCGCCGAGGTGACGTCGCCCTTGCCGCGCATGACCTCGATGCCGCGCTTGAGGCGGTCGATGGCCTCGACCTCGACCTGCCGGTCCGCCTGGAACATCTCGGTGAGGGTCTGCCCGACCCGCACGTGGAAGAGGCGCTGGTAGTTCGGCAGACCGTCGAGCATCAGGATGCGCTCGGTGATCTTGTCCGCGTGCTTCATCTCATCGATGGACTCTTCACGCGTGTACTTGGCGAGCTTGGTCCAGCCCTTGTTGTCCTGGATCCGGTAGTGGAGCCAGTACTGGTTGATGGCCGTGAGCTCGCCGGTCAGCTGCTCGTTGAGAAACTCAAGGACCTCGGGGTCGCCCTGCATTGCAGAGGCTCCTTCCAGGCAATGTCAGCTATGTGACGGGGCAGGTGCGCGCATCCTTGCACCGCCGCAAGGGGTCGTCCAGTAAGTGCCTCCTTAGTGGGAGTTACCGTGACTTGCCCGAATCGGGCCGAACCTGGTCATGACCACCCCGGCAAGTCTGTCACCATGGAGTCATGGGTCAGCCGGAAAGCCGGGAATCTCCGGGGTCAGAGCAACTGGAGCTCCCTCCCGGGCAGCGGTTGCAGCGGGGCTGGCCGGTCACCCATTACGGGCCCGTGCCCAAGTTCAAGCCGGACCGCTGGGAGTTCCGCGTATTCGGCGCGACGGCTGACGGCGAGAAGCGCTGCTGGAACCACGAGGAGTTCACGGCCCTGCCGTTCGACTCGGTCGTGGCGGACCTGCACTGCGTGACGAAGTTCAGCATGACGGGTGCCGAGTGGGGCGGTGTGCTCACCCGCCGGATCCTCGAACTCGCGCCCCCCGCCCCGCAGGCCACCCATGTGATGGTGTGGGCCGAGTACGGCTTCAGCTCCAACATGCGGCTGGCCGACTTCGCTTCCGAGCGGGCCCTGTTCGCCACCCACCAGGGCGGTGAACTGCTCACCGCCGAGCACGGTTTCCCGTTGCGGCTCGTGGTCCCGCACCTGTACGCCTGGAAGGGCCCCAAGTGGGTGCGCGGCATCGAGTACATGACCGCCGACCGGCGGGGCTTCTGGGAGGAGCGGGGCTACCACAACATCGGCGACCCCTGGCGCGAGCAGCGCTACTCGTACCAGGAGGAGCCGGGGGACGGCCCCGAACTCTGAGCCCGCCCCGGGTTCAGTGGTGGTACTGGTGGACGACCGCGTGGCCCTTGCCGCGGCCGATCATCCACTTGTTGACCGGCGTCGTCACCACGAACGCGAACGCGAGCGACAGGGCGAGCACGATCCAGAACAGCGGCTCCGAGAGGTGCGCGTCCATCGCACCCGGCCATGTGGCGATCACGCCGTTGTCGACCAGTTCCATGACGGCGATCGAAAGGGTGTCCGCCGCGAGCGCCACCCGGACGGCCGTACGGAAGTCCACTCCGGCCGCCAGGATCCCGCGCAGGGTGAGCGCGTAGCCGAAGAAGAACGCCAGGACGATCGCCAGGACCATCGTCGGCAGGTTCCCCCAGCCCAGTGCGGTGCCGATGACCATCCCGAGCACCTCGCCGATGGCGCATCCCGTGAGGCAGTGGAGGGTGGCCCGCGCGGCCATGGCCCAGCTGACCTTGCCGGCGCCCGTGTGGTGCCCGTGTCCGTGCTCGTGTCCGTGCTCGTGCCCGTGCTGGTGTGCGTGTTCGTGCGTGTGCTCGTGCTCCATGACGACCCCCAGATGGGAATGGCGTACGGCGGCTCTGCCGATATGACAGAACCGTATACCCCCCAGGGGTATTCCTCAACGGGTCACCCGAGCTCGCGCAGCTCCTTCAGCAGGGCGATGTCCGCCGCGTGGCCCTCCTTGCCGCCCGGCGTTTCGATGATCAGCGGCACGCCTTCCATCGCGGGGTGCGTGAACAGCTCGGCGAAGGCGTCGCGCCCGATGTGGCCCTGGCCGATGTTCGCGTGCCGGTCCTTGTGGGCGCCCACGCCCTCCTTGGAGTCGTTCGCGTGCACCAGCTTCAGCCGGCCCTCGCCCACCGTCCCCACCAGCAGGTCCAGCGTCTGCTTCGCCCCGCCCGGCTCCGCCAGGTCGTGCCCCGCCGCGAAGATGTGGCAGGTGTCCAGGCAGATCCCGAGCTTCGGATGGTGGTCGAGCGCCTCGAAGTACGGGCCGAACTCCTCGGCCGTCGAGCACAGCGAGGAACCCTGCCCGGCCGTGGACTCCAGCAGCAGGAACGGGTCGTCCTCGTGCGTCAGCTCGTCCAGCAGCGGCAGCATGTACTCCCTGACCTGCGCGTACGCCGCCTCGCGCGGCCGGCCGCCGGTCGCCGAGCCTGTGTGCACGACCACCCCGAGCGCGCCGATCTCCCGGCCGCGGCGCAGCGAGTGCCGCAGCGACTCCACCGACTTCTCCACCGTGGCCTCGGTGTGCGAGCCGAAGTTGATCAGGTACGGCGCGTGCACGTACGCCGGTACGGACCCGGCCGCACACTGCTCGCGGAACAGCTCGTCCTGCGCGGGATTGCCGACCGGGGTGGCCCAGCCGCGCGGATTGGCGACGAAGACCTGGACGGCCTCGGCACCCATCTCGCGGGCGTAGGTCATCCCGACCGAAGCGAGCCCGCCCGCGACGGGAATGTGCCCGCCCACCGGATTGCGTATCACGTGCGCTTACAGCCCCTTGGTCCTGATGGTGATCGTGCCGCCCTCGGGGGCGTTCTGGCCGCCCGGCACCGACTGGGAGTCCACGGTGTTGCTGAAGGACAGGAAGGGCCGGTCCACCTTCACCTTGAAGCCCGCCGCCTCCAGCGTCTTGCGGGCGGTGTCCACGTCCTGGCCGGTCACGTCCGGCACCGGCAGCTGGCGCGGGCCCTTGGACACGGTGAGCGTCACCGTGTCACCGGCGGCGGCCTGGGTGCCGGCGCCGACCGACTGACCCGCGACCGTGCCCGCCGGCGAGGGGGAGTTGACCTGGTCGGGAGCCGTCTCCACCTTCAGCCCGAGGCTCTCCAGGGCCGCCCGGGCCTGGTCCACGCCCTTGCCGGACACGTTCGGGACCGGCACCGGTCGGCCCTTGCTCACCACCAGCGCGACCGCCGTGTCGGGGGCCCGCTTCTGGCCGCCCGCCGGGTCGGAGCTGATCACCGAGCCCTGGGCCACCTCCTGGCTGAAGGCCTGCGTGACGATCCCCGGCGCCAGGCCGGCGGACGTCAGCTCGGCCTTGGCCGCCTCCAGCGGCTTGCCCTTGAGGTCGGGCACCGGGATGACCTGGGGGCCGCGGGAGACGGTCAGGACCACCGCCCCGTTGCCGCGGATGCGCTTGCCGCCCGGGGGATCGGTGTTCATCACCGTCCCGCGGTCGAAGGCGTCGCTGAACTTCCGGTCGACCCGCTTCACGCCGAGGCCCGAGGCGGCCAGCTGGGCCTTGGCCTGCGCCTCGGTCTTGCCGAGCAGGTTGGGGACCTGGGTGAACTGGCCGACGCTGATGTACCAGACGCCCGTACCGAGCCCCAGGGCCAGCAGGACGCCCGCGATGACCAGCAGCGTGCCGCGGCGGGGCCCCCGCCGCCTGCTCGGAGCCGGAGCCGGCGCCGGGGGCGGGACCGGCGGCACCGCCAGCCGTGAGGTGTGGTTCACGGACTGCTGCCGGTCCGCCACCGGGCGCGGGATCACGCTCGTGCGGTCCTCGGCGGCGGTCCGCTCCTCGGCCCGCGCCTGCGGCGGTACGGCGTCCAGCTCGGCGTCGCTGAGCTGCGCGCGGGCCTCGATGGCCAGGCCGAGGAGGGCGGCGGCGTCGTACGGGCGCAGCTCGGGGTTGCGGGCGGTCGCGGTCAGGGCGAGCTGGTCGAGGCAGACGGGCAGCCCGGGGACGGCGGCCGACGGGGGCGGGACGTCCTCGTTGAGGTGCTGGAAGAGCACCTGGGCGGGGGAGTCGCCGGAGTGCGGCTTGGTGCCGGTGAGCATCTCGTACAGGACGACACCGCAGGCGTAGACGTCCACGCGGGTGTCGGTGACGCCGTTCTCGATCTGCTCGGGCGCGAGGTAGGAGACGGTGCCGAGGACGGAACCGGTGGTGTTGGTGACCGAGTCGACGGACCGGACCAGCCCGAAGTCGGCGACCTTGACCCGGCCGTCGTCGCCGATCAGGACGTTCTCGGGCTTCATGTCCCGGTGCACGAACCCGGCCCGGTGCGCGGCGCCGAGCGCCGCGAGGACGGGTTCGAGGATGTCGAGGGCGGCCCGCGGCTGGAGCGCGCCGCGCTCGCGGAGCACGTCGCGCAGGGTGCAGCCGGAGACGTACTCCATGGCGAGGTACGTGTACGGGCCGTCGGTGCCCTGGTCGAAGACGGCCACCACGTTGGGGTGGGCGAGGCGGGCGACGGACTTGGCCTCGCGGATGAAGCGGTCGACGAAGGCGGCGTCGGCGGCGAGCGCCGGGTGCATGACCTTCAGCGCGAGGACGCGGTCCAGGCGGGTGTCGACGGCCCGGTAGACCGTGGCCATGCCGCCGGCCGCGATGCGGGCGTCGACGCGGTAGCGGCCGTCGAGAACGCGCCCGACGAGGGGGTCTTCCAGGGTCGTATCCACCCGGCCGATTCTACGAGCGCGGCATGACCGCCCGGACCGGGTGGTCCACCCTTGCAGCGCACCTGTGACTTCTCCGTCGCGACGGGCAGCTCGCGGGGCCCGGCGGCGGCCCCGGGCCGGGGGCGCGGTCGCCCGAAATCAGCCCGGAGCCGCCGCGGGGTCAGAACGCCGGGCGTTCCGGGTCCAGGGCGGCGCGGCCCTCCGTCGGGGAGGAGGGGTCCGCGAAGCGGCGCTGGGGGATGCGGCCCGCCCGGAAGGCCAGCCGCCCCGCCGAGACGGCGTCCCGCATGGCCGCCGCCATCAGCGCGGGGGACTGGGCCCGGGTGACGGCCGAGGCCAGCATGACCCCGGCGCACCCCAGCTCCATGGCCAGGGCGGCGTCCGAGGCCGTACCGGCGCCCGCGTCCAGGATCACCGGGACCCCGGCCCGCTCCACGATCAGCTCGAAGTTGTGGGGGTTGCGGATCCCCATCCCCGACCCGATCGGAGAGCCCAGCGGCATGATCGCCGCGCAGCCCACGTCCTCCAGCTTCCGCGCCAGCACGGGATCGTCGTTCGTGTACGGCAGCACCGTGAAGCCCTCGTCGACCAGGACCTCCGCCGCGTCCAGCAGCTCGACCCCGTCCGGCAGGAGGGTCCGCTCGTCCGCGACGACCTCCAGTTTGACCCAGTCCGTACCCAGGGCCTCCCGCGCCAGCCGCGCCGTGAGCACGGCCTCGCCCGCCGTGAAGCAGCCCGCGGTGTTCGGCAGGACCGCGATGTCCAGCTTCGAGAGCACGGACAGGACCGAGCCCTGGACCGTCGGATCCAGCCGGCGCATCGCCACCGTGGTGAGTTCGGTGCCGGACGCGATCAGGGCCCGTTCCAGGACGTCCAGGCTCGGGGCCCCGCCCGTACCCATGATCAGGCGGGAGGAGAAGGACCGGCCGCCCAGCAGGAAGGTGTCGTCGCCCATGCCGCTCAACCCCCCTGGACCGCGGTGAGGATCTCGACCCGGTCGCCGTCGCCCACCGGCGTGGCGGGCCACTGGCCGCGCGGGACCACGGCCTCGTTGAGCGCGGCCGCGACCCCGGACGGGGCGGTGGTCAGCGCGGCGACCACCGTGTCGAGCGTGGTGCCGGCGGCGACCTCGCGCAGCTCGCCGTTGACCGAGACGGAGAGGGTCATGCGTAGGACTCCTGACGGGTGGGGGCGAAACGGCGCGGGGTGAAGGGGCGTGCGATCTCCGGCAGTTCGCCGGTGGTCAGCAGCTCCGTCATGACGTCCCCGGTCAGCGGGGTCAGCAGCACCCCGTTGCGGTAGTGCCCGGTGGCGAGGTGGAGGCCCGGCAGGTCGGTCGGACCGAGCAGCGGCGCGTTGTCCGGTGAGCCCGGCCGCAGTCCCGCCCGGGTCTCGGTGAGCGGGAGCTCGGTGATGCCGGGCACCAGCTCGTGGGCGTCGCGCAGGAGTTCGTAGACCCCGCCGGCGGTGACGGTGGTGTCCCAGCCGAGTTCCTCGCTGGTGGCGCCGACGACCAGTTCGCCGTTCTCGCGCGGGACCAGGTAGATGTGGCTGCCGCGCACGACGGCCCGTACCGTCCGGGACAGGAACGGCGCGTACGCGGGAGGCACGGTCAGGCGCAGCACCTGCCCCTTCACCGGCCGTACGGGGGGCACGGCCTGCGCCGGTACGCCTGCCAGCCGGCCGCTGAGCGAGCCCGCGGCCAGCACCACCTGGTCGGCGAGCAGCTCCGTACCGCCGTCGAGCCGCGCACCGCCGGCCCGGTCGGCGGTGACGAGCAGCCGCTCGGCGCCCGCCCGGTGGATGTCCACCCCGGCCCGCTCGCAGGCGGCCAGCAGCGCCGCCGCCAGCCGGCGGGGGTCGACCTGGTGGTCGCCGTCCACGCGCAGGCCGCCGCGGACACCCGGGGCGAGCATCGGCTCCAGGCGGCGGCACTCGCGCCCGGTCAGCCACTGCGACTCCAGGCCGCAGCGGCGCTGCAGGGCGTGCAGCTCGCGCAGGTGGAGGCGGTCGTCGGCGTCGAGGGCCACGGCGAGGGTGCCGCAGGCCCGGTACCCGATGTCCAGCCCGCCGCTCGCGTCGGCGAGTTCGGCGGCGAACTCCGGATAGCGCGCGGCGGAGGCGAGGTTCAGCCCGAGCAGGGTCTCCTCGCCGTAGTGCAGCTCGGTGACGGCGGCGAGCATGCCCGCCGCGACCTGGGCGGCGCCCCCGCCGGGCGCCGGATCGGCGAGAGCGGTGCGCAGCCCCGTACGGGCCGCACGCCAGGCGGTGACCAGGCCGATGATCCCGCCCCCGATGACGAGGACGTCGTATCCCGGTTTTCCGCTTCTTCGGTATGCGTGCATGGGCGTCCAGCCCCTCCCTTCGCCGGCATGACCCGGATCAGGTTCGTACGGTCGGAGGCCGGCCAGCCTCCCTCTCAGCCCGGTGCGCCCGGACTCCCGCGATAGGTACGGTGGCCAGACTAACCCCGCCGCGGAAGCCGGGTAAGGCTGCCTCCCCGTCTCGCCCCCTACCCCCTAACCTGGGCGGCGTGAGCGAGCAGACGGAAGAGACTGACAGCGGCGTCGTCATAGTGGGCGCCGGAATGGCCGGGGTGCAGACGGCGGTCGCCCTCCGGGAACAGGGCTACACCGGCCCCGTCACGCTGCTGGGCGCCGAACCCCACCAGCCCTACGACCGCCCCCCGCTCTCCAAGGCGGTGCTGCTCGGCAAGGCCGAGGACTCGGCGTTCGACATCGACTTCGAGGCGCTCGGCATCGAGCTCCGGCTGGGGACGACGGTCACCGGGCTGCGGGCCGCCGAGCGGCTGCTCGACACCGAGGCGGGCCCGGTCCCGTACGGGGTGCTCGTGCTGGCGACGGGCGCCGAACCGGTGACCCTCCCGGGGGCGGAGGGCGTCCCCGGGGTGCACCTGCTGCGCACCCTGGACGACGCGGCCCGGCTGAAGCCCGTACTGGCCTCGGCCCCGGCGGTCGTGGTCGTCGGGGCGGGCTGGATCGGTGCCGAGTTCACCACGGCCGCGCGCGAGGCGGGCTGCGCCGTGACGGTGGTCGAGGCGGCGGACCGGGTCCTCGCGGGGGCGCTGCCCGCGGAGGTCGCGGCCCCGATGGCGCGCTGGTACGGGGAGGCCGGGGCCGAGCTCCTCACCGGCGCGAAGGTGGCCGCGGTCGAGGCCGGCCGGGTGCTCCTCGCGGACGGCCGCGAGCTGCCGGCCGGCGCGGTGGTCGTGGGCATCGGCGCTCGCCCGGCGACGGCGTGGCTGGCCGGGTCGGGGATCGAGCGGGGCGCGGACGGCTCGGTGACGGCGGACGCCCACCTGCGCACCTCCCTGCCGGGGGTGTACGCGGTCGGCGACTGCGCGTCGTTCCCGTCGGGCCGGTACGGGGCCCGGCTGCTCGTGCACCACTGGGACAACGCGCTCCAGGGCCCCCGGGCCGTCGCCGCGAACATCCTGGCGGGCGAGCCCGTACGGGTCTACGACCCGGTGCCGTACTTCTGGTCGGAGCAGTTCGGGAGGTTCGTGCAGTACGCCGGCCACCACGGCGGAGCCGAGGCCATGCTGTGGCGCGGCGACCCGGCGGAGCCGACCTGGTCGGTGTGCTGGCTACGGGACGGGGCGCTGGTGGCGGTCCTGTCGGTGGGCCGCCCGCGCGACCTGGCCCAGGGACGCAAGCTCATCGAGTCGGGGGCCGCGGTCGACCCGGCCAAGGTCGCCGACCCGGCCACGCCCCTCAAGGCCGCCACGGCGGCGTAGCGGCCCCCGGGAGGGGGCCGCGGGGACCCGGACGGGGCGGCTCGGGTACCGGGGGCGAGTCCGAGATGGCAGGCTTGTGCCCGTGACCGAGATTGACGCAAAGATCGACGCCCTTGTCCCCGCCTGGCTGTACCTCCCCGACATCGCGGAGATGCTCGACATCGAAGTGACCCGGGTCCGCCAGCTGGTCAAGGAAGGTCAGCTGCTCGCCGTGCGCCGCGGCGAGAACCGCTCCCTCCAGGTACCCGCCCCGTTCATCGACGGCGACAAGATCGTCAAGGGCCTGGTCGGCCTGCTGACCGTGCTCCGGGACGACGGCTTCTCCGACACGGAGATCCTGGAGTGGATGTTCACCGCCGACCCGACCCTGCCCGGCACCCCCGCCCAGGCGCTGAGCGAGAATCGCGGCACGGAGGTGAAGCGCCGCGCTCAGGCGCTCGCCCTCTGAGCGCTTGAGCTGAGACACGATCCATCCGCGGTGTACGGGCGGGGGGCGGTACGCGCCGCCCGCCCCGTACACCGCGTACCGCTTACCACCCGGGGGTACCCATGTCCGCCAATGCCCAGCTGTCCGACGCCCGGCTCTATCTGTGCACGGACGCACGCAAGCGGCAGGGCGACCTCCCCCGGTTCCTGGACGCGGTGCTCGCCGGAGGCGTGGACATCATCCAGCTCCGGGACAAGGGCATGGAGGCCGGCGAGGAGCTGGAGCACCTCCAGGTCTTCGCGGACGCGGCCCGCCGGCACGGCAAGCTGCTCGCGGTCAACGACCGCGCCGACGTCGCGCACGCCATCGACTCCGACGTGCTGCACCTGGGCCAGGGCGACATCCCCGTGCCCGCCGCCCGCGCCATCCTCGGCGCGGACGTGCTGATCGGCAGGTCCTGCCACGCGGAGTCCGAGGTCGACGCCGCCGTCGCCGAGCCGGGCGTGGACTACTTCTGCACCGGCCCCTGCTGGCCGACCCCCACCAAGCCCGGCCGGTACGCTCCCGGCCTCGACCTCGTCCGGTACACCGCCTCGCTCGCGCAGGACCGGCCCTGGTTCGCCATCGGCGGGATCGACGGTACGAATCTGGACGAGGTCCTCGACGCCGGCGCCACCCGCGTCGTCGTCGTCCGCGCCATCACCGAGGCCGCCGACCCGGGCGCGGCCGCGGCCGACCTGGCCAAGCGGGTCCGGGAGCGCGTCAGCGGCTGAACTTCCGGGGCGTGTCCAAAAACGTGTCCAAGGGATGGACTGGGCTTCGGTGTCCGCCGGGCCGCGTCTAACCTGCCCGTATGGCCCTTGGTACCGCTTCCACCTGGTCGGATCGTGCACACACGGTCCGCGACCTCCTCGCGTCCGGGCGCTCGTACTCCTTCGAGTTCTGGGCCCCCAAGACGGAGAAGGGCGAACGCAACCTCTGGAACGCCCTGCGCCGGGTCGAGGCGGTATCCCCCAGCTTCGTCTCCGTGACCTACGGAGCCGGCGGCTCCACCCGCGGCGGCACGGTCAAGGCCACCCAGGAGATCGCCTCCGACACCACCCTGACCCCGGTCGCGCACCTCACCGCCGTGGACCACTCGGTCGCCGAGTTGCGCAACGTGATCGGACAGTTCGCCGACGCGGGCATCCGGAACATGCTCGTCGTGCGCGGAGACCCGCCGGGCGACCCGATGGGCGAGTGGGTGGCGCACCCCGAGGGCGTCCACTACGCCGCCGACCTGGTCCGACTGGTCAAGGAGTCCGGCGACTTCTGTGTCGGCGTCGCGGCCTTCCCCGAGATGCACCCGCGCTCCGAGGACTGGGACACGGACATCCGGCACTTCGTGGACAAGTGCCGTGCGGGCGCCGACTACGCGATCACCCAGATGTTCTTCGATCCGGAGAATTATCTGCGGCTGCGCGACAGCGTCGAGAAGGCGGGCTGCGAGACCCCGATCATCCCCGAGGTCATGCCTGTTGTGGCCGTCAAGCAGCTCGACCGGCTTCCGCAACTCAGCAACGCAGTCTTCCCCGCGGCCGTGAAAGAGCGCATGCTCGCCGTCAAGGACGATCCGGCCGCTGTACGCTCCATTGGCATCGAGTTCGCCACGGAGTTCTGCGCGCGGCTGCTGTCCGAGGGTGTCCCGGGGCTGCACTTCATCACGCTGAACAATTCCACGGCGACTCTCGAGATCTACGAGAATCTGGGTCTGCACCAGCGGGCCTGATCGGCCGGCCCCCGTCTCCCGGGCGGTCGTCCGTACCGAGAGGGGCCATGCATGGGAATGACGGTCCTCTACATCGCGTTCGGTTTCGTCGCGTTGTGGCTGCTTGCCGAGGTCCTGATGCAGTACAAGGCCCGGCTGCGCTGGCGCCTGCTCGCCTTCGCCGGCTTCCTCGGCGTGGTCGCGGGCGTGGTGCTGCCGTCCGTACTCGTCATCGCCGCGGGAGCGGCCGCGTTCGCCGTGGGCCAGACCCTGGTGACGCTCTCCTTCCGCAAGGGCTTCGTGGCCGGCTGGGCCGTGCGCCGCGGCGGCGTGCCCGTCGTGCAGCCGCCGCCGACCCGTCGGCGCCGGGCCGCGGGCGGTACGCGCCAGGAGCCCGCGCTCCAGGTCACCGCGCTGGAGTACGAGCCCGAGGCCGGGCCGGAGCAGGAGTACGGCCCGCAGGGCGACTCCGCGGCCGTCGGGGCTCCCGCGGCCGAACGGCACGCCGCGGACGACCCGTCCGCCGGTGCCGGGGAGTTCTACAGCCCGCAGCCGCTGCCCGAGGACACCGGGTCGTACGGGATCCAGAGCTTCGCCCCGCAGTACAACGCGGCCGAGCAGGACTCCCACCAGTACGCCGCGTACTACGACCCCCAGGCCCAGGGCGGCTCCGGCGGGTACGACTACGGCGCCGGCTACCAGGCGGGCGGCGAACAGCAGGTCTACGCCGCCTACTCGGACCCGTACATCGGCACCGGCGGCGGCGTCGCCCCGCAGCAGCCGTACGACTACGCCCCCTACGCCGAGTACACCCCCGACCCGTACGCGGCCGCGCAGCAACAGCAGTACTCCATGGACACCCCGCCCGGCGGGGTCTGGGTCCCGCAGCAGCGCAACACCGACGAGTACGGCCGGCCCTACCCCGAGCAGGAGCAGGGACAGCAGCCGCAGCAGGGGTACCCGTACACCGGCGGGTACGAGCAGTACCGCTACTGAGAGCCGCGGAACTCCGCGCCCTCCACGATCAGCCCGGACACCAGGGCCCCCGTCATCCCGGAGTGCGCCAGCCCGCCGCCGGGGTGCGCCCAGCCGCCCGCGAGGTACAGGCCGGGCAGGGCCGCGGAGTTGGCCGGGTACAGGCCCCGGCCGCCGGCCCCCGCGAGGGCCGGCGGGGGCACCGAGCCGCCCAGTGCGCCCGTCGCGGCCTCGACGTCGGCGGGGGTGTGCACCTCGTGCCACAGCAGCCGCTCCCGCAGCCCCGGTACGGCCCGCTCGGCGAGTGCCAGCAGCTCCTCGGCCCCGGGAGCCCCGGCAGCGCCCGCCGGGGCGCAGACGGCGCTCACGGTGACCGCCTCGTGGTCGGCGTCGGGCCTGGTGGCCGGGTCGTCGGGGCGCAGCACGGTGGCCGGCCCGCCGGGGGAGTGGACCAGGGTCCGGTGCACCGCGTCCGAGGGGCGGGCGCCGCGCAGGGCGAGGAACAGCGTGAGACGGCTCGGCGTGTCCGCCCCGCGGGCCGGGACACCGCCGGGCGCCGGCTCCACGCCCAGCCGCCGGGGGTCCACGCCGCAGACCACGAAGTCCGCCTCGGACTCGGTGCCGTCGGCGAGCAGCAGCCCGGCCGCGCGGCCACCGCGCACGAGGACCTCCCGTACCTCCCCGTCCGCGCCGAAGGCGAAGGCCACCTTCCGCTCCAGGCACCGCTCGTACACGGCGGTGGCCAGCGCGCGCAGCCCGCCGCGCACGTACCAGCTGCCGAAGGTCTGCTCCATGTACGGCAGCACGGCCGCCGCCGCCGGCGCGGTCGCCGGATCGACCCCGTACGCGTGGACGCGGGCGGTCAGCAGCTGCGCGAGGCCGTCGCCGCCCAGCTCGCGCGCGGCCACCTCGGCCAGCGTCGGCGGGCGCCGGCGCAGCAGGCCGCTCCCCCGCAGCGCGGGGTACGGGTCGCGGCCCAGCACCTGCCAGTCGCGGCGCAGCGGCTCCTCCAGCAGGGGGCGGCGGGTGGCGTCCCAGGCGTCCCGGGCGCGGCCCAGCACCGCGCTCCAGCGCTCCCCGGCACCCGGCCCGAAGGCCTGGTCGAGGACGGCGGCGGCGCCGCCGCGCGAGGCGTTGGGGAGGGTGACCTCGCGGCCGTCTGCGAGGACGTGCCGGACGGCGGGGTCCACCTGGACCAGGTCGACGCAGTCCTCCAGCGGCCGCTTGCCGGTCTTGACGAACAGGTCGCGGTAGACGGCGGGCAGGTGCAGCAGCCCGGGGCCGGTGTCGAAGGCGAAGCCGTCGCGCTCGAAGCGGCCGACGGCGCCCCCGTACGTCGTCCCGCGCTCGTACACCGTCACCCGGTGCCCTGCCACGGCCAGCCGGGCCGCCGACGCCATCGCGCCCATCCCGGCGCCGATCACCGCAATTCGTGCCATGCGGCTGAGCCTATCGAGGGAGGCGGGCGGGCTCAGCGGGGTGGTGCCCCGGTGGCCTCGCGCACCTCGGCGGACAGGCGCTTCTCCTCGCGGCGCTGCGCCCGGCGGCGCAGGAAGCGGCGGATCCGGGTCCAGAGGTAGATCAGCAGGGCCAGGCCGACGGCGAGCAGCACGGCCGCGATGATCGCGGCGGCCTGGGGGTTGAACATGGCGAAGGTGACGATCCCGCCCACGCCGAGGTCCTCGGCGGTGCTCATCGCGATGTTGCTGAAGGGCTCGGGGGAGGTGTTGATCGCCATGCGGGTGCCGGCCTTGACGAAATGGCTGGCCAGGGCGGTGGAGCCGCCGACGGCGCCGGCGGCGATGTCGGAGAGCGACCCGCTCTGCCCGGCCAGCAGCGCGCCGACGACGGCTCCGGCCACCGGGCGGATCACGGTGTGGACGCTGTCCCAGACCGAGTCCACGTAGGGGATCTTGTCGGCCACCGACTCGCAGAGGAACAGCACGCCCGCGACGATCAGCACGTCGGTGCGTTGCAGCGAGGCCGGGACCTCGTCGGTCAGACCGGTCGCGCCGAAGATGCCGAGCAGCAGGACCACGGCGTAGGCGTTGATCCCGCTGGCCCAGCCGCTGGTGAAGACCAGGGGGAGCACACTCACCGGCTCATCATGACGGAGAACGGGTGATCCGGCAGGCGGAAGACGGAAAGGTGAGGGGACGGCCGCCGTCCGGCGACCGTCCCCTCACCTGTGTTCCGAGCGGGGCCTACTGCCCCTGTTCGTCGCGGCGGCGCTGCCACCGCTCCTCGATGCGGGTCATCATCGACCGACGCTGCCGGTCGTGCCCGTGGGCCGAACCGCCTGCAATGCCGGAGGTGGGCTGCTCGCCGGGCTTGGGAGCCTTGCGCCAACCGGTGACCACGAGAACCGTACAGCCCAGCATGACGAGGAAACCCACCACGCTGATCCAGAGCACGTTCGGGATGATCACACCGGTCATGAGGAGCGCGATACCCACCACGATGCCAGCGACTGCCTGGTAGACCCGTCGCCGGGTGTACGTGCGCAGTCCGCTTCCCTCAAGCGCTGTCGCGAACTTGGGATCTTCGGCGTACAGCGCTCGCTCCATCTGCTCGAGCATTCGCTGCTCGTGCTCCGAGAGCGGCACGGGAGTCCTCCTCATCCGTCGGTCGCGGGGGGTAGCGACCAGGGGTCCCCTTCAGGATAGGCGGGGAATCGCCCCCGTGATACCCGCCCTCTACGCCACTTTCTTCAATCGCTGCGCGAAACCGTACCGCCGTGCGAGCGGTCACTGGGGCGTTATTCCCCAATGGTCCGCCCGGCATGCCGGTCACTGCCCCCGATCATACGGGGCCGATCGATGGTTCGGAGGGTGTGTGGCCCAACCCCGTCCAGGAAGCCCCGCAGATCAGGCGGGCTTCTCGCCCAGTACGTGCAGTTGTGTGGCGACCGCGTGGAAGGCGGGCAGCTCGGCGGCGGCCTCCTCCAGGCGGAGCAAGGCCTCGACCGCGCCCGGCTCGGTGTCCACCAGGACTCCGGGGACCAGGTCGGCGAAGATCCGCACGCCGTGCACCGCGCCGACCGCGAGGCCCGCTCCGCCGACGAGCTCGCCGAGCTGCTCGGCGGTGAAGCGGCGGGGCATGGGATCGCCACTGCCCCAGCGGCCGGCCGGGTCGGTGAGCGCCGTACGGGCTTCGGCGAAGTGCCCGGCCAGCGCGCGGGCCAGCACGGCCCCGCCGAGCCCGGCGCCGAGCAGGCTGAGGACGCCGCCGGGGCGCAGGGCCGCCACGGCGTTGGCCACGCCCTCGGCCGGGTCGTCCACGTACTCCAGGACGCCGTGGCACAGCACCACGTCGTACGACTCGCGGTCGACGACATCGAGCAGGCCCTGGGCGTCGCCCTGCACGCCGCGCACGAGGTCGGCCACGCCGGCCTCGGAGACCCGGCGCTCCAGTCCGAACAGCGCGTTCGGGCTGGGGTCGACCACGGTGACCCGGTGGCCCAGGCGGGCCACCGGCACGGCGAAGTTGCCGGTGCCGCCGCCCGTGTCGAGCACGTCCAGCACGTCCCGCCCGGTCGCCTTC
The DNA here is from genome assembly GCF_055604165.1 of Streptomyces sp. NPDC037242. NCBI lineage: Bacteria > Bacillati > Actinomycetota > Actinomycetes > Kitasatosporales > Streptomycetaceae > Streptomyces > Streptomyces sp. NPDC037242. The sequence continues at coordinate 173,365 of NZ_JBVJUY010000013.1, forward strand.
ATCCGGCGGTCGAGGGCCTCCCTGAGGACCTCCCACACCACGGCGGTGCGGAGGGAGGCACGGGGGCGGGAAGTGTCCGACACGGCTGTTGGCTCCTCGGCGGGTTCTGGGTGAGCGGTCTTCACCCCACCCTATTGCCTCGGGACATGCGGCAGGGTCTGCGGCTGACCTTGAGCGGCCGGCGCGTGGAGTTCCAGCATCCGCTCCACCAGGCGCAGGAACATCGAGACGGCCCGCACCAGATCGTCCGCGTCCCGGCCGGTCGCCGCGTCCGCTATGCCGGCCTCGGCCCGGGCCCGACGGGCCGCGCCCGAGGCGAAGAGCGCGCTCCACTCGGTCAGTTCGGGCGCTATCTCCGGGAGCACCTCCCACGCGCTGCGGATCCGGGGCCGCCGCCGCGGGTTCACCGGCTCGGGCCGCCCGCGCGCGGCGAGCACGGCCGCGGCGGTGCGCAGGGCGGCGAGGTGGGCGGTGGCGTACCGCTCGTTGGGCCGGGTCAGCCTGGCGGCTTCGGCCAGGCCGCTGCGGGCCTTGGCGAGCAGATCGAGGGCGGCCGGAGGGGCCGCCGACTTCCGCGGGACGGGGTGGACAGGGGACGGGGACGGTGTGGCCATGACGAACCTCCTGTCGATGCGCGCTGAGCGCTGCTGCGTGGTGCGGTGTTGGCGCCTTGCCGTGGGTGTCAGTACGTGTGCCCATCGTGACGTGCCCCACTGACAATCCCGTTGACCTGCGGTTTTCGGACATCTCACCCCCTGTCTGCCCGTCAACTTCCTCCCTGAGCGCACCGGATGTCCCTCGGGATGCTAGTTTTTGAACTGACCGGTCAGTTCAAAAAGAAGGGGGACGGCGTGGACAGCCCGCACGGCGCGTCCGTGAAAGCCGAGGACTTCGGACTCAAGGGCCCGCGCGGCTGGGTCTTCCGGGGCATCGGGATCGACGCGGCGCCCGGCTCGCTCATCGCGGTCGAAGGCGCCTCCGGCAGCGGCCGGACCTGCCTCCTCCTCGCCCTCACCGGCCGGATGAAGCCCACCGAGGGCCGCGCCGAGATCGGCCGCCACGCGCTGCCGAAGAAGATGGCCGCCGTCCGCCGGATCTCCGCACTCGGCCCGGTCCCCGGGGTCAACGACCTCGACCAGGCCCTCACCGTCGCCGAGCAGTTGCGCGAGGGCGCACTGCTCCAGCGCCGCTACGACGGCCCGCTGCGCGCCCTGCTGGGCCGGCGCACCGAGCGCCGCGCCTCCGCCGCGGCCCGCATCGACGCCGCGCTGGCCGCCGTCGGACTGGACCTGGCCACCCTGCCCAAGGGCCCGCGCACCTCCGTACGGGACCTGGAGCGCCTGGAGTCCGTACGGCTGTCGCTGGCCATCGCCCTGCTGGGGTCGCCGCGTCTGCTGGCCGTGGACGACCTCGACCTCAAGCTGTCGGACGCCGAGCGCACCGAAGCCTGGGCCCTGCTCCGCTCCATCGCCGCCCGCGGGACCACCGTCCTCGCGGTGTGCAGCGAGGCTCCCGAGGGAGTGACGGTCCTGCGGACGACTGACGCGGCCACGGACACTGACGCACCCGAAGAATCCGAAGAATCCGACGAAGACACGAAGGGGGCGGACGATGCGCTCGCCGAAGCTGGCCGCGCTTGAGCTGAAGCGGTTCGGGCGGGGGAAGCTGCCCCGGGCCGCTCTCGTCGCGCTGCTCCTGCTGCCGCTGCTCTACGGGGCGCTGTACCTGTGGTCCTTCTGGGACCCGTACAGCCGCCTCGACAAGGTCCCCGTCGCCCTCGTCAACGCCGACCAGGGCGCCACCGTGGACGGCAAGCAGATCGACGCCGGCGACGAGATCACCCGCAAGCTCCACGACAGCAAGACCTTCGACTGGCGCGAGGTGAGCGCCGAGGAGGCCGCGAAGGGGCTGGAGGACGGGACGTACTACCTGTCCCTCACCATGCCCGCCGACTTCAGCTCGAAGATCGCCTCCAGCTCCGGTGCGGACCCCGCCACCGGAGCCCTCCAGGTGCGCACCAACGACGCGAACAACTACATCGTCGGCTCGATCTCGCGCACCGTCTTCTCCGAGGTCCGCTCGGCGGCGTCCACCAACGCCTCCCGCGGCTTCCTCGACAAGATCTTCGTCTCGTTCTCCGACCTGCACGACAAGACTTCCGAGGCCGCCGACGGCGCCGACAAGCTCAAGGACGGCGCGGGCGAGGCCCAGCAGGGCGCCCAGGCCCTCGCCGACGGCCTCGACACGGCCCAGGAGAAGAACGGCGAGCTCACCGGCGGGCTCCGCAAGCTCAACTCCGCCGCCGGACAGCTGGAGAACGGCACGCGGGACGTCGCCAACGGCACCCAGGTCGTCGCCGACGTGGTCAACCGCGCCGCCACCAAGGCCAAGCCCCTCGTCGAGAACCCCAAGCAGCTCGCCGACAGCGCCGAGCTGGTGGCCGACACCGCCAAGGTCGTGAACAACCACCTCGACACCTTCGCCAGGAAGGCCCCGGCCGCGGCCCGGGTCAGCAAGCAGGCCGCGGCCCTGGCCGACGACGTCTACACCCGCACCTGCGTCACCCCCGCCACCAAGCCGCTTCCCGCGACGTGCCCCGACCAGAAGAGGCTCAAGGACATCGCCGCCGAGGCCGCCGAGCTCTCCGGCGACGTCGATGCCCTGGTCAAGGACTCGGGCGGCGACCTGGCCAAGCTCAAGGAGCAGCTCAGCGACCTGGAGAAGGACGCGCGCAAGCTCGCCGCCATGGCCCCCGGCCTCTCCGGCGACCTCCAGTCGGCCGTCACCCAGGCCAACGCCCTCAACACCGGTGCCCACAAGGTCGCCACCGGCATGGTCAAGCTGCACGCCGGGATCGGCTCCGCCTCCTCCGGCTCCGCCGCCCTCGGCGACGGCGTCGGCAAGCTCGGCGACGGCGCGCACCGCCTCGACGGCGGCATGTACAAGCTCGTCGACGGCAACCGCGACCTCGCCGACGGCCTGCACGAGGGCGCCGGCAAGATCCCGGACTACGACCAGCAGCAGCGCGAAGCCCGCACCCAGGTGATGGCCGACCCGGTCCAGCTCGCCAACCAGTCCCTGCACAAGGCGCCCAACTACGGCACCGGCTTCGCCCCGTACTTCATCCCGCTCTCCCTCTGGGTCGGCGCGATGGTTGCCTACATGCTGATCGCCCCGATGAACCGGCGGGCCCTGGCCGCGGGCGCCTCGCCCTGGCGGATCGCCTTCGCCGGCTGGCTGCCCGTGGCGGGACTCGGCGCACTCCAGGTGGGCGCGCTGATGTCCGTACTGCACTGGGGCCTCGGCCTGGAGCCCGCCCGGCCGGCCCTCACCGTCGGGTTCCTGATGCTGGTCACCGGCTGCTTCGCGGCCATCGTCCAGTGGCTCAACGCCAAGTTCGGCGCCGCCGGGCGGATCCTGGTCCTCGCCGTCCTGATGCTCCAGCTGACCTCGGCGGGCGGGACGTACCCCGTCGAGACCAGCCCCGGTTTCTTCAACGCCATCCACCCGTACCTGCCGATGTCGTACATCGTGGAGAGCCTGCGCCGCCTGATCACCGGCGGCGACCTCACCCCGGTCTGGCAGGGCTGCGCCGTCCTGACCGCCTTCACGGTGGGCGCCCTGGCGCTCACCGCGCTGGCCGCCCGCGGCAAGCAGGTGTGGACCATGGACCGGCTGCACCCGGATCTGAGCCTGTAGAGAGCTGTTGACCTGTGAGAATCAGCGCCATGGAAAGCAGCAGCACCGGTACGGCGGCCACCGCGGGCAGCGGCAGCGGCGGCGGCCGCCGGCAGGCCACCAGACAGAAGCTCTACGAAGCAGCCGTCACCCTCATCGCGGAGAAGGGCTTCTCCGCGACGACGGTCGAGGAGATCGCCGATCGGGCGGGCGTCGCCAAGGGCACCGTCTACTACAACTTCGCCAGCAAGAACGAGCTCTTCGAGGAACTCCTGCGGCACGGCGTCGGCCTGCTGACGGTGTCCCTGCGGACGGCGGAACAGGAGACGGCGGCGCGCGGCGGCAGCCGCGTGGAGGCGCTGGACGCGATGATCCGGGCGGGCCTCGTCTTCATCGACCGCTACCCGGCCTTCACCCAGCTCTACGTCGCCGAGCTGTGGCGGACCAACCGCACCTGGCAGTCCACGCTGATGGTGGTGCGCCAGGAGGCGGTGGCCGTCGTGGAGACGGTGCTGCGGGAGGGTGTCGAGCGCGGTGAGCTGAGCGCGGAGATCGACGTGCCGCTGACGGCGGCCGCGCTGGTGGGGATGGTGCTCGTGGCGGCCCTCGACTGGCAGTCGTTCCAGAGCGAGCGGTCCCTGGACGACGTGCACTCGGCGCTGTCACTGCTGCTGCGGGGACGGGTCAGCGGGACCCGCTGAGCGTCCCCCGATCGGCGGTGCTGCGCGGCGGCGCGGCGGCGTAGAACTGGCTGAGTATCCGTACCTAGGCGCGGAAATGAGTACGCGCGCGGATGGGCCCCCACCTGCGCGGACGCCAGACTGGGGGCAACGGACAGGAACCCGGCCCGCCCCGCCGACACGGGGCGGCGGAGCGGGCCGGTGACCTGCGCCGTACGGGGGGTGGGGGTGGAACGTCGATGCGGCGGGGCTCGGGGGGATCGAGCCTCGCCGCATCGGCGTTTTCGGGTTCCCGTCGCTCCCGCGGATGCGCGTGTCCGCGCATCCGCGTGCTCGTCCTAGGGGGTGTCTGACGCCACGGACATCCGTCAGACACCCCCTAGGCGTGTCGTCAAAGTCCCGTCTGGCCGGCGGCCCCGCCCTTCGGGCGGCCGACGCCACTTTGACGACACTCCCTAGCCGCGGTCGCGCAGCGGCAGCCGCCCCCGGACCCCGGCCCGGAGCCGCTCCAGCGCCGCCGCGCCGCGCCCGGTCAGCGCCGACGAGCGCGCGGCGGCCGCCCAGCGCAGCCGGGCCGCCGAGCGGGGCAGCAGCAGCGCGCGCAGCCGGGCGCCGCGGGAGAGGCCCGCCAGCAGGCCCGCCCGGGCCTCCAGCACGTCCGCCTCCAGCCCCTCGTACGCGACCTGCCCGCCCGGCGGGGCGTACAGCGCCCGCTCCACCGCGCCCGCGATCCGCAGCACGGCCCGCGCCGCTTCCGGCTCCAGCCCGCCCAGCTCCACGATCCGGTCCGCGGCGCCGCGCGGGGACCGCGCCCCGTCGGGGGTGATCCCGACGTCCCAGGCCGCGTCGCCCAGCTCCTGCCAGGCCGCGAGCACCTCGTGCGCCCCCAGCCTGCGGGCCCGGACCCGGCCCCGCCACAGCATCGGCAGCAGGGGCAGGGCGAGGGCGGCGAGGCCGATCGCCGTCCAGACGAGCACGGCCGTCAGCGACGGTCCGCCGCCCGAGCCGGCGTCCTGCTTGAGCGCGGGGCCGCCGCACTCGCCCAGCTTCTTCAGGGCGGGCGTGCAGTCGTCCGACTTCGACGGCGCCGGCGCCGGCGCGGCCGAACTCTGCGAAGGCGCCGCGGTCGGGGCCGTCGGCTGGGTCTGCGGGGTCTCGGAGCGGCTGTAGTCCGGGACGGTGATGCCCGAGCGGGGGGTCGGCTCGAACCGCGTCCAGCCCACTCCCTCGAAGTACAGCTCCGGCCACGCGTGCGCGTCGCGCATCGAGACGTTCACGCTGCCGTCGGACTGCTTCGCCCCGGGGGTGAACCCGACCGCCACCCGCGCCGGGATCCCGAGCGAGCGGGACATGGAGGCCATCGAGAACGCGAAGTGGATGCAGAAGCCCTCCTTGTCCGCGAGGAAGCGGGCGATGGCCTGCGAACCCGTGCCCGAGGACACCTTGGTGTCGTAGCGGAATCCGCCGTTCTCGGCGAAGTAGTCCTGGAGCCTCACCGCACGCGTGTAGTCGTCCTTGGCGCCCTGCGTGACCCGCCGGGCCGTCTCGGCGACCACCGGCGGCAGGTTGTCCGGCAGCTTCGTGAACTCGTCCTTGATCGCCGGGTTCGCGGCCGGCGCGGTCTGCAGCTGTTCGGCCGTCGGCCGCAGCAGCAGGCTCCGTACGGTGTACTGCGCCCCCTGGACGTTCTGGAACTTGTCCTTGCCCAGCTGGTCGCCGACCAGGGTGCGGCCGACCGGCTCGAACCGCCACTTCCCGCCGATGTCCACGCCCGTCGCCGGGTAGGGCATCGGCAGGTAGCGCTGGGCGTACGTCTCGGAGGACGACAGGCTCGTCCGCACCTCGACCGCGCCGGCGCGCACCTCCTCGCCGAGCCCGGGCGGGTTCGGCATCCGCGCCGGCACGTCGGTCAGGGCGCGCCCGGAGGCCTCCCACTTGACGCCGTTGAACTCGTCCAGCGCCAGGATCCGCAGGTACTGCTCGCCGAGCTGCGGGTTGTCCGTCCGGTACTTCAGCACGACCCGGTTGTCCTGCGCGTTCAGGCTGCTCTGGAGCGAGACCAGCGGGTTGACCGCCTGGATCTGCCCGCCCGCGCCGCTGCCCGAGCCGTCGCCTTCGCCCGGTGTGCCGAGCAGGCCGCTGCCGAGCGCGGGCAGCACCGCGGGCACCGCCAGGGCCAGGCCCAGCGCGACCGCGCCGAGCCGTCGGCCGGTACGCACGGGGGAGACGGCCTGACCGCCGCCGCCCGAGCCGCTCCCGTACCCGGAGGCCGCCGACACCCGCCCGCTCGGGGCCGCGCCGAACACCCGGCCCCACTGGGCCAGCCGGTCGCGGCCCTCGGCCAGCAGCAGCAACAGGTAGCCGCAGCCCGCCAGCAGGAACGTGAACCAGGAGGACTCCCCGCCGCCCGACAGCCCCGCGGCCACCGAGTACAGCGCGAGCAGCGGCAGCCCGGCCGCCGCGGCGGTCCGCACGGTGACCGCCAGCATGTCCACCAGCAGCCCGACCAGCAGCACCCCGCACATCAGCAGCAGCCGGATGCCGTCGGTGAGCGGCGCGGGGATCGCGAACTCGCCCACGTCCATGACGCCCCGCCGGAACAGCGCGCCGAAGTCCGTCACCAGGTAGGCCAGCGGCCCGTCCCCGGTGGACTCGCCCTTGCCCGCGAACAGGAACGCGAGCAGCAGCAGCGACACCAGTGCCTGCGAGGCCACGGTCAGCGCCCCGGACACCGGCACCCGCCGCGTCCCGGCGCCCACCGCGCTCTGCACGCAGAGCAGCAGCGCCGCCTGGAGCAGCCAGCCCGCCGAGTCCACCAGCCCGACCAGCGACCAGGAGGTGAGCAGCGTCGCCAGTACCGCGAACAGCGTCAGTCTCGCCCGCCCGCTCATCCCCAACCCCCCGCAGTGCCGGCGGCGAGCGGGGCGTTCCCGGCCTGCCGCCACAGTTCCCCGAAGGCCGCCCCCGGCGGGACGGCCAGTGCCGTCCAGCCCGCGTCGCGCAGCCGGGCCAGCGGCTGTGCGCCGCCCGGGGGACGGCCGGTCCAGGCCGCGGAGTCCAGTAGGAACGCCACCGCGCCCCCGCTGCGCTGGCGCATCCTGGCCGCCAGCTCGGTCTGTGCGTCGTCCAGGTCCCCGAGGAAGGCGATGAGGAGCCCGTCGCCGCCCGCTCCGCCGAAGCCGCCGCCGCCCCCGCCCCCGCCGCCGCGCACCGCGTCGTACGCCCGCGAGAGCCCGGCGCCGTCGGAGTGCCCGACCACCGCGAGGGTGTCCATCAGCAGCCCGGCCGCCTCCGCGGACTCCTGGCCGCCGGAGGAGAACCCGCCGCCCTCGCCGGGCACGCAGGTCCCGGTGTCGGTCAGCAGCCGTACGGCGAACCCCTGCTCCAGCAGGTGCACCAGGGTGGAGGCGGCCGCCGAGACGGCCCACTCGAAGGCGCAGTCGGGCCCGGCGCCCTCGTAGCCGAGGCGCCGGGTGTCCAGCAGGACGGTGGCCTTGCTGCGCTGCGGCTGCTCCTCGCGGCGCACCATCAGCTCGCCGTAGCGGGCGGTGGAGCGCCAGTGCACGCGGCGCAGGTCGTCCCCGCGCCGGTAGCCGCGCGGGATCACGTCGTCGTCGCCGGCCAGGGCCAGCGAGCGCCGGCTGCCGTCGCCGTAGCCGGAGGACTCACCGGTCAGCCGGACCGGGGCCAGGGCCTCGGTGCGCGGGACGACGGTGAGGGTGTCGTACGTGCTGAAGGAGCGGGTCAGCTCGACGAGCCCGAACGGGTCGGTGAGGCGCAGCTGGAGCGGGCCCAGCGGGTAGCGGCCGCGCAGGTCGGAGCGGACCCGGTAGGACACCTCGCGCCGTCCGCCGGGCTCGACCCGGTCCAGGACGAAGCGGGGCCGGGGCCCGAGTACGTAGGGCACGCGGTCCTGGAGCATCAGCAGCCCGGTGGGCATGCGGGAGACGTTGTCCATGCGCAGCTGTACGCGCGCCTCGGCTCCGGCGGGCACCCGCGCCGGGGTCAGCCGGCGGTTGCCGGTGACCCGGTGGCGGGTGCGGTGCAGGGCGTACACGCAGATCAGCGGCAGTGCGGCGAGCAGCAGACCGACCCGGAGCAGTTCGCCTTGGCCGAGCATGTACGCGCACACGGCGGCGGCGGCCCCGGCGGCCAGGAAGGACCGGCCGCGGGTGGTCAGTCCGGACAGCGACGCGCGCAGTCCGCCGAACCCGCCGCCGCCCTGGCCGCCGGCGCCGCGGGGGGCACCGGCGCTCATCAGAAGCTCCGGATGCCCGCGGCGGGCGGGGTCTCGCCGCCGCGCGGGTGCGCGGCGGGGACGGGGGTGCGCTGGAGGATGTCGGCGACGACCTGCTCGGCGGTGCGCCGGCCCAGCTGCGCCTGCGCGGTGGGCAGCAGGCGGTGCGCGAGGACGGGGCCGGCGAGCGCCTGGACGTCGTCGGGCAGGACGTAGTCCCGGCCGGACAGGGCGGCGGAGGCCTTCACCGCGCGCAGCAGGTGCAGGGTGGCGCGGGGCGAGGCGCCCAGGCGCAGGTCCGGGTGGCTGCGGGTGGCGGAGACCAGGTCGACGACGTAGCGCCGGACGGGCTCGGCGACGTACACCTCGCGCACGGCGTCGATGAGCTTGACGATGTCGTGGGCGTGCGCGACGGCCGTGAGGTCGTCGAGCGGGGAGGCCCCGCCGTGCACGTCGAGCATCTGGAGCTCGGCCTCGGGGCTGGGGTAGCCGACGGAGACGCGGGCCATGAAGCGGTCGCGCTGGGCCTCGGGGAGCGGGTAGGTGCCCTCCATCTCCACCGGGTTCTGGGTGGCGACCACCATGAAGGGGCTGGGCAGGGCGTAGGTGGTGCCGTCTATCGTGACCTGGCGCTCCTCCATCGACTCCAGCAGCGCGGACTGGGTCTTGGGGGAGGCGCGGTTGATCTCGTCGCCGATGACGATCTGCGCGAAGATCGCGCCGGGCTTGAACTCGAACTCGCGGCGCTGCTGGTCGTAGATGCTGACGCCGGTGATGTCGGAGGGCAGCAGGTCCGGAGTGAACTGGATGCGCTGGACCGAGCAGTCGATGGACTTGGCCAGCGTCTTGGCGAGCATCGTCTTGCCGACGCCCGGGACGTCCTCGATCAGCAGGTGTCCCTCGGCGAGGAGCACGGTGAGCGCGAGGCGGACGACCTCGGGCTTGCCCTCGATCACGCTCTCGACCGAGTGGCGCACCCGCTCCGCCGTGCTGGTCAGATCCGCGAGGCTCGCTCGGTCGTCATACGTGGTCACCTGGTTCTCCTCGGCCCTTTCTCAGGGCCGACGCCCTTGGCGCATCACCGGCCCACCCCAAATACGGACACCGGCCCGGAGGGTATCCGGGTGACGTCTCCCCGCATTCTTGACGGCGTTACGGCCCGGTGTCACTCACGAGGTGGGATCGATCTCCCTGAGCAGCCCGGTGTGCACGTCGAAGACGAAGCCTCGCACATCGTCCTTGTGGGGGAGGAACGGGTTCGTCCGGACCCGCTGCATGGACTGGCGGACGTCCTGGTCGACGTCGCGGAAGGCCTCCACGGCCCAGGCGGGGCGCTGGCCGACCTCGTCCTCCAGCTCGTGCCGGAAGTCCTCGGTCAGGCTTTCGAGACCGCAGCCGGTGTGGTGGATGAGTATCACCGTGCGGGTGCCGAGGGCGCGCTGGCTGATGGTGAGCGAGCGGATGGTGTCGTCGGTGACCACCCCGCCCGCGTTGCGGATGGTGTGGCAGTCGCCGAGTTCCAGGCCGAGGGCGGCGTGCAGGTCGAGGCGGGCGTCCATACAGGCCACCACGGCCACGTGGAGGACGGGGCGGGCGTCCATGCCGGGGTCGGTGAAGTTCGCGGCGTACGTGTGGTTCGCCTCGACCAGGCGGTCGGTGACGGAGCGGACGCGCGTGGCCTGGGGGGCGGAGTCCGAGGGCACAGGTGCGGAAGTCGTCATGGTTATGACGTTAGTGGTCACAGCTCGCATGAGCAGCGAGTGAGGGTGGACAAAGAACGTCAACGAACCATGTTGTGAGCTAACCCACAGGGGTGAGGCGGGGGCGGCCGTCCGGGTGATTCGCACCATTTGCCGGTTCACCGGGAGCGGGGCGCACGGCGCGCGGGGCGGTTCGTTGACCGCGGCGACCGTTGCACTAAAGTGACGCGAACCGGCCGGAGCCCGGCCCCGTCGGGCCGCCCGGACCCCGGAAAAACTGGAAAATACCGCGTGCGCGGCGCGTACGTACGGCTGAGTACGGGTGCCGCGCCGTTATCTGAGAGGGCGCTTTGACTAGCGAGTCCCGACATGTCCCGGTGATGCTCCAGCGGTGCCTGGACCTGTTGGCCCCGGCACTGGAGAGGCCCGGGGCGGTCGTCGTCGACTGCACCCTCGGCCTCGGCGGCCACAGCGAGGCCCTGCTGACCCGGTTCCCGGAGGCGCACCTGATCGGCCTCGACCGCGACAAGGAGGCCCTGCGGCTCTCCGGCGAGCGCCTCGCACCCTTCGGGGAGCGGGCCACCCTCGTCCACGCGATCTACGCCGACCTGGCGGAAGTACTGGACAGTCTGCGCATCCCCGCCGTGCAGGGCATCCTCTTCGACCTCGGGGTCTCCTCCATGCAGCTGGACGAGGCCGACCGCGGGTTCGCGTACGCGCAGGACGCACCGCTGGACATGCGGATGGACCAGACGACGGGCATCAGCGCCGCGGAGGTCCTCAACACCTACGCCCCGGGCGAGCTCGTCCGGATCCTGCGCCAGTACGGCGAGGAGAAGCAGGCCAAGCGGATCGTGTCGGCGGTCGTCCGCGAGCGCGAGAAGGAGCCCTTCTCCAACAGCGCGCGCCTGGTCGAGCTGATCCGCGACGCCCTGCCGCAGGCGGCGAAGCGCACCGGCGGCAATCCGGCCAAGCGGACCTTCCAGGCACTGCGGATCGAGGTCAACGGCGAGCTGTCGGGCCTGGAGCGGGCCATTCCGGCGGCCGTGGACCGGATCGCGGTCGGCGGCCGGATCGCCGTGCTCTCGTACCACTCGCTGGAGGACCGGCTGGTCAAGCAGGTCTTCGCGGCGGGCGCGGCCTCGACGGCCCCGCCGGGACTGCCGGTGGTGCCCGAGAAGTACCAGCCGAAGCTGAAGCTGCTGACGCGCGGTGCGGAGCTGCCGACGGAGGAGGAGATCGCGGAGAACCGGCGGGCGGCGCCGGCCCGCTTCCGCGGGGTCGAGCGCATCCGGGAGGCGCGGCTGTGAACAAACGCGGGGGACGGCTCGGGCGGGCCCTGGCGGGCAGCCCGGCCGGGCAGGCGGCGCGCACGCCGTTCGTCCTGCTGGTGGTGGCGCTGCTCGCCGGCGGGCTGATCAGCCTGCTGCTGCTGAACTCGGCGCTGAACGAGGGCTCCTTCCAGCTGAGCAAGCTGAAGAAGGAGACCACCGCCCTGACGGACGAGGAACAGGCCCTGCAGCGGGACGTCGACGGCCACTCGGCCCCCGACGCGCTCCAGCGCCGGGCGCACGAGCTGGGCCTGGTGCCCGGTGGCAGCCCCGTCTTCATCGGCCCCGACGGCAAGGTCACGGGTACGGCCTCCCCCGCGGCCGAGCCGCCGCCGCCGTCCCCGCCGGCCTCCCCGAGCGGGCCCCCGCCGAACACCCCGGTCTCGGTCCCGGTCTCCCCGTCGCCGCCTGCGGCCCCGACGGCCACCCCGAACCCCTCGGGCTCCGCGGCCCCGGCCGCCGGCGCCCAGCAGCCCAACCAGACTCCAGGCAGGTGACGAAGTGCTGAACGGGACACCAGCCCCGCCAGGGGGTTCCTCCGGGCACCACCGCGGAGCACCGGCGTGAGCCCCCAGGAGCCGCCGCGCCGGCGGGTACCCGGCCCCGGCAGACCCCGGCCCGGCGGCGAGCGCGCGCGGGCCACCGCGCGGCCGGCCGCCAGGCCCACGAGCCGCCCCGCCACGCGCCCGGCCACCCGCCGCCCCGCCGCGTCCCGCACGGCGCACACCATCCGGCTGGGCAAGCCCAAGCCCCGGCTGCGCCTGGTCAGCGTCGGACTGACCCTGGTCATGCTGGCCTTCGTCGTACGGCTCCTGCAGGTGCAGGCCGTCGACGCCTCCGCATACTCCGCCAAGGCCTCCGAGAACCGTTTCGCCAGCTACACCCTGGCCGCAGAACGCGGGGAGATCACCGACCGCAAGGGCGTCGCCCTGGCCACCAGCGTGGACGCGTACGACATCACGGCCGACCCCAAGATGTTCACGCCACAGGACAGCAAGGCCCCGGACGCCCCCGAGCAGGCCGCGGCCCTCCTCGCACCCATCCTCGGCAAGGACGCCAAGGAACTCGCCGAGCGCCTGAAGACCAAGAACACCCGCTACGTCGTCCTGGCCCGCCGCCAGACCCCCCAGGTCTGGAACCAGATCAAGGACCTCAAGCGGGTCTTCGCCGACAAGGCCGAGGCCGACCGGAAGAACAACGGCCCCGGCGCCAACGTCCTGTCCGGCGTGTTCAACGAGAACAGCAGCAAGCGCGTGTACCCGGGCGGGGACCTGGCCGCCGGGATACTGGGCTACGTGAACGCCGAGGGCAAGGGCGGCGGCGGCCTGGAGTCCTCCCTCGACAAGAAGCTGGCCGGCAAGGACGGCGAGCTCACCTACGCCCAGTCCGGCGGCCGCCGCGTGCCCACCGCGGGCTCCAGCGAGAAGCCCGCCGTACCCGGCGAGGACATCGAGCTGACCATCGACCGCGACATCCAGTGGGCCGCGCAGAGCGCCATCACCGAGCAGGTCGCCAAGTCGGAGGCCGACCGCGGCTACGTCGTCGTCCAGGACACCCGCACCGGCGAGGTCCTCGCCATGGCCAACGCCCCCGGCTTCGACCCCAACGACCTGACGAAGGCCAGCTCCGCCGCCATGGGCAACGCGGCCCTCCAGGACGTGTACGAGCCCGGCTCCACCGCCAAGGTGATGTCGATGGCCGCCGTACTGGAGGAGAAGAAGGCCACCCCCGAGACGCACGTCGAGGTCCCCAACCGGCTGCACCGCGGCGACCGCCTGTTCAAGGACGACGTCGACCACCCGACCTGGTACCTGACCCTCAACGGGGTCCTCGCCAAGTCCTCCAACATCGGCACCATCCTGGCCACCGGCCAGCTCGGCCCCACCCAGTCCGAGGCCAACAAGGTCCTGCACTCCTACCTGACCAAGTTCGGCATCGGCCGGCCCACCGGCCTGAACTACCCCGGCGAGTCCCGCGGCATCCTCGCCAAGCCCGAGGACTGGTCCACCTCCCAGCAGTACACGATCCCTTTCGGCCAGGGACTGTCCCTCAACGCCATGCAGGCGGCCTCCGTGTACTCCACCATCGCCAACGGCGGGGTCCGGATCGACCCGACCCTGGTACGCGGCACCAAGGGCCCCGACGGACGCTTCACCCCCGCCCCGGCCCCCGCGCAGACCCGCGTGGTCAGCCCGGACACCGCCAAGACCCTCGCGCAGATGCTCGAATCGGTGGTCGACGACCAGGACGGCACCGGCACCAGGGCCCGCATCCCCGGCTACCGGGTCGGCGGCAAGACCGGCACCTCCAACCGGGTGGATCCGGCCACCGGCCGCTACAAGGGCTACACCGCCTCCTTCGCAGGCTTCGCGCCCGCCGACAACCCCCGCATCACCGTCTACTGCGCCATCCAGAACCCCACGAAGGGCAGCTACTTCGGCGGCCAGATCTGCGGGCCCATCTACAAGAAGGTCATGGAGTTCGCCCTCAAGAGCCTCCAGGTCGCCCCCACCGGAACCGCCCCCGCCGGACTCCCGGTCACCTACGAGCAAGGGGCCCCGGCCGCCACCCAGCCCAAACCGCAGCCCTGACCGTGACCGCCCGCCCGCCGGCCCGCCACAAGAGCGTGAGGCACCACCAGTGACAACGATCACCCCGAAACCCGGGAACCACCCGGTCCCCGGCACCGAGGCCGGGCCCTCGCTTCGCGACCGGCCCGCCGCGCCCGGTACGCTCACCGCCGTGTCCCACGCTGATCAGCCCAGAACCGCCCAGAACGCCGCCCCGGCAGCGCCGCCGGGAGCGCCCAGGCCCGAGTCCGTCCGCCCGATCCCCCTGGGCGAGCTGGCCACCGCGCTGGGCATCGGAGCCCCCGTCGCGGCGGAGCCGCAGATCACCGGCATCACGCACGACTCCCGTGCCGTGCGCCCCGGCGACCTGTACGCGGCCCTGCCGGGTGCCCGGATGCACGGCGCGGACTTCGCCACGCAGGCGGCCGCCCTCGGCGCCGCAGCCGTGCTGACCGACCCGGCCGGAGCCGACCGCGCCGCCGCGACCGGGCTGCCGGTCCTCTCGGTGGCCGACCCGCGCGGCCGGATGGGCGAACTGGCGGCCACGATCTACGGCCGCCCGGGTGAGGGCCTCCTCCAGATCGGCATCACCGGCACCTCCGGCAAGACCACCACCGCCTACCTGGTCGAGGGCGGACTGCGCGGCGCCGGACGCCGGACCGGACTCATCGGCACCGTCGAGATGCGCATCGCGGACGAGCGCATCAAGTCCGAGCGCACCACCCCCGAGGCCACCGACCTCCAGGCCCTCTTCGCCGTCATGCGCGAACGCGGGGTCGAGGCCGTCGCCATGGAGGTCTCCAGCCACGCCCTGGTGCTGGGCCGGGTCGACGGCTGCGTCTTCGACGTCGCCGTCTTCAACAACCTGAGCCCGGAGCACATGGAGTTCCACTCCGACATGGAGGACTACTTCCAGGCCAAGGCGCAGCTCTTCACCGGGCGCCGCGCCCGCGTCGGCGTGGTCAACATCGACGACGAGTACGGCCGCCGCCTCGCCAAGGAGTCGGCGATCCCGGTGGTCACCTTCTCCGCCGCCGGCGACCCGGCCGCCGACTGGCGCGCCGAGGACGTGGTCAGCGGCCACATGGACTCCACCCTGACGCTGGCCGGGCCCGACGGACAGCGCGTACGGGCCACGGCCCCGCTGCCCGGCCCGTTCAACGTCGCCAACACCGTCGCCGCGATCGTCACCCTCGCCGCCGCCGGCCTCGACCCGCAGACCGCCGCCGACGGCGTCGCGGCGGTCCCCGGGGTCCCGGGCCGGCTGGAGCGGGTGGACGCGGGCCAGCCGTACCTGGCGGTCGTCGACTACGCGCACAAGACGGATGCCGTCGAATCGGTCCTGCGCGCGCTGCGCGAGGTCACCACCGGCAGGCTGCACATCGTCCTGGGCTGCGGCGGAGACCGCGACACCACCAAGCGCGCCCCCATGGGCGCGGCGGCCGCCCGGTTCGCCGACACCGCCGTCCTGACCTCCGACAACCCGCGCTCAGAGGACCCCCTCGCGATCCTCGCCGCGATGTTCGAAGGTGCCGTGTCCGTGCCGCCGGCCGAACGGGGCACCGTCCTCGTCGACGCCGACCGGGCCGCGGCCATCGCCGCCGCCGTCGCGCGCGCCGAGCCGGGCGACACCGTGCTCGTCGCCGGCAAGGGCCACGAGCAGGGCCAGGACACCGCGGGCGTCGTACGGCCCTTCGACGACCGCGCGGTGCTCCGCACCGCGATCGAGACAGTGCAGCACAGCCATGGACAGGCCGAGGTGAACCAGTGATCGCCCTTTCCCTCGCCGAGATCGCCGACATCACCGGCGGGCGGCCCCACGACATACCGGATCCGTCCGTCCGCATCACCGGGCCCGTCGTCATCGACTCCCGCCAGGTGGAGGCCGGCAGCCTGTTCGCCGCCTTCGCGGGCGAACACGTCGACGGCCACGACTACGCCGCTCGCGCGGTCGGCGCCGGAGCCGCGGCCGTGCTCTCGGCCCGGCCCGTCGGCGTGCCCGCCATCGTCGTCCCCGACGTCGAGAAGGCGCTCGGCGCCCTCGCCCGGGCCGTCGTCGAGCGCCTGGGCACCGATGTGGTGGCTCTGACCGGCTCCGCCGGGAAGACCTCCACCAAGGACCTCATCGCCCAGGTGCTCCAGGCCCACGCGCCCACCGTGTGGACGCCCGGCTCCCTCAACAACGAGATCGGCCTGCCGCTCACGGCCCTGAGGGCCACCGAGGAAACCCGGCACCTGGTGCTGGAGATGGGCGCCCGCGGGATCGGCCACATCGACTACCTCACCGGCCTGACCCCGCCTCGGATCGGCCTCGTCCTGAACGTCGGGACCGCCCACATCGGCGAGTTCGGCGGCCGCGAGCAGATCGCGCAGGCCAAGGGCGAGCTGGTGGAGGCCCTGCCGGCCGAGGCCGACGGCGGAATCGCCGTACTGAACGCCGACGACCCCCTGGTGCGCGCGATGACCGCCCGCACGAAGGCCCGTACGGTCCTGTTCGGGGAGGCCGAGGACGCCGAAGTCCGGGCCACCGAGGTACGGATGACGGCCGCGGGACAGCCCTCCTTCACACTCCGCACACCGACCGGGTGCAGTGATGTGACCTTGCGGCTGTACGGTGAGCACCACGTGTCGAACGCGCTCGCCGCGGCCGCCGTCGCCCATGTACTGGGCATGTCCGTCGACGAGATCGCCACCGCGCTCTCCGAGGCGGGCACGTTGTCCCGGTGGCGGATGGAGGTCACCGAGCGGGCGGACGGCGTCACGATCGTCAACGACGCCTACAACGCGAACCCCGAGTCCATGCGGGCCGCTCTGCGCGCACTTGCCGCGATGGGCGGCGCCGCCAGGGCGAACGGGGGACGCACGTGGGCGGTGCTCGGCCCGATGGCCGAGCTCGGTGACGCATCGCTGGCGGAGCACGACGCCGTGGGACGGCTTGCCGTCCGGCTCAACGTGAGCAAGCTCGTCGCAGTCGGGGGCAGGGAAGCGTCCTGGCTGCAACTGGGCGCATATAACGAGGGTTCGTGGGGTGAGGAGTCGGTGCTCGTGTCCGACGCGCAGGCGGCGGTCGACCTGTTGCGCAGTGAACTGCGCCCGGGTGACGTCGTGCTGGTGAAGGCTTCCAGGTCGATCGGCCTGGAGCGGGTCGCGCTGGCGTTGCTGGAGCGCGAGGGCGAGGTCGCCGGCCGATGAGGCAGATCCTGTTCGCGGGAGTCATCGGACTCTTCCTCACGCTCATCGGCACCCCGCTGCTGATCAAGGGCCTGGCCCGCAAGGGCTACGGCCAGTTCATCCGCGACGACGGCCCCCGCGGCCACGCCGGGAAGAAGGGCACGCCCACCATGGGCGGTATCTCCTTCATCCTGGCGACGCTCGTCGCTTACGCCCTGACGAAGGTCATCACGTCCAGCGAGCCGACCTTCTCGGGCCTGCTCGTCCTGTTCCTGATGGCGGGCATGGGCCTGGTCGGCTTCCTCGACGACTACATCAAGATCGTCAAGCAGCGCTCGCTGGGCCTGCGGGCCAAGGCGAAGATGGCCGGCCAGCTGATCGTCGGCATCGCCTTCGCGGTGCTCGCGCTCCAGTTCTCGGACTCGCGCGGGCTGACCCCGGCCTCCGACAGGCTGTCGTTCGTCGCGGACTTCGGCTGGTCGATCGGCCCGGTGCTGTTCGTGGTCTGGGCGCTGTTCATGATCCTGGCCATGTCCAACGGCGTGAACCTGACCGACGGTCTGGACGGCCTGGCCACCGGCGCCGCCGTGATGGTCTTCGGCGCCTACACCTTCATCGGCGTCTGGCAGTACCAGGAGTCCTGCGTCAACGCGCAGACCCTGACCAATCCGGGTGCCTGCTTCGAGGTGCGCGACCCGCTGGACCTCGCGGTCGTAGCCTCCGCCCTGATGGGCGCCTGCTTCGGCTTCCTGTGGTGGAACACCTCGCCCGCCAAGATCTTCATGGGTGACACCGGCTCGCTGGCCCTCGGCGGCGCGCTCGCCGGTCTGGCGATCTGCTCCCGCACGGAGTTCCTGATGGCGCTCCTCGGCGGCCTGTTCGTCCTCATCACCCTGTCGGTCGTCATCCAGGTCGGCTCCTTCAAGCTGACCGGGAAGCGCGTCTTCCGGATGGCGCCGCTCCAGCACCACTTCGAACTCAAGGGCTGGTCCGAAGTCCTTGTCGTGGTCCGCTTCTGGATCATCCAGGGCATGTGCGTCATCGTGGGTCTCGGTCTCTTCTACGCGGGATGGGCAGCCGAAAAGTGACCTCCTGGCAGGGCAGCAACATCACCGTCGCCGGTCTCGGCGTGAGCGGCATCAGTGCCGCCCGCGCCCTGGCCGGCCTCGGCGCGCGGGTCACCGTCGTCGACAACGGCGACGGCGACGCGCACCGCGCACGGGCCGCCGAACTCGCCGAGCAGGGCATCGAGGTCCGCCTCGGACGCCTGGACGACGGCACCCCGGCGGGCGAGTCGCTGCCCGAGGGCACCGACCTCGTGGTTACCTCGCCCGGATGGAAGCCCGACAGCCCGCTGTTCGCGGCCGCCGCCGCGGCGGGTGTGGACGTCGTGGGCGACGTGGAGATCGCCTGGCGGCTGCGGGGCCCCGACGCGGCGCCCTGGCTCGCCATCACCGGGACCAACGGCAAGACCACCACGACCCAGATGCTCGCCTCGATCCTCAAGGCCGCAGGCCTGCGGACCGCGGCCGTCGGGAACATCGGCACGCCGATCATCGACGTGGTGACCGGCGAGGAGACGTACGACGTGCTCGCCGTCGAGCTCTCCAGCTACCAGCTGCACTGGGCGCCCTCCGTACGGGCCCACTCCGCGGTCGTCCTCAACCTGGCCCCGGACCACCTCGACTGGCACGGCTCCATGGAGGCGTACGGCGCCGACAAGGGCCGGATCTACGAGGGCAACACGGTCGCCTGCGTCTACAACGCGGCGGACAAGGCCACCGAGGACCTGGTCGTGGAGGCCGACGTCGAAGAGGGCTGCCGGGCCATCGGCTTCACCCTCGGCGCCCCCGGCCCGTCCATGCTCGGCGTGGTCGACGGCATCCTCGTCGACCGGGCCTTCGTGGAGGACCGGCACAAGAACGCCCAGGAGCTCGCGCAGGTCGAGGACGTCAACCCGCCCGCCCCGCACAACATCGCCAACGCGCTCGCCGCGGCGGCACTGGCCCGCGCCTTCGGCGTCGAGCCGCGCGCGGTCCGCGACGGGCTGCGCGACTTCCGCCCGGACGCGCACCGGGTCGCGTACGTGGCCGAGGTCGCCTCGGTCACGTACATCGACGACTCCAAGGCCACCAACACGCACGCCGCGGAGGCCTCCCTGGCGGCCTTCGAACCGGTCGTCTGGATCGCCGGCGGCCTCGCCAAGGGCGCGACCTTCGACGAACTCGTCCAGAAGTCCGCGAAGCGGCTGCGCGGCGCGGTGCTGATCGGTGCCGACCGGGCGCTGATCGCCGAGGCGCTGGCGCGACACGCCCCGCAGGTCCCGGTCGTGGACCTCGCACGGACCGACACTGGGGCGATGCTCGCAGCGGTCCGGGAAGCGGCCCGGCTCGCCGAGCCCGGCGACACGGTCCTGCTGGCACCTGCCTGTGCCTCGATGGACATGTTCGCGAACTACAACAAGCGCGGGGACGCATTCGCCGACGCGGTGCGCGAACTGGCTGCCGAGAGCGCCTAGGTCGGTCGATCCCAGGGCGGATTCCCTCCGACCGACCGGCTGCTCGCCGCGTACGAGTGGAGGGGAAGACACAGATGCCGGACAGGCAAGTGCTGCCGGGTCGGCGGCCGTCCGCCGTGAAGGCCGTCAGGCCGCAGGGCCGCAAGCGCCCGGCGGCGGGCGGGAAGCGGCCCTCGGGGCGCGGGCCGCTGGAGCGGCTCCGGCGTACGCAGACGCAGTTGCGCCGGGCCTGGGACCGGCCGCTCACGGCGTATTACCTGATCTTCGGCAGCTCGCTGCTCATCACCGTGCTCGGCCTGGTGATGGTCTACTCGGCCTCCATGATCAAGGCGCTCCAGCTCGGCCTGGGCGACGCGTACTTCTTCAAGAAGCAGTTCCTGGCCGCCCTGATCGGCACCGGACTGCTGCTGGGCGCCTCCCGGATGCCCGTCAAGCTGCACCGGGCGCTGTCCTATCCCGTACTCGCGGGCACGCTCTTCCTGATGGTCCTGGTCCAGGTCCCCGGGATAGGGGTGGCGATCAACGGCAACCAGAATTGGATCTCCCTTGGCGGTCCGTTCATGCTCCAGCCCAGTGAGTTCGGCAAGCTCGCCCTGATCCTGTGGGGCGCCGACCTGCTGGCACGCAAGGGCGACAAGGGCCTGCTGAGCCAGTGGAAGCACCTGCTGGTCCCGCTGGTCCCGGTCGCCTTCGTGCTGCTCGGGCTCATCATGCTCGGCGGGGACATGGGCACCGCGATGATCCTCGGGGCCATCCTGTTCGGCCTGTTGTGGCTGGCGGGAGCGCCGACGCGGATGTTCGTGGGGGTGCTGGCCTTCGCGGGTGCGATCGTCGCACTGCTCATCAAGACCAGTCCGCACCGCATGGACCGGCTCGCGTGCATCGGAGCGACCGAACCGGGCAGGAACGACCTGTGCTGGCAGGCGGTCCACGGAATCTATGCGCTGGCTTCCGGCGGATGGTTCGGTTCCGGTTTGGGTGCCAGTGTGGAAAAATGGGGGCAACTGCCAGAGGCCCACACCGACTTCATCTTCGCCATCACCGGCGAGGAACTGGGTCTGGCGGGGACGCTGTCGGTGCTCGCCCTGTTCGCGGCCCTAGGCTATGCGGGTATCCGCGTGGCCGGACGCACGGAGGACCCCTTCGTACGGTATGCCGCGGGAGGCGTGACCACCTGGATCACGGCGCAGGCCGTGATCAACATCGGTGCGGTGCTCGGTCTGCTGCCGATCGCCGGGGTCCCGCTCCCGCTGTTCTCCTACGGAGGGTCAGCCCTGCTGCCGACCATGTTCGCGGTCGGACTGCTCATCGCCTTCGCGCGGGAGGAGCCCGCCGCGCGCGCGGCGCTCGCGATGCGGCGGCCGAAGAACCGGCGGCCGCGGGCCGGGCAGAGATGGAAGTCGATGAGACGGCGCGTCAAGAGGCGTCCGTCCGGAGAGCGGTGAATTTCGGTGCATGTCGTACTCGCCGGTGGGGGGACCGCCGGCCACATCGAGCCGGCGCTCGCCCTCGCGGACGCCCTGCGCAGGCAGGACCCTTCCGTGGGCATCACCGCCCTCGGCACGGAACGCGGACTCGAAACCCGCCTGGTGCCGGAGCGCGGCTATGAGCTGGGACTGATCCCCGCCGTACCGCTGCCCCGTAAACCCACACCCGAGCTGATCACCGTCCCCGGACGGCTGCGCGGCACCATCAAGGCCGCGGAGGAGATCCTCCTGCGCACCAAGGCCGACTGCGTCGTCGGCTTCGGCGGCTACGTGGCCCTGCCCGGCTACCTGGCCGCCAAGCGCCTCGGGGTGCCGATCATCGTCCACGAGGCCAACGCCCGGCCCGGACTGGCCAACAAGATCGGCTCCCGGTACGCGCACGCCGTCGCGGTCTCCACCCCCGACAGCAAGCTGCGGGGCGCCCGCTACGTCGGCATCCCGCTGCGGCGCTCCATCTCCACCCTCGACCGGGCCGCGGTCCGCCCGGAGGCGCGTGCCGCCTTCGGCCTCGACCCCAACCTGCCGACCCTGCTGGTCTCCGGCGGCTCGCAGGGCGCCCGCCGCCTCAACGAGACCATCCAGCAGGTCGCGCCGACCCTCCAGCGCTCCGGGATCCAGATCCTGCACGCGGTCGGGCCGAAGAACGAACTGCCGCGTGTCGACAACATGCCCGGGATGCCGCCCTACGTGCCGGTACCGTACGTGGACCGGATGGATCTCGCGTACGCCGCCGCCGACATGATGCTGTGCCGGGCGGGCGCGATGACCGTCGCCGAACTCTCCGCCGTCGGGCTCCCCGCCGCCTACGTCCCGTTGCCGATCGGCAACGGCGAACAGCGGCTCAACGCCCAGCCGGTGGTCAAGGCCGGCGGCGGCCTGCTCGTGGACGACGCGGAACTGACGCCCCAGTGGGTGCTGGACCAGGTCCTCCCGGTGCTCGCCGACCCGCACCGCCTGTACGAGATGTCCCGCGCCGCCGGTGAGTTCGGCCGCCGGGACGCCGACGAGCTGCTGGTCGCGATGGTGTACGAGGCGATTGCAGCACACCGGACCCGCTGAGGTGGCAAAGCACAGCGGCGGGAAGCACTGACGCAGGAGGCAGGAGTGGCCGGAGCGACGACCGCGGAACGCGGCAACTCGGGGGCTGCCCGAAAGGGACCCGGCTCCGCCCGGCCCTCCAAGCCCCCGAAGCCGTCGAAGGGATCCGGCCCGCGAGGCCCCGGTGGCACACGGCTGCGCCGGGGCCCCGTCCTCGTGCTCTGCCTCGCCGCCGCGCTGCTCCTGGCGGCCGGCGTCACCTGGGTGTTCTACGGCTCCTCCTGGCTCCGGATCGAGAAGGTGACCGCCACCGGTACCGAGGTCCTCACCCCGGAACAGGTGCTGGAGGCCGCCGCGGTGCCCGTCGGCGCGCCCCTGGTGTCCGTGGACACCGACGAGATCGAGAGCCGGCTCCGCGGCCGCCTGCCCCGCATCGATTCGGTCGATGTGGTGCGGGCCTGGCCGCACGGAATCGGACTGAAGGTGACGGAACGCAAACCCGTCCTGCTCATCAAAAAGGACGCCAACTTCGTGGAAGTGGACGCATCGGGTGTGCGATTCGACACTGTCGCGAAAGCACCCGCCGGTGTTCCGGTCCTCGAATTGAACGCCGCTCAGTCGCCGAGCGGCCGCCGCTTCGACGAGGAGCGGCTGCTGCACGAGGCCGTCGGCGTCGCGGGCGGCCTGCCCGAGGCGATCGCAAAGGAGACCGTGCAGGTCAAGGTGCGGTCGTACGACTCGGTCATGCTGGAGTTGACCGGCGGTCGAACGGTGGTCTGGGGGAGCGGCGAGCAGAGCGAAGCGAAAGGCCGAGCACTGACCGCGCTCCTGAAGGTCTCGCCCAAGGCTGACCACTTCGACGTGAGCGTCCCCACCGCCCCCTCGTTGTCCGGGAGTTGACGTCCGCTCGAACGGCGACGCACCCTGGTTGGCCAGCGATACGGGTGATCACATAGGGTGAAAAGAAAAACGGGAGGTTCGGCGTGTTCGTTGAACACGCGCTACTTGTCGACTTAGTGTCCTGTTCGGAAGAGTCCAAGGAACAGACACACTCATAACCCTAAACTTCAGGGTTAGGGTTCGGGTCGGCGTGTACGGACCGTCCCAATTTCGGCATCAGTCGTCGCAACGCAGGCCCGCGAGGCGGCGACACGTAACTCGAGGCGAGAGGCCTTCGACGTGGCAGCACCGCAGAACTACCTCGCAGTCATCAAGGTCATCGGTGTCGGCGGCGGTGGTGTCAATGCCATCAACCGAATGATCGAGGTCGGTCTCAAGGGCGTCGAGTTCATCGCCATCAACACGGACGCCCAGGCGCTGTTGATGAGCGACGCCGACGTCAAGCTCGACGTCGGCCGCGAACTCACCCGGGGCCTCGGCGCCGGAGCCAACCCGGCCGTCGGCCGCAAGGCGGCAGAGGACCACCGCGAGGAGATCGAGGAGGTCCTCAAGGGGGCCGACATGGTCTTCGTCACCGCCGGTGAAGGCGGCGGCACCGGCACCGGCGGCGCACCCGTCGTCGCCAACATCGCGCGCTCGCTCGGCGCCCTGACGATCGGTGTGGTCACCCGCCCGTTCACCTTCGAGGGCCGGCGCCGCGCGAACCAGGCGGAGGACGGCATCGCCGAGCTCCGCGAAGAGGTCGACACCCTCATCGTCATCCCCAACGACCGACTGCTGTCCATCTCGGACCGCCAGGTCAGCGTGCTCGACGCCTTCAAGTCGGCCGACCAGGTCCTGCTCTCGGGCGTCCAGGGCATCACCGACCTCATCACGACCCCGGGTCTGATCAACCTCGACTTCGCCGACGTCAAGTCCGTGATGTCCGAGGCGGGCTCGGCCCTGATGGGCATCGGCTCGGCCCGCGGCGACGACCGCGCGGTGGCCGCCGCCGAGATGGCGATCTCCTCGCCGCTGCTGGAGGCGTCCATCGACGGAGCCCGCGGCGTGCTGCTCTCCATCTCCGGTGGCTCGGACCTCGGTCTCTTCGAGATCAACGAGGCCGCGCAGCTGGTGAGCGAGGCCGCGCACCCCGAGGCGAACATCATCTTCGGCGCCGTCATCGACGACGCGCTCGGCGACGAGGTACGGGTCACCGTGATCGCGGCCGGCTTCGACGGCGGACAGCCCCCGGCCCGCCGGGACAACGTCATCGGTGCCGCGTCCAAGCGCGAGGAGCCGGCCCCCGCGCCGGTCCGCGCCGCCGACCCGGTCCGCCCGGCGTTCGGCGGACTCGGCTCGGTCACCCCGCGCGAGGAGCCCCCGGCTCCGGTCGAGGCGGCCCCGGTGGAGGCCGTGGCCCCCGCGCCGCAGGTCCCGACGGCCCGGCCGTACCAGGACAGCCCGGCCGAAGAGCTGGATGTCCCGGACTTCTTGAAGTGACGCTGGAGCAGCACAGCGAGAGCGGCGCCCACTTCGCCTTCACCGACCGGTGGGGCGGGGTGAGCGCCGTTCCGTACGAGGAGCTCAATCTCGGCGGCGCGGTCGGAGACGACCCGGCCGCCGTTCGCGCGAACCGGGCCGCCGCGGCGAAGTCCCTGGGCATCGAGCCGGACCGGGTGGTCTGGATGAACCAGGTGCACGGCCGGGACGTGGCCGTGGTCGACGGGCCCTGGGGCCCGGACCAGGACATTCCGTCCGTCGACGCGGTGGTGACCACCCGTCGGGGGCTCGCGCTCGCGGTCCTCACCGCCGACTGCACGCCCGTCCTGCTGGCCGACCCCGTCGCCGGTGTCGCGGCGGCCGCCCACGCCGGGCGGCCCGGGCTGGTCGCCGGAGTCGTCACCGCCGCCGTCGAGGCGATGGTCTCGCTCGGGGCCGAGCCCGCGCGCATGGTCGCCCGTACCGGACCCGCGGTCTGCGGGCACTGCTACGAAGTGCCCGCCGCGATGCGGGACGCGGTCGCCGAGGTGGTGCCGGCCGCCCACGCCGAGACCAGCTGGGGGACGCCGGCCGTGGACGTGGTCGCGGGGGTGCACGCGCAGCTGGTGGAGGCGGGGGTGGTGAACATCCGTCGCTCCCCGGTCTGCACACTGGAGTCGCGGGACCACTTCTCGTACCGCCGCGACCGGGTGACCGGGCGGCTCGCCGGATATATCTGGTTGGACTGATTCATGACGGACCGTAAGGCCGAGCTCGCCGAGAACCTCGCGCGGGTGGAGGAACGTATCTCGTCCGCGTGCGCGGCCGCGGGGCGCGGGCGGGAGGAGGTGACCCTCATCGTGGTCACCAAGACCTACCCGGCGAGCGACGTACGACTGCTGGCGGACCTGGGGGTCCGTCATGTTGCGGAAAATCGCGACCAGGACGCTGCTCCCAAGGCCGCGGCCTGCGCGGATCTGCCGCTCAGCTGGCACTTCGTCGGTCAGTTGCAGACGAACAAAGTCCGTTCCGTGGCGGGATACGCGCATGTGGTGCAGTCGGTCGACCGGCCCAAGCTCGTGACCGCCCTCTCGGCGGCCGCCGAGGGCGCGGGGCGGGAGCTCGGCTGCCTCGTGCAGATCGCACTGGACGCCGAGTCGGGGGAGCGCGGGGCCCGGGGCGGCGCGGCACCCGAACAGCTCGACGAGTTGGCGGCCCTCGTGGCCGGGGCGCCGGGACTGCGGATCGACGGTCTCATGACCGTGGCCCCGCTGGCCGGGCTCTACGCGGGACGCGAACAGGCCGCCTTCGAGCGGCTGGTGGAATTGTCATCCCGCCTGCGCGCGGACCATCCGGCTGCCACGATGGTGTCGGCCGGAATGAGCGCGGACCTGGAACAGGCCGTTGCGGCCGGTGCGACACATGTACGCGTCGGCACTGCGGTACTCGGCGCGAGACCCCGGCTCGGGTAACGTCGCGAAGAAAGTCGGACCACAGCAGAAAATATGGTCATTACCGCTGATCAGCGGGCAGACCACGTGGATCGCGGGCAGTTGGTGACATTCGTGACACGGCGACACACCTGCGACAGGGCGATCCACCACAGAGCGGAGGACTCAGAGAATGGCCGGCGCGATGCGCAAGATGGCGGTCTACCTCGGCCTCGTGGAGGACGACCGGTACGACAGCCCGGGGTACGACCCCGACGACGAGTTCGAGCCCGAGCCCGAGCCGGAGCGGGAGCGTCGGCGACAGCAACCCGCCTCGCACCAAACGCCCGTAACGGACGAACCGGTACGAGTTGTACAGCCGCCGGCGCAGCGGGAACCTATCCCAATCCCGGTAGAAAACGGACGTCCTGCGCGAATCGCCCCCGTGGCATCCATCACACCCGAACGCTCGAACCTGGAGAAGAACGCCCCCGTGATCATGCCCAAGGTCGTCTCCGAGCGGGAGCCGTACCGCATCACGACGCTGCACCCCCGGACCTACAACGAGGCCCGTACCATCGGGGAACACTTCCGTGAGGGCACTCCGGTGATCATGAATCTCACGGAGATGGACGACACGGACGCGAAGCGTCTCGTGGACTTCGCCGCTGGACTCGTGTTCGGTCTGCACGGCAGCATTGAACGCGTGACACAGAAGGTGTTCCTGCTGTCGCCTGCTAACGTCGATGTCACGGCGGAGGACAAGGCCCGCATCGCGGAGGGCGGGTTCTTCAACCAAAGCTAGACCGATCCGTCAGATACGGGACCGGGAACAGAGCGGGAGCAGGGGAGAGGGAAGCGCGGGATGGGCGTCGCACTGCAGGTTGTCTACATCGCGCTGATGTGCTTCCTCATCGTGCTGATCTTCCGGTTGGTCATGGACTACGTGTTCCAGTTCGCACGTTCATGGACACCGGGCAAGGCGATGGTGGTCGTTCTGGAGGCCACCTACACTGTCACCGATCCACCGCTCAAGCTTCTTCGGCGGCTCATCCCGCCGTTGCGTCTCGGGGGCGTGGCACTCGACCTGTCCTTCTTCGTTCTGATGATCATCGTTTACATCCTCATCAGTTTCGTGAGCACCGCTGCGAGAAGCGTGTGAACGATGAGCTTCCCCGCAGGCGCGGGGACAGTCCCGATACGGTCTTGCCGACTGCCGACGACTACGTAGAGGTGAAGAAGACATGCCGCTGACTCCCGAGGACGTGCGGAACAAGCAGTTCACGACCGTCCGCCTGCGAGAAGGCTATGACGAGGACGAGGTCGATGCCTTCCTCGACGAGGTCGAGTCCGAGCTGACGCGCCTGCTGCGCGAGAACGAGGACCTGCGCGCCAAGCTGGCCGCCGCCACGCGTGCCGCCGCGCAGAACCAGCAGCAGGGCATGCGCAAGCCGGAACCCCAGGACCAGCGTGGCCCCGGCGCCCCCGTGCCCGCGGCCATATCCGGCCCGCCGCAGCAGCAGCAGCCGCAGATGGGCCCGCCCCAGCTGCCCGGCGGCCAGCCGCAGCTCCCGGCCGGCCCCGGTGGACACGGTCCGCAGGGTCCGGGCCAGATGGGCGGCCCCATGCAGCACAACATGGGCGGCCAGCAGGGCATGGGCCAGCAGGGCATGGGTCAGCCGGGCATGGGACAGCAGGGTATGGGCCAGCCCATGCAGCAGCAGTCCATGGGCGGCCAGAACCCGCTCGGCCAGCCGATGGGCCAGCAGATGCAGCCGATGGGTCAGCAGATGCAGCCGATGGGCCAGCAGATGCACCAGCCCCAGCAGCAGCTCCCGCAGCAGGGCCCCGGTGGCGACAGCGCCGCCCGCGTCCTGTCGCTGGCGCAGCAGACCGCAGACCAGGCGATCGCGGAGGCCCGCTCCGAGGCCAACAAGATCGTCGGCGAGGCGCGCAGCCGCGCCGAGGGCCTGGAGCGGGACGCCCGCGCCAAGGCCGACGCGCTGGAGCGGGACGCGCAGGAGAAGCACCGCGTCGCGATGGGCTCCCTGGAGTCCGCTCGCGCCACGCTGGAGCGCAAGGTCGAGGACCTGCGGGGCTTCGAGCGCGAGTACCGTACGCGTCTGAAGTCCTACCTGGAGTCGCAGCTGCGCCAGCTGGAGACCCAGGCCGACGACTCCCTGGCCCCGCCGCGGAACCCCGCCGGTCCCGCGCTGCCGCCGTCCCCGGCGCCGTCGATGGCTCCGGCCGGTGCGATGGGGCACTCCATGGGTGGCCCCTCGATGGGCGGCCCGTCCCCCATGGGCGGTCCCTCCCCGATGGCCCCGTCCTACGGTGGCCAGCAGCAGATGTCCCCGGCGATGACCCAGCCGATGGCTCCGGTGCGGCCGGCTGCTCCGCAGCCGATGCAGCAGGCGCCGTCTCCCATGCGGGGCTTCCTGATCGACGAGGACGACAACTAAGCGCCGCCGCGCAGTCGGCAGTCACGGGCCGGGCCCGGTTCCCCCACGGGGGTACCGGGCCCGGCCCGTTTCGCTTGCCGGGCGCGGCTCCGCTGCGGGGCTCCGCCCCGGACCCCGCGCCGCAAACGCCGGCGGGGCTGGATCTGGCTGATGTTCGAGACGCGGGGAAACGCGAAGCGGCCCGTATCCCCCCGGGGAAGGAGGGGTACGGGCCGCTCGGGGCCGGGTTACGCCTTGCGGAGGCGGAACGTCAGGGCGAGGGACTCGTCCGTGAACGGGTCGCCGTACGCGGCGTCGGCCTCGCCGGAGGCATAGTCGGTCGCCAGGACCTCGTCCCCGATCAGGGCCGCGTGGTCGGTCAGGGCCGTCACGACCTCCGGGTCCGAGGAGGACCACCGCAGGGCGATCCGGTCCGCCACGTCCAGGCCGGAGTTCTTCCGGGCCTCCTGGATCAGGCGGATCGCGTCACGCGCCAGGCCCGCGAGCCGAAGCTCCGGGGTGATCTCCAGGTCCAGGGCGACCGTCGCGCCGGAGTCCGAGGCGACGGACCAGCCCTCGCGCGGGGTCTCCGTGATGATGACCTCCTCCGGGGTGAGGGCCACCTGCTCGCCGTTCACCTCCACCGTGGCCTCGCCCGAGCGCAGGGCCAGCGACAGCGCCGCCGCGTCGGCCGCCGCCACCGCCTTCGCGACGTCCTGGACGCCCTTGCCGAAGCGCTTGCCCAGCGCGCGGAAGTTCGCCTTGGCGGTCGTGTCCACCAGGGACCCGCCGACCTCGGACAGCGAGGCCAGGGACGAGACGTTCAGCTCCTCAGTGATCTGGGCCTGGAGGTCGGCGGACAACGAGTCGAACCCGACCGCACCGACCAGCGCCCGCGACAGCGGCTGGCGGGTCTTGACGCCCGACTCCGCGCGCGTCGCCCGGCCCAGCTCCACGAGGCGGCGTACCAGCAGCATCTGCTGCGACAGCGCCGGGTCGATCGCGGACGCGTCCGCGACCGGCCAGGTCGACAGGTGCACCGACTCCGGGGCCTCCGGGGTGACCGGGACGATCATGTCCTGCCAGACCCGCTCCGTGATGAAGGGGGTCAGGGGGGCCAGCAGGCGGGTGACCGTCTCCACGACCTCGTGCAGGGTGCGCAGCGCGGCCGCGTCGCCCTGCCAGAAGCGGCGGCGCGAGCGGCGGACGTACCAGTTGGAGAGGTCGTCCACGAAGGAGGAGAGCAGCTTGCCGGCGCGCTGGGTGTCGTACGCCTCCATCGCCTCCGTGACCTCGGTGGTGAGGGTGTGGAGCTCGGAGAGGAGCCAGCGGTCCAGGACCGTGCGGTCCGCCGGCGCCGGGTCGGACGCGGACGGGGCCCAGTTCGAGGTACGGGCGTACAGCGCCTGGAAGGCGACCGTGTTCCAGTACGTGAGGAGCGTCTTGCGCACGACCTCCTGGATCGTGCCGTGACCGACGCGCCGCGCCGCCCACGGCGAGCCGCCGGCCGCCATGAACCAGCGCACCGCGTCGGCGCCGTGCTGGTCCATGAGCGGGATCGGCTGGAGGATGTTGCCCAGGTGCTTGGACATCTTGCGGCCGTCCTCGGCGAGGATGTGGCCCAGGCAGACCACGTTCTCGTAGGAGGACTTGTCGAAGACGAGGGTGCCGACCGCCATCAGCGTGTAGAACCACCCGCGCGTCTGGTCGATGGCCTCCGAGATGAACTGCGCCGGGTAGCGCTTCTCGAAGATCTCCTTGTTCTTGTACGGGTAGCCCCACTGCGCGAACGGCATCGAGCCCGAGTCGTACCAGGCGTCGATGACCTCCGGCACGCGGACCGCTTCGAGGGAGCAGCCCTCGTGCGTGCAGGTGAAGGTGACGTCGTCGATGTACGGGCGGTGCGGGTCCAGGTTCGAGTGGTCCTGGCCGGACAGCTCGCTCAGCTCGGCACGGGAGCCGACGCAGGTGAGGTGGTCCTCCTCGCAGCGCCAGATCGGCAGCGGCGTGCCCCAGTAGCGGTTGCGGGAGAGCGCCCAGTCGATGTTGTTGTTGAGCCAGTCGCCGAAGCGGCCCTGCTTGACCGAGTCCGGGAACCAGTTCGTCTTCTCGTTCTCCCGCAGCATCGCGTCCTTGACGGCGGTGGTGCGGATGTACCAGGACGGCTGCGCGTAGTACAGCAGGGCCGTGTGGCAGCGCCAGCAGTGCGGGTAGCTGTGCTCGTAGGCGATGTGCTTGAAGAGCAGGCCGCGCGCGTCGAGGTCGGCGGTCAGCTTCTCGTCGGCCTTCTTGAAGAAGACGCCGCCGACCAGCGGGACGTCCTCCTCGAAGGTGCCGTCGGGGCGGACCGGGTTCACGACGGGCAGGCCGTACGCGCGGCAGACCGCGAGGTCGTCGGCGCCGAAAGCGGGGGACTGGTGGACCAGACCGGTACCGTCCTCGGTCGTGACGTACTCGGCGTTGACCACGTAGTGGGCCTCGGCCGGGAACTCCACCAGCTCGAAGGGGCGCTGGTAGGTCCAGCGCTCCATCTCCTTGCCCGTGAAGGTCTCGCCGGTGGCCTCCCAGCCCTCGCCGAGGGCCTTCTCCAGCAGCGGCTGGGCGACGACCAGCTTCTCCTCACCGTTCGTCGCGACCACGTACGTGACGTCCGGGTGCGCGGCCACGGCGGTGTTGGAGACCAGGGTCCAGGGGGTGGTCGTCCACACCAGGAGGGCGGCCTGACCGGCCAGCGGGCCGCTCGTCAGCGGGAAGCGGACGAAGACCGAGGGGTCGACGACCGTCTCGTAGCCCTGGGCCAGCTCGTGGTCCGAGAGGCCGGTGCCGCAGCGCGGGCACCAGGGGGCGACGCGGTGGTCCTGGGTGAGCAGGCCCTTGTTGAAGATCTCCTTCAGCGACCACCACACGGACTCGACGTACTCGGGGTCCATGGTCCGGTAGGCGTCGTCCAAGTCGACCCAGTAGCCCATCCGGGTCGTGAGCTCGGTGAACGCGTCGGTGTGGCGGGTCACGGACTCGCGGCACTTGGCATTGAACTCGGCGATGCCGTACGCCTCGATGTCCTGCTTGCCGTTGAAGCCGAGTTCCTTCTCGACGGCCAGCTCGACGGGCAGGCCGTGGCAGTCCCAGCCGGCCTTGCGGGCCACGTGGTAGCCGCGCATGGTGCGGAACCGGGGGAAGACGTCCTTGAAGACGCGGGCCTCGATGTGGTGCGCGCCGGGCATGCCGTTCGCGGTGGGCGGGCCCTCGTAGAAGACCCACTCGGGGCGGCCCTCGGACTGCTCCAGGGTCTTGGCGAAGGTCTTGCTCTCGCGCCAGAAGTCGAGGACGGCGTGCTCAAGGGCAGGCAGGTCGACCTGGGCGGGTACCGGGCGGTACTGCGGCGGTGTGGTCATGAGGCTGAACTCTTCCTCCGGCGGGATGTCACTTCCGTCCGGAGGGACGAGAGCGCCTTGGCTGCTCCCGCGGTACCACCCTCCTTGGCCTCCGGACGGGTCCGGCGGCCCCCTCATTGGGGTGCGAAGCCGGTTCTACTCGCCGTACGGGGATCCGGGCGGGATCCGTACGGCTTTCTTCCGGCGGCTCAGGGGTGATCCTTCACATCGCGCTCGCCCCCGGGCTCTCACCGTCCCCGGGTCGCTCCTGGCTGCGTCCGACGCTACTCGTCCCCGTCCATGCCTCTCGCTGGGCCCAAGTGTACGGGGCCGGGGTGCGGTCGGCAGACCGGTTCAGGGGGTGTGGCGCGGGGGAGCGGCCAGGGGCGTCGGCGTGACCCGAATGGGCCGATGTGCCGGTCCGGAGCCCCGTGGGGCCGGAGGGGCGGATTACCGGGGCTCCTGATGGGCACAACGGATGCAGGTTGACCTCGATGGACGCGTGCCCCGTTGCCGCGGGGCTGGAGCCGATTTATCGTTCCGGCACGATTCGCGAGCAATGATCACAGTATGTGAAGGGGCCGCGGCCATGGTGGCGAAGAAGACCGCCGGGAGTACTAGTACTGCCAAGAAGGCCGCCGGGAAGGTCGCGGCGGCCGAGGACGCGGCTCCGGCCGGGACGGTCACCGCCGCCGCCGGCAGAACGGCCGCGAAGAAGGCGCCCGCGAAGGCGCCCGCGAAGGCGCCTGCGAAGAAGGCACCGGCCAAGAAGGCCGCCGCCGAGAAGGCTGCTGCGAAGACGGCTCCGGCCAAGACGGCTCCGGCCAAGAAGGCGCCGGCCAAGAAGGCGACCGCCGTCAAGAAGACGGCCGCGAGGAAGGCCACGGCCAAACCGGCCGCGGCCGAGGGGGCGGCGCAGGCCGCGCACGAGACGGGAGCCCGCACAGTGGTTGCCAAGAAGAGCACCGGCACGGCCAGGAAGACGGCTGCGGCCGCCACCAGCGGGCTGCCCAAGACGCGCCCCACGGCGGCCACCACGCCGGGTGAGCTGGCCGTACGGCCCGGCGAGGACCCGTGGACGCAAGGCGAGGTCGACGAGGCCCGCAGCGAGCTGATGAGCGAGGTGCTGCGCCTGCGCGCCGAGCTCGACGCCTCGGAGGTGGCGATCTCGGGCCTGATGCGGGACTCGGGCGACGGCGCGGGCGACGACCAGGCCGATACGGGCACCAAGAACATCACCCGGGAGTCCGAGCTGGCGCTCGCGGCGAACGCCACCTCGATGCTGGAGCAGACGGAGAGGGCCCTGGAACGCCTGGAGGCGGGCACCTACGGGATCTGCGAGAACTGCGGCCAGCCCATCGGCAAGGCCAGGATGCAGGCCTTCCCGCGGGCCACCCTGTGCGTGGACTGCAAGCAGAAGCAGGAGCGCCGCCACTGAGGCCCGCCCGGGCCGGACCGGGCGGAACCGGGCGGGACCCGGCGTACGCCGGGCAGGCGGGCGGGCCGCGGGTGCCCTGACGTACCCTCGTGTCTCGTCAGCCTGGTTGGAGCTAGTTCGAGGGACTCACGTGACAGAGGCGGAGCGCATCATCGGTACGCCGGAGGTCGGGGACGACGACGCCCAGCCCGAGTCCGCCGAGCCCAAGGGGCGGCGGCGGATCGCGGCCCTGCTCGTCGTGGCGGTCCTCGCGTACCTGCTCGACCTCGGCAGCAAGATGCTGGTCGTCGCGAAGCTGGAGCACCAGCCGCCGATCGAGGTCATCGGGACGCTGCTGAAGTTCGAGTTCGTCCGCAACCCGGGCGCCGCCTTCGGCTTCGGCGAGGCCTTCACGATCCTCTTCACCTGCATCGCGGCCACCGTGATCGTCGTGATCGTCCGGCTGGCCCGCAAGCTGTACAGCCTGCCGTGGGCGATCGCGCTGGGCCTGCTGCTGGGCGGTGCGCTGGGCAATCTGACCGACCGGATCTTCCGTTCGCCGGGCGTGTTCCGGGGGGCGGTCGTCGACTTCATCGCGCCCGCCCACTTCGCGGTCTTCAACCTCGCGGACTCGGCGATCGTGTGCGGCGGGATCCTGATCGTCCTGCTGTCCTTCAGGGGTCTGGACCCGGACGGCACCGTCCACAAGGACTGATCGCGGGAATGGTCCTCTGTCGAGTCCTGCATACTCGACAGGTGAGTACGATTCCCGAGATCCGCACCCTGCCCGTTCCCGATGGCCTTGAGGGCGAGCGCGTCGACGCCGCCATTGCCCGTATGTTCGGTTTCTCCCGGACGAAGGCGGCCGAGCTGGCGGCCGAGGGGAAGGTGTCGGTCGACGGCAGCGTCGTCGGGAAGTCCGAGCGCGTGCACGGTGGCGCCTGGCTCGAAGTCGAGATGCCCGCGCCGCCGCGGCCGGTCGAGATCGTGGCCGAGCCCGTTCCCGGCATGGAGATCGTCCATGACGACGACGACATCGTCGTCATCATGAAGCCGGTGGGCGTGGCCGCCCACCCGAGCCCCGGCTGGACCGGCACCACCGTCATCGGCGGCCTCGCCGCCGCCGGGTACCGGATCTCCACCTCCGGCGCGGCCGAGCGCCAGGGCATCGTGCACCGCCTCGACGTCGGCACCTCCGGTCTGATGGCGGTCGCGAAGTCGGAGCGCGCGTACACCTCGCTGAAGAACCAGTTCCGCGAGCGGGTCGTGGACAAGCGCTACCACGCGCTGGTGCAGGGGCACCCGGACCCGATGAGCGGCACGATCGACGCGCCGATCGGGCGGCACCCCAGCGCCGACTACAAGTGGGCCGTGACCCAGGAGGGCAAGCCCTCCGTCACGCACTACGACCTGATCGAGGCCTTCCGCGCGGCCTCGCTGCTGGACATCAAGCTGGAGACCGGGCGCACGCACCAGATCCGCGTGCACATGTCCGCGCACCGGCACCCCTGCGTCGGCGACCTCACCTACGGCGCCGACCCGACGGTGGCCAAGCGGCTGGGGCTGACCCGCCAGTGGCTGCACGCCGTGCGCCTCGGCTTCGAGCACCCCTCGGACGGGCAGTGGGTGGAGTTCGAGAGCACCTACCCGGCCGACCTGCAGCACGCGCTGGACGTGATCCGGGCGGAGAGCGAGTGACGGCCGTCGGCTTCGAGATCCGGGTCGCCGCCTCGGAGGCCGACATGGCGGCGTGCTTCGCGGTGCGGACCGAGGTGTTCGTGGTCGAGCAGTCGGTGCCGGAGTCGATCGAGTACGACGCGTACGACGCGGGCGCGGTGCACGTGCTGGCCGTCGGGCCCGACGGGGAGCCGCTGGGCACCGGGCGGCTGCTGCACGGCGCCGCCGCGCTGGGCAAGACGGGCTCCGAGGACGTCGGCTCGCTGGGCCGGCTGGCGGTGCGCAAGGCCGCGCGCGGGCTCGGCGTGGGGGTCGCGCTGGTCCGGGCGATCGAGGCGCAGGCCGCGGTGCTGGGCCTCTCGGCCGTAGACCTGGGCGCGCAGACGCACGCGCTGGGCTTCTACGAGCGGCTGGGCTACGAGGCCTACGGCCCGGAGTTCGAGGAGGCGGGCATCGCGCACCGCGCGATGCGACGCCCCTTGCCGTAGCCCGGCCACCCCT
This sequence comes from Streptomyces sp. NPDC037242, assembly GCF_055604165.1. Lineage (NCBI taxonomy): Bacteria > Bacillati > Actinomycetota > Actinomycetes > Kitasatosporales > Streptomycetaceae > Streptomyces > Streptomyces sp. NPDC037242. The sequence goes on from NZ_JBVJUY010000013.1 coordinate 208,976, forward strand.
GGGGCTCCGCCCGGGATCCCGCGCCTCAAAGGACGCCGGGGCCGGTTCCGAGGCGGCATCAGCCAAGATCCAGCCCCGCCGGCGTTTGAGGCGCGGGCGCGGAGCGCCGGCGGGGTGCGGGGGCGGGGTGCGGGGGCGGGGTGCGGGGGCGGAGCCCCGACACGCAGCCGCGGGGGACTCGCTGCAACAAGCCGAGCGCAGCGGCCTGGCAGGGTGGGGGAGTGGATCAGCTTGCTCTGCTGTTCGTGCTGTTGCTCGGAGCCGTGGTCACCGTTCCGCTCGGGGACCGGCTGGGGCTGCCCGCGCCGGTCCTGATGACCATCGCCGGGGTGGCGCTCGCGCTGGTGCCGGCCGTGCCGAACGTCGACATCCCGCCCGAGTACATCCTCCCGCTCGTGCTGCCCCCGCTGCTCTACGCCTCCGCGCAGCGGACCTCCTGGCGGCAGTTCGCCGCCAACGTACGGCCCATCCTCCTGCTGGCCGTCGCCCTGGTCTTCGTGACCACCGCCGCCGTGGCCGCCGTCGCGCACGCCGTCGTGCCCGGGCTGCCGATCGCCGCGGCCGTCGCGCTCGGCGCGCTCGTCGCCCCGCCCGACCCCGTCGCCGCCACCGCGGTCGCCGGTTCGCTCGGGCTGCCCCGCCGGCTGGTGTCGATCCTTGAGGGCGAGGGCCTGTTCAACGACGTCACCGCCATCGTGCTGTACCACGTCGCCATCGCCGCCGCCGTCAGCGGCAGCTTCTCCTGGCCGGCCGCGCTCGGCGAGTTCGTACTGTCCGCCGTGGTCGCCGTGGCGGTCGGGCTGGCGCTCGGCTGGGTCACGCACCGGCTCATGGGGCGGCTCGGCGACGCGACGCTCCAGATCGGCCTCACGCTGCTGGTGCCGTTCGTCTCGTACGTGGTGGCGGAGGAGCTCCACGGGTCGGGGGTGCTGGCCGTGCTGACCACCGCGCTGTTCCTCGCCGAGTACGCGAGCGACGCCGACGACGTCCTCGGGCGCCTCGCCGGGCACACGTTCTGGGAGGTCGTCGACGTACTCGTCACGGGCGTGGCGTTCGGGCTGATCGGGCTGGAGCTCCACAACGTGTTCGGCACCGCTCACGGCCGCGAGTGGGAGATGGCCGGGTGGGCGGCGGCGGTCGTCGCGGTGGTGATCGGCGTACGGCTGGTGTGGCTGCTGCCGGCCGGATGGCTGGCCAAACGGCTGCACAAGCGCCGCGACTACGACGAGGAGATCCCGCTGAGCTGGCGGGAGTCGGTGGTGATGTGGTGGTCCGGGATGCGCGGGGTGGCCTCGGTGGCGCTGGCGCTGGCCATTCCGTTCCGTACCGACGGCGGGGAGCCGTTCCCCGTGCGGGACCAGATCGTCTTCATCGCCTTCGCCGTGATCATGACGACCCTGGTGCTCCAGGGGCTGACCCTGCCGTGGCTGGTGCGGCGGCTGGGGGTGGAGGCGGACACCGACGCGGAACGGGAGACCGAGCGGCGCCTCGCGATCCGCGCCGCGAAGGCCGCCAAGCGGCGGCTGAAGGAGATCGAGGACGAGGAGGACCTCCCCGAGGACCTGCTGGAGGTCCTCCACCGCCGGGCCTACGACGTGGGGGCGAGGATCAGCCCCGACATGGTCGACGAGGAGCGGCGCGAGGCGTACGCGAAGCGGGTGGAGCGGATCCGGGACGTCCAGCGGATCCAGCGGGAGATGATGTCGGCCGCCCGCCACGAGGTGCTGTCCGCACGCAGCGAACCCGGCGCCGATCCGGAGATCGTCGACCGGGTCCTGCGCCACCTGGACGTACGCAGCCTGCGCGGCCAGTAGACGGGGCGCGGGGCGGGTCGCCCTCCGGGCAGGGGGGGGGGGGGCGGGGGGGGGGGGGGGGCGGGGGGGGGGGGAAGGGGGGGGAGGGGGGGGGGGGGGGGGGGGGGGGGGAGAACGGGGGGGGGGGGGGGGGGGGGGGGGGGGGGGGGAGGCGCGCGTCGGGGCGGAAAACGACGGCGCCGCCGGGCTCGATGCCTA
>NZ_JBVJUY010000013.1:210997-217591 GCF_055604165.1 Streptomyces sp. NPDC037242
ACACCCCCCCACCCTACACCGCAGCTATGCCCGCCCCCCCCCCCCCCCCCCCCCCCCCCCCCCCCCCCCCCCCCCCCCCCCCCCCCCCCCCCCACGCCTGTGGCACCGGCCGTATCACGGCCGGGTCGGCCGCCACCTCGGTGGAGCGCCGCCGCCCTGCTGGCCGGAACCGGCGGGCAGGACTGCCGTACGGCGCTCCTCGCCGAGGTGCGGCCGCGTACGGCCGGAGGACATCCCGGACGGGCACCCGCCGGACTCGATGCCGGCGGCGGGCGCGGCGTCGCCCCCGTGGCGCCGGCCGCGCCACGGCCGGCGCGGAGGACGGCCCTGACCGCGCCGCCCTCCTGCTCGCCGGGACCGTGGCCAACCCGCCCCCGTACGGCGGGGGCGGGTTCGGGGGCGGATCAGACCTGGTAGCGGTCCGGGGCGAAGAGGTGGAGGTTCGCCGCGACCCAGTCCGAGGTGCGGCGCAGGCCCTCGGCCAGCGACACCTCGGGCTGCCAGCCCGCCCACTCCAGGGCGCGGGTGTTGTCCGACAGGAGCCGCTGGACCTCGCTGCCGGACGGGCGCAGCCGGCTCGGGTCCACGACGACCTCCGCGTCCCGGCCGGTGGCCGCGATCATCGCCTCGGCGAGGGCGCCGATGGAGATCTCCTGGCCGGTGCCCAGGTTGACCACCTCGCCCAGCGCCCGGTCGCACTCCGCCACCGCGAGGAAGCCCGCCGCCGTGTCCGTCACGTACGTGAAGTCGCGGGTCGGGGTCGTCGAGCCGAGGCGGACCTCCCGGGAGCCCGAGTGGAGCTGCGCCAGGATCGTCGGGATCACCGCGCGCGCCGACTGGCGGGGGCCGTAGGTGTTGAACGGCCGCACCACCGTCACCGGGAGCTCGAAGGCGTGGTGGAAGGAGAGCGCCATCATGTCCGCGCCGATCTTCGACGCGGAGTACGGGGACTGCGGCTGGAGCGGGTGGCTCTCGGAGATCGGGGCCGTCAGCGCCGTGCCGTAGACCTCGCTGGTGGAGGTGTGCACCAGGCGACGCACGCCGTGCCGGCGGCAGGCCTCCGCCATGTTCTCGGTACCGGTCACGTTCGTCTGCACGTACGCGCCCGGCGAGGAGTAGCTGTACGGGATCCCGATCAGCGCCGCCAGGTGGAAGACGGTGTCGCAGCCCGCCACCGCGTCGCTGACCCGGCCCGCGTCGCGGACGTCGCCCGCCCAAATCTCCACCGGGCCGCCGGGGTCGGCGAGGTAGCGGGCCAGGTGGCCCTTCTCGGCGTACGGCTTGTAGTGCACGAAGGCGCGCACCCGCGCACCCTTGGCCACCAGCAGGTCCACCAGCGTCGAGCCGATGAAGCCCTCGGCCCCGGTGACGAGAACGGTACGGTCGGTCCAGTCGGTGCTCACACGTACTCCAAAGCGGTGGAAGGGATCGCGGCGACGCGGAGGACCTCCGCCGCCAGCAGTTCGGCGGCCCGCGCGTGCGGGCCGGGATCGGCCGCGCCGGCCATCGCCGACAGCCGGGCCGGGTCGGCCAGCAGCGGGCCGACGAGGTCCGCGAGCCGCTCGGCGGTGGTCTCGGCGTCGGGCAGCAGCAGCCCTGCGCCGGCGTCGGACAGCACCCGGGCGTTGTGGGTCTGGTGGTCGCCCGGGGCGTGCGGGTAGGGGACCAGCACGGACGGGACCCCGGTCGCCGCGAGTTCCGCGACCGTCGCCGAACCCGCCCGGCACACCACCAGGTCGGCGGCCGCGTACACCAGGTCCATCCGGTCCAGGTACGGCACGGCCCGCGCGACCCGCTCCCCGCCGGAGGCCGCGAGCTCCGCGACGGCCTCGGGCAGCGCCGCCGGACCCGTCTTGACCAGCAGCTGTACGTCGTCCCGCGACTGCCAGGCCGCCGCGAGCGCGACCGCGGCCCCGGTGAGCCGCAGTGCTCCCAGGCTGCCGCCGTTGAACACCACCAGCCGCCGCCCGTCGGGCACCCCCAGGAACCGCCGGGCCTCCCGGCGCAGCGCCGTCCGCTCCGGGCCGGAGAGCCGGGCGAGACCCGACAGCGCCGCGGAGATCGGCATGCCGGTGGTCAGCGCCCGCGCGCCGCCCGACAGATGGGACCGGCTGCGGTCGAAGGCCACCGCCATGTGCGGGGTCAGCCGCGCGGCGAACTGGTTGGCGCGCCCCGGCACCGCGTTGGACTCGTGGATCACGGCCGGCAGCCCCGCCAGCCGGGCCCCGAGCACGGCCGGCGCGCTCGGGTAGCCGCCCATGCCGACGACGGCGTGCGCGCCCTGCGCCCGGATCACCGACCGGGCCTGCCCGGCCGAACGCAGCAGCGCGGCCGGCAGCAGATAGCGCTTCGCGCCCAGGGACGGATCGAAGGGGATCATGTCGACGGTGTGCAGCCGGTATCCGGCGGCCGGGATCAGCTCGGTCTCCAGGCCCCGTTCGGTCCCGATGAACGAGACCACGGCACCCGGGACGGCCGCGCGCAGCGCCTCGGCGAGGGCGAGCCCCGGGTAGATGTGGCCGCCGGTGCCGCCCGCGCCGATCACGACGGAGAGTGGAGCCAGAGGAGTGTCTCGTGTGGTCATGGGGCCACGGTCCCGGTGTGGTCTAAGAAGGTTCTAAGAGGAAGCCCTCGGACCGTTTGGCAGGCTTTGCGTCATGAGCTCCATGAGCAGTCAGCGGATTCTGGTGGTGGACGACGAGCCCGAGGTGCGGGCCGCCGTCGAGGACGGCCTGGCCGTGGAGGGGTACGAGGTGCGCGGCGCGGCCGACGGGCTGGCCGCGCTGTCCGAGGTGGCCGGGTGGCAGCCGGACGCGCTGGTGCTGGACGTGATGATGCCGGTGCTGGACGGGCTCGGGGTGTGCCGGCAGCTGCGGGCGATGGGCGACCGTACGCCCGTGCTCGTGCTGACCGCGCTGGACTCGGTGAGCGAACGGGTCGACGGACTGGAGGCGGGCGCCGACGACTACCTGGTCAAGCCGTTCGCGCTGGACGAGCTGGTGGCGCGGGTCCGGGCCCTGCTGCGGCGGGCCGCGCCCGACCCGGCGGGGGAGACGGCCGCCCTCGCCTACGCCGACGTCGTCCTCGACCCCGCGACCCGCACGGGACACCGTGGCGAGCGGCCGCTGGAGTTCAGCCGGACCGAGGCCGCGCTGCTGGAGCTGCTCCTGCGCCATCCCGGGCAGGTGCTCCCGCGCGAGCTGATCCTGGAGCTGGTGTGGGGGCGGGACTTCGGGCCCGACTCCAACTCCCTCGCCGTGTACGTCGGCTACCTGCGCCGCAAACTGGAGGCGGGCGGCGAGCCCCGGCTGGTGCACACCGTGCACGGGGTCGGGTACCGGCTGGACGCGGCGTGAGCGGGGCCGGCCGCCGCAGACTCGGCGCGGCCTGGCGCAGGCGCCGGCCGCTGCGGACCCGGCTGGCGCTGGCCACGACCGCGGCCGTGGCGCTGGTGGCCGTCGGCGTGTGCGCCGGGGCCTACTTCGTCGTACGCGAAGCCCTCTACCACCAGCTCGACCTGAGCCTGACCCAGTCGGCCCGCCTCGCCGCCGGGCGGGACCAGGGTGCCGGGCCGGGCACCCTGGCCGGGGAGTGCCGGTTCCTGGCCGCGCCCGCCTGCGCGGAGGTGGTGCCGGCGGATCCGGCCAAGGACCCGCGTCCGCCCGGGCAGTTGCCGGTGGCGCCCGCCGCTCGGGAGGTCGCCGCGGGCGAGCGGGCCCCGTACTACACCGACATCACCCTGTCCGGGCACCCGATGCGGATGCTGACCACCGACTTCGCCAAGGGGCGGGCGCTCCAGGTCGCGCTGCGGGCCGACACCGTGCAGGACGGGATCCGGCAGGCCGGGCACTGGCTCGTCCTGATCGGCGCGGCCGGGGTGCTGCTGGCCGCCCTGCTCGGGTACTGGGTCTCGCGCACGGGCCTCGCCCCCGTCACCCGGATCGCCGCCACGGCCGAGCGGATCGCCGCCACCCGCGATCCGCGGTACCGGATCGAACTGCCCCCGCCGGGACGGGAGGACGAGATCACCCGGCTGGCCGGGAGCTTCAACACCATGCTGGGCGAGCTGGAGCAGTCCGTCACGGCCCAGCGGCGGCTCGTCGCGGACGCCTCGCACGAGCTGCGCACCCCGCTGACAGCGCTGCGCACGAACGCGGAGCTGCTGGCACGGGGGGAGCGGCTGACGCCCGAGCAGCGCCAGCGGGCCTCGCTCGCGCTGGGCCGGCAGCTGCGGGAGGTGACGGGCCTGGTCAACGACCTGATCGAGCTGGCCCGGGACGAGGAGCCGCAGGCGCTGGTGGAACAGGTGCGCCTGGCCGCGCTGGTGGAGTACTGCGCGGAGGCGGCGCGGGCCCACTGGCCGGCGGTCCCCTTCCGCGTACGCGTGGCGGCGGCCGAGACGGTGGTGGTCCCGGGGGTGCCGGCGCGGCTGAGCCGGCTGCTGGGCAACCTGCTCGACAACGCGGCCAAGTTCAGCCCCGCCGGGGCCGCGGTGGAGGTGGAGCTGACGGCCGCGGCGGGCCGGGCCGAGCTGACCGTACGGGACCACGGGCCGGGCATCGCCGAGGAGGACCTGCCGTACGTCTTCGACCGGTTCTACCGGGCCGGCGCCGCGAGGTCCCTGCCGGGGTCCGGGCTGGGTCTGGCCATGGCCCGGCAGATCGCCCGGGCGCACGGCGCGGACCTGCTGGCCGAGGCGGCGCCGGGCGGCGGCGCGCTGTTCCGGCTGAGGTTCTGAGCCGCGGGCGGCAGCCGCCGGCCCTCTCCGGGAGCCGTGGCCCCGCGCCTCAGGTCTCACGCGCAGGGGCGTGCCCCTGCGGGGGTTCGTTCTCGTAGGTGACCCGGGGCAGGGCGTACGGGTGCTGGTCGACCAGCCAGGCGATCATGCGTTCGCGGACCGCGCAGCGGACCTTCCACACGTCGTCCGCGTCCTTGGCCGTCACCACCGCCCGGACCTGGACGGTGTTCTGGGTGGTGTCGGTGACCGCCAGGTTGGCGGTGCGGCCGTCCCACTCCGGGACCTCCGTCAGGATCCGCTGGAGCTCCTCCCGCATGAGGTCCATCGGCGCGCTGTGGTCCAGGTGCCAGAAGACGGTGCCGGTCATCTGCGCGCCGCCGCGCGACCAGTTCTCGTACGGTTTGCTGGTGAAGTACGAGACCGGCATGGTGATGCGCCGCTCGTCCCAGGTACGGACGGTGAGGAAGGTCAGGGTGATCTCCTCGACCGTGCCCCACTCCTTGTCGACCACCACCGTGTCGCCGATCCGCACGGTGTCGCCGAAGGCGATCTGCAGCCCGGCGAAGAGGTTGCTCAGGGAGGACTGGGCGGCGATGCCCGCGACGATGCCGAGCACGCCGGCCGAGGCCAGCATGGAGGCGCCGACCGTCCGCATCGCGGGGAAGGTCAGCAGCATGGCCGCGACCGCGACGATCACGATGACCGTGGTGACGACCCGCTGGATGAGGGTGACCTGGGTGCGGACCCGGCGGACCCTGGCCGCATCGGGGGCGCCGGCCGCGTAGCGCGCGTAGGCGGAGTCGACGATCGCCGTGGCGACGGCGATCAGCAGCCACGCGGCCCCGGCGATCAGGACCAGGCTGAGCACCCGGCCCACGCCTTCCTCGTGGTCTTCGAGGATCTTCGTCTGGTGGTACGAGCCCCTGAGGAGCCCGGCGCCGAGGACGAGCAGGAAGGGCGGGCGGCAGCGGCGCAGCAGTCCCCACAGCGGGGTCTCGCCGTGCCGGGCGTCGGCCTGGCGCAGCAGCAGGTCCAGCAGCCACCCCGCGAGGAGGGTGACGACCAGGATTCCGCCGATGACAGCGATCGGGCGAAATACGGAGTCCGTGTCCATGGTCTTCAACGTAACCGGAAGCCGCCCGCGTACTCCCGCATTCGGCAACTGGCACGATGGGAGGCATGAACATCATGCTCTTCCATTCGACGTACGGGCTGCGGCCCGCCGTGCAGGAGGCGGCCGAGCGGCTGCGCGCGGCCGGTCACGTGGTCCACGTACCGGACCTCTTCGAGGGGCGTACCTTCGAGACCGTCGAGGAGGGCATGGCCCACCGGGACGAGATCGGCCGTGACGAACTGCTCAAGCGTGCCGTGCTGGCCTCCGCGCCCCACTCCGACCAGGGTCTGGTCTACGCGGGCTTCTCCTTCGGCGGCTCCGTCGCCCAGCACCTGGCGCTGGCGGACGAGAAGGCGCGCGGGCTGCTGCTCCTGCACGGGACGGCCGACCTGGAGGACGACGCCTCGGTGGACGACCTCCCCGTGCAGCTGCACATCGCGGACCCGGACCCGTTCGAGCCGCACGACTGGCTGACCGCCTGGTACCTGCGGATGCAGCGGGCGGGCGCCGACGTGGAGGTCCACAGCTACCCGGGCGCCGGGCACCTGTTCACCGACCCGGGGCTCGACGACTACGACGCGCAGGCCGCGGAGGAGACCTGGAAGGTCGTCCTCGCGTTCCTCGACAGCCTGTAACTGAGAGACGGGGGCGGGGGGGGGGGGGGGGGGGGGGGGGGGGGGGGGGGGGGGGGGGGGGGGGGGGGGGGGGGGGGGGGGGGGGGGGGGGGGGGGGGGGGGGGGGG
>NZ_JBVJUY010000014.1:0-108982 GCF_055604165.1 Streptomyces sp. NPDC037242
CCCCCCCCCCCCCCCCCCCCCCCCCCCCCCCCCCCCCCCCCCCCCCCCCCCCCCCCCCCCCCCCCCCCCCCCCCCCCCCCCCCCCCCCCGCGCGGGTGGTGCCTGGTGGAGGTCCCCGGTGAACGCGGCCGCGATGCCTCCCGGCGGCCGGGTGCTACCTGCCGCGGGGCTTGCCGCGCTTGGCGCCGCCCTTGCCGCCGGCGCCCTTGGCTCCGCCGGACGCGCCGCGCGGGCTCTTGCCGCCGGCCGGCTTGCCGCCGGACTTGCCCGCCGCCTTGGCGGGCGCGGGCTTGCGCTTGGTCTTCGGCTGCGGAGGGGTCGGCGTACGGCCCCGGGTGCTGTTGACGGTGCGGCCGCGGACGATCCCGATGAACTCCTCCACCAGGTCGGTGGTCTTCTCCTCCGGCCACGACAGCGCGACGCGCGACTCCGGGGCGCCCGAGACCGGCCGGTAGGTCAGGTCCTTGCGGTGGTGCAGGCGCGCGAGGGACTGCGGTACGACGAGGACGCCGATCCCCGCGGCCACCAGTTCGACGGCGTCCTCCGTCGTGGCGGGACGTTCCAGCGCGGGCCGACCCGGCAGCTGCTCCCAGTCGAGGGTGTCGTCGAGGGGGTGCAGCACGATCTCGTCGGCGAGGTCGCCGACGGAGATCTCCTCCACCGCGGCCACGAGGTGGTCCTTGGGGATCACGACGACCGTGGTCTCGGTGTAGAGGGGGATCGCGCTGAGGTCCGTACGGTCGATCGGCAGCCGAACGAATCCCGCGTCCGCACCGCCGGTCCGCAGCGCCTCGGCCGCATCCACGGCGGGCACCTGGACGAGGGTCAGCGGGACGTCGGTCAGCCGCTCGTTCCAGATCCGCACCCACTTGGTGGGCGTCACTCCCGGGACGTACGCGAGCCGGAACGAAGGAGGTACTTCCGAGCCTGTCACTCGGCCAGGTTACCGGTCGTGGTCGGCGGGATCGCACACGCTCGCTACTCTTGACACCATGACGTCGCACCAGACCACCCAGACCATGAAGCCCGCGACCGCGGCGAAGAAGCTGGGTGTGTACCTCGAAGCCACCCCCGCCGAGTTCCAGGAGGGTGTCGTTTCGCGCACCGAGCTGAACGCGCTGCAGGCCGACCCGCCCCAGTGGCTCCAGGACCTGCGGGCCAACGGCCCGCACCCGCGCCCGGTCGTCGCGGCGAAGCTCGGCATCTCCATCGCCGGCCTGGCGCGCGGCGGTGTCACCGACCCGCTCACCACCGAGCAGATCGAGGCGCTGAAGCAGGAAGGCCCCGAGTGGCTCCAGAAGGAGCGCGCCACGCAGGCCGAGGTCCGCAAGGAGACCGTGCGGATCAAGGAGCGCAACGCGGAGCGCGCCGCCCGCACCGACGGCCCGCGCGCCTGACGCACCGCTGAACGCGCCGAACACCAGGAAGCCCCGGACCGCGGTCCGGGGCTTCTTCGCGTCGGACGCGCCCGGGACCCGCCGGCCTTCTCCTCAGCGCGCCGGGACGGGCGGTGACGCGGGGGCGGGGGCGGGAGCGTCGCGGAGTTCGTCCAACCGCCGCAGGCTGAGGCGTCGTTGTACGAGGGACAGGCCGCCCACCCCGGCCCCGAGGGCCAGCCAGCCGGCCGGGCCCGCCGCCATCACCGCGCCCGTCAGCAGGAGCGGCCCGACGGTCTTCTGCACGGACTGAGCCATGCCGGCGACGCCCAGGTACGGGGCCCGCGCCTGCCGGGGCGCGAGGGAGACCGCCAGTTCCCACGAGCTCACCGAGCGCACCAGCTCCGCGCAGGTGACCAGTACCGCCGCGGCGAGCAGTGCGGCCGAGGCGCTCCAGATCCCGCCCCCGGTGGCGGTGGCGAGGAGGACGCAGCACGCGAGCATCGCCAGCCCGTACAGGGAGACCGCCTCGGCGGCCTGGCGGGGCTCGCCGACCTTGGCCGACACCCGCAGTTGCAGGACCACGACGAGCACCGTGTTGATCACGAGGAAGGCCGGGATCAAGGCGTGCGGCGCCGTCGTGTGGTTCACCAGCCACAGCGGCAGCCCGATGTCCAGGATCGAGCAGTCCAGGCTCATCACGATGTCCAGCAGGACGAACCGCAGGTAGCCGCCGTCCCGCCAGGGACTCGGCGCGGCGACCCGCTCCGCCCCGGCCGCGGCGTCCGGCGCGTCCTCGCCCGGCCGTGCGGCCACGAGCCCGCGGCCGCTCGGCTCCCGGGTGCGCCACACCAGCACCGCCGCCAGGAGGAACGACAGCGCGTTCGCCAGGATCAGCGCCTGGTAGGCGCTCCGGGTCCCGAGGGCGAGGCCGACGGCGGCGAGGCCGGCGCCGACGGCGTATCCGGCGTTCGCCGCGCTGCGTGACAGCGCCTGGTAGGTGGAGCGCCGCTCACCGGCGACCCGCGTGGCGAAGAGCATCTCCAGGGTCTTCGCGGCCCGGTCGCCGAGGTAGGTGACGGCGACCACGGGCAGCAGCACGTTGAAGCTGGTGACCACCAGCAGCGCGCAGATGGCACCGAGGCGGAGCAGGTGGCAGCCGATCAGCAGCGAGCGCACCGGGAAGCGGTCGGCGAGGTGGCCCGCCAGCGGGGATCCTGCGATGCCGGCGATTCCGGCCGCGCCGAGCAGCAGGCCCAGCTGCCCGGCGTCGAGTCCGACCACGAAGGTGAAGTACAGGACGCAGGAGGCGGCCCAGACTCCCGTGCCGGTGCGGTCGACCAGTTGGGCGAGCAGCATGGTCCGCGCATCGCGGCCGCCCGGTGGTCGGCGCAATTGCGCCAGCAGGCCGGCCTCGGCGCGCTCGCCGCCCTCCCCACGTCGTACCTTCCGGGTCCCCGTCCCCCACCGCATCCCAGGCCTCCGCATCCCACCGCAAGGTATCTCGATGTCGAGATACCTCGCGGAAGCCTGCCCCAGATAAATCTTGACGTCAAGATATTTCTGCGGGCAGGCGCCCAGGCCCGGCTGCTACACGAGCGCGGCGATCACCTCCCGCGCGGCCCGCTCCCCCTCGGTGGCCCCGCCCTCCATGAAGCCCTGGAAGTCGTAGCTGCAGTGCTCGCCCCCGATGTGGACGTTCCCCTGCGCCGTGCCCTCGTACTTGGCGTACCGGTGGAGGTATCCCACGGGCCAGTACGAGTACGCGCCGTAGGAGTACGGGTTGCGGTGCCAGGCCGACAGCTGCGCTCGCCCGTTCCAGGCCGCCTTGGTGCCCGGGAAGAACGCGTCGATGCCCGTCAGCATCCGGGCCGCGAGCATGCGTACGTACGGATCGGACTCGGTGGCGAAGGGGGTCGCGGGGGTGAGCGCCCCGGCCAGGCTGCCGCCCCCGTACTGGAGCAGGATGCCCCCGTTCCCCGGCTGGACCTTGGTGGTGTCCCAGGTCTGCTGGACCTCGGAGTCGGTGAAGCAGTCGCCGGCCGAGACACCCGGCCAGGGGCCGGCGCTGCCGCGCCAGGGCCGGCTGGTGAACTGCATGTTGAGCTTCGTGCAGTAGCCCATGCGGGCATCGCGCAGCAGGTTCCTCATCAGCGGGTCGAAGCCGGCCGCCGAGAGGTCGATGCGCTGGAGCACGGGCAGCGGCAGGCACAGGACGGTGTGGTCGGCCACGACCGTGCGGACGGCCCCCGAGTCGTTGAAGGTGAGGGTCTGCGTGCCGTCGGAGTTGGCCCTGACGGCGGTGAGTTCGCGCCCCATCAGCACGGAGCCGGCGGGCAGCGCCTGCGCGATGGCGTTCGGGAGCCGGTCGTTGCCGCCGGTGATGTGGTAGCGCTCGTTGGACAGGCCCCAGACGTTGAAGTGGCCGGGGTTGGGCTGGTAGCCCATGAGCAGGACCAGGGCGAGCGCCGACTGATCGACGGTGTCGGCCCCGTACTCGACGTTGTACGCGACGTCGATGAACTGCCCGAGCCGCGAACCGTGTCCGCCGGGGACGCGGGTCTCGATCCATTCGTACAGGGACATCTCGTCGAGAGCGGTGCCGGCGGGCGTGGCCGAGTTCCAGGAGACCTCGCCCGACTCCTGGAGATCGCGGCGCAGCGACTGGTACACGGCCTTGAAGTCCTCGTCGGCCTGGGCCCGGGGGTAGTAGGCGCCCCCGAACCACAGCACTTCCTCCGCGCCGTTGGGGCCGCCGCCCAGGAAGTCCTCGGTGTTCAGGCCGAATCGGCGGCACAGTTCCAGGATCTTCTTGTGGCTGGTGTCGATCAGCTCGGCGCCGATCTCGGAGGTCTGGCCGTACGCCCAGTGGCCGGCCTGCGTCCACATCCGGCCGCCCACCCGCGAGGGGTTGGCCTCGTACACCGTGCAGGCGATGCCGGCGTCCTTGAGGGTGAGTGCGGCGGTCAGGCCCGCGATGCCCGCCCCGACGACGGCGACCCGGGGGTTGCCCACCGGCTTCCTGCCGTCCGGTGCGGGGGCGGCGGCCCGGGCGGGGACGGCGGCGCCGGCCGCCAGGGCGCTGCCGAGGCCGAGGGCCGCGGCGCGTTCCAGCAGTGCGCGGCGGCTGAGGCCCCGCACCTCGGCCACGGGGAGGTGCAGCCGGCGTGCGGCGGCGTGTTCGGCGGCGAACTGCTTGAGTGCGTGCATGACGGACGTACGGGCCATGATGTGGGCTCCTCGGCGGTCGGACGGTCAGACGTTCGCGGCGGACGGGGAAGTCGTCTCGGCGGTGCCCTCATCGCTGTCGCTCCCGCCGCGTTCGGCGGCGTCCTCCAGAACGATCCGGCCGATGATCTCGTAGCGCTCCGGGGCCCTCAGCTTGAGGAAGAGGCCGAGGCCGAGGCCGCCGAGGAAGACCGCACCGACGATCCAGGGGATGAGCTCGAAGACGAGCGAATCGGCGGCGGGTCCGGCCGCGGTCTCCATGTTGAGCACCAGGAGGACGACGACGGCGGTCATCCCGATCCCGCCGAGCAGTGGGGCGGTGAAGGTCTTGAACCAGTGCCGGTCCTCCGAGTGGTTCTTGCGGAAGTAGCCGATCACGGCGAAGGAACAGAGCGTTTGGACGATGAGGATCGCCATCGTGCCGAGGATCGCGAGCAGCGTGTACAGGTGGGTGTACGGGTCCTGGCCGGCGAACCAGAAGCCGGCGACCAGCGCGGCCGCGATCACGGTCTGCACCACGGAGGCGACGTGCGGCGAACCGTGCTTGGCATGGGTGCGCCCGAGCCCCGGGTGCAGGAAGCCCTCGCGGCCGATCGCGTACAGGTATCGGGCGGCGCACTGGTGGAAGGCCATGCCGCAGGCGAAGGACCCGGTGAGGAGCAGCCACTGGAAGGCGTCGACCGCCCAGCCGCCGATGAACTCCCGGGTGGGGGCGAAGAACAGGTCCAGGGGGCTGGCGGAGGCGGACAGCTCGACGGACCCGGCCAGGCCGTTGCCGGAAATGGTCATCCAGGAGACGTAGATGTAGAAGAGGCCGACGCCGACGACCGAGATCAGGGTGGCCTTGGGGATCACCTTCTTGGGGTTGCGGGACTCCTCCCCGTACATGGCGGTCGACTCGAAGCCGACCCAGGACCAGAAGGCGAAGAAGAGACCGAGTCCCGCGGAGGTTCCGGTGAAGGCGTTCTTCGGGTTGACCGGCTCCAGGGGGATGCCGTCCGGGCCGCCGCCCGCGATGAGGACGGCCGTGGCGACGGCGAACAGGACCGCGATCTCACCGACCAGCATCACGCCGAGCGCCTTGGCGGTGAGGTTGATGTCGAAGTGTGCGAGGACCGCGGTCACGGCCAGCATCGCGGCCGCGTAGAGGATCCACGGCAGGTCGACGCCGAGCTGGTCGTGGACGGTGGTCTTGGCGAAGTACGAGAAGACACCGACGATCGAGGCCTCGAAGACGATGTACGCGAGGACCGCGAGCATGCCGGAGGCCATGCCGGCGATCCGCCCGAGGCCGTGGGAGATGTAACCGTAGAAGGCTCCGGCGGCCGTGATCCGCTTGGCCATGGCGACGTAGCCGACGGCGAAGACGGTGAGGACGAGGGTCGCGAAGAGGTATCCGGCCGGGGCGCCCACCCCGTTGCCGAAGCCGACCGCGATCGGCAGGTTGCCGGTCATCGCGGTGATCGGCGCGGCGGTGGCGACGGCCATGAACACCACCCCGACCAGACCTACCGAGTTCGCCTTGAGCCGCTGCACTTCACCGCTGGGGCCGCGGGAGTCGCCTGAACTGATGGAGCCGCTGGATCTGTTGGACATGGAAGTCCTCTCACGCTCGCGCCCGCACCTGATGGGAAGGCGGCCACTCTCTTACCGCGTGACGCAGACCACAATCGACATCAGGGCCGCTAATCACCCCGCGCACAGGACGAGTTGTCGGGCCATCGGGGGCCTCGGCGCCATTCGTGACCTTCCGGTGACGTACGCGAAACCCCCCGCGGGCGAGGTCAGCGCGCGGACGTGCGGCGGCGTCCCGTGACGCGCAGGAACGCGCAGGCGGCCAGGGCCAGCCAGGCGGTGGCGAAGAGCCAGCCGCCGACCACGTCGGTGAACCAGTGCACCCCGAGGTAGATACGGGTCAGGCCCACGGTCGCGGCCCAGGCGGCGATCAGCACCACCGAGGTCCGGGGCACCGGGGAGCCGCGCAGGTACAGCGCGGCGATCAGCAGCCCGGCCGTCATCGCGGCGGTGGCCGTGTGGCCGGAGGGGAAGGACCAGCGCGCGGCGTCGGCGGCCCAGTAGACGGCGTCGGGGCGCGGCCGGGCGATCAGCTTCATGGCCCCGAACCGCAGGGCCTGGCCCGCGGCGAGGCAGAGGGCGAGGCCGACGGCCGCGGTGGCGCGCCGGCGGAAGGTGCGGCCCGCGAACAGGCCCGCCATGACGACCAGGGCGTAGGGGATGACTCCGGTCCCGCTGTCGGTGACCGCGCGCGCCAGGGCCGCGGCGACGTCCGGCCGGTGTCCGACGGACCAGTGGTGGAGCGCCGCATCACCGGGCAGCAGCCGTCCCGGCGCCCGGACCACCCACAGGGCGAGCACGGCGAAGAGCACCGCGGCGACCGCTGCGACGGCGCCGAGGGTCCGGTACTGCCGGTCCTCGCGGGCGGCGGGTTTCAGCGGCAAGCGGCTCCGTTCCTGGGCGGTCCACGCACTCTAGACCCCGGCCGGCCGGAACCCGGTAATGACCGAACCTGGGCAAACGCGGCCGCCCGCGGTGGAACGGATCTTGCTCCAGGCCTCTCTACCCGGTTACGCACCCGGGCGCGGTGCCGCCGGGCCCGATGCCCGGGCCGAGACACGACAGAGAGCCTTCCCGATCCATGAGTCTGACGAGTGCCACGCTCCTTGTGTTCACCCTGACCTGCACGGCCCTGCTGTTCGCGGCCGCCGTGTGGCTGTGGCCGCGGCTGGCACGGCGCGGGTGGAGACCGGTGCTCGGCCGGGTCGCGCTGGTGCTCGCCGTGCAGGCGCTGGTGTTCTCCTCGATCGGGCTCGGGGTGAACCGGAGCATGCTGGTCTACGGCACCTGGGACGACCTGCTCGGCACGGCGAGCCCGCACGAACTCATCGCCCAGGACTCGGGCGGGGGGTCGCTGGTGAAGGTCCTCGGCCGCCGGCAGCCGGACGTCCCCGGCGGGGTGACACCACAGATCGGCGGCGAGATCCAGAAGGTCATGGTGCAGGGCAGCCAGTCCAAGGTCGCCACTCCCGCCTACGTCTACCTGCCTCCGGAGTACTTCCAGAAGGGGAACGAGCAGCGGACCTTCCCCGCCGCCGTCGTCCTCACCGGCTTTCCGGGGGCCGCGGAGAACCTGCTCAAGCCCCTGCCCTACCCCAAGACGGCCTGGTCACTGGCCAAGCAGAAGAAGATGCCGCCGATGATCCTGATCCTGATGCGGCCCACCACCGGTCCGCGCAACACCCAGTGCATCGACGTCCCGGGCGGCCCGGCCAGCGAGACCTTCTTCGGCTCCGATCTCCCGCAGGCGATATCCAGCGCCTACCGGGTCCCCTCCTCGGCGGCCGCCTGGGGCATCGTGGGCGATTCCACTGGCGGCTACTGCGCGCTCAAGGTCGCCATGCAGCATCCCGAGCACTACGCGGCCGGCGTGGGCCTGTCGGCGGACTACAAGCCGGAGATCGACGGGGACTCGGGCGATCTCTTCCACGGCAACAAGGACGAGGAGAAACGATCCGACCTGCTGTGGAGCCTGGACAACCTGCCCCAGGGCAAGACCTCCTACCTGGTGACCACCTCCCTCCAGGGCGAGAGCAACCTCGGCCCGACACGGAAGTTCATCGAGAAGGTGAAGGACCCCGCGCGCGTCTCGTCCATCACCCTCGACCGCGGCGGCCACAACTTCAACACCTGGAAGCGGGAGATCCCGCCGTCCCTGGAATGGCTCGGCGCCCGCCTCACGGTCCAGTGACCGCAGGCCGTGCGCGATCGTGGCCGGCGATCTCGCGCGGACCTGCTCGCGGTGGCGACCGGCCCCGGAACTCCCCACCGGGTCGGCGCTGACAGCGATGCGCCTTCTCCCCGGGTTCGCCAGGTGGTTCGGTCCGTGACCGTTGCACCGCCGATGCGGGTGTTGCCATGGCTCCGGATCCGGGGGGCAGGCCGCTGAAGAGCGGAAACTGGCGTTGCGCCGGTGACCCCGTGGTGCCAGATGTCCGCCAACGTTGCCGATGTCCCGGTTACCCGGGCGCAACGGTCCGTTCACGTTCCATGCTGTGACTCTCTCCTTCGGCCTCTGCCGGAAGAGCTGCGGAGCGCCCGGCCCCGGTCCGGCGCGGAGTTGATGAAGAGGGACGTGATGGACCGTTCACTGCTGTCGCTGCGGTCGACTTTGGTGCTCTTGCTCGCTGTCTTGGCGGGGGCCGTTGCCGGTGTGCTGACCGCCCTCGCCGGCGAAGGGACCGCCCGCAGCGTGCTGTACGGCTTGGCGGCCACCGGCCTCGCCGTGCCCTTCTTCAATCGGCTGATCGCTACTGACCCCGGTGGCGGCCGGCAGGGCCAGGAGAACGCCGGATCGGGCACTCGCAATGGGTGAACTGCGCCCGCTCGGCCATGGTCTGACGCAGGAGTCCAGGGCTCTCGCCCAGGCGTTACGGGAACTCTTCGACGGACTGGAGGTGTCGGTGCGGCGGTACGCGGCTCGGCGGACCCGCGATCCGGGCACGTTCTCGCGCTACCTGAGCGGGACCCGCGTGCCTCCATGGGAGGTGGTGATGGACCTGTTCACCGACCTCGCGGAGCACCGGGGGCTCACCGCGACCCCCGAGGCGATCGAGCTCGTGCGCGGCCTGCACCGCGCCGCCGTCACCACCAGCACCTCGCCGAAGCACGCCATGGAGGTACTGGAACAGCAGCTCGCCGACGCCGACAGGGTCTCGCGCCGCTCCACCGTCCGGGGCGATGTGCTGGGTGACGCCCTGCTGGACCGCCAACACCGCATCGCAGACCTGGAAGTGCGCCTGAACCACCTGGAAGCCGAATGGAGCACCGAGCGGGAGCGGGCGGACCGACTGGCGGCAGCCCACCCCGACGTCTCGGAACTCCTGCGGGAACGCGACACCCTCCAGGACGAAGTGGCCCGGCTCTGCACGGATCTGCTCGTCGCCCAGAAACAGCGCAGCGAAGCCGAAGAGCGCTGCGAGCTCCTGGAGCGCCAGCTGGAAGCCGTCGAACAAGTGCAGCAGACCGCGGTCCCGCTGCCAGGAACGGCGCCGGCGCCGCAGGGCATGCCCAAGGTCCTCGTGGTGGACGACCAGCCGAACAACCTGATCGCCATGATCGCCGTGCTCTCGACCCTCGACCAGGAACTCGTCGCCGTCTCCTCCGGGCGGGAAGCACTCAAGGCGCTCCTGGACCACGACGACTTCGCGGTCATCATCATGGACGTTCAGATGCCGGACATGGACGGCTACGAAACCGCCGCCCACATCAAGCGCCGGCCACGCACCCGTGACGTGCCGATCATCTTCCTCACCGCGATGGGCACGGACCCCGAACACTCCGCCCGCGGCTACGCGGCCGGAGCGGTCGACTACATCGCCAAGCCCTTCGACCCCTGGGTGCTGCGCGCCAAGGTGGCCGTCTTCAGCAGCATCTACCTCGAACGCCACCAGTGACTCCCGTAGCCCGAGGCTCGCACGTGGTGTGCCACGCGCGAGCCCGGGCGGTCCTGGTGGTGGCGCTGCCCGCGACGTGCGTGCCGCGGCCCTGGCAGTCCTGACCGTTCCGGCCGTCGTTGATGGCGTCGAAGCCCAACTTGGCCCGCCCTCCGAACTCTTCGTGCGCGTGGTCGATGCCGGTGTCGAGGACGTAGGCCGTCACCCCGGCTCCGTTGGAGTTGACCGTGAAGGTCTTGTCGAGCGGCAGCTCCTTGGCCGCGGCGGAGGCCGAACCGGCCGCCACCGCTGTCACGGTGAGGAGGGCGGCGGTGGCCAGACGTGCGAGCAGGCGCATGAAAAGAACTCCCTGAGGGGACGGAAGGTCGACATGGATGAGCCGCCCCCGTCACGGCTGGTGCCTGCGCGGGTGCGGCCCTCATCTCCATCGGTGCCACCCATTCGCGGCTTGAACCGGCGCCTCCTCCTGGCCGATCGTCCGGCGCCCGCCGCAACGTGCCCTGTCCCACAAGCTGCAGAAAGGGATATCCCCCCTGCGCCGTCAGGGCCTGTCCCCGGCCCGCGCGGCCCGTGGCCACCCGCCAAGATCACCTGAATGGGCCACCCCCACATCAGGGAGCGCACGGCCCGTGCGCTACCCGTGCCCCCGCCACACCCCCGGACGTCTTTGACGGTCCCCGTCGGGCGTGATGACCTCGCCCCATGCGCAACCGTCTGAGCCGAGCCCTGCCCGTGGCCGTGGCCGTCGCCATGCTCGCCGCCGTCACCGTCCTGCCCGTGGCCACGGCCACGGCCGCCGTACGCGAACCCGTTCCCCGGTCCGCCGTCGCCGCGTACCACGACGCCCCGTACATCGTCACCGTGCGGGAGGACCTCGACCCGGCCGCGGTGGCGCAGCTGGTCGGCGTCACCCCGGTCCACGTCTACGACACCACCCTGCACGGCTTCGCCGCCCGCCTGACCCCCGGCCAGGTCGCGGCCCTGCACGCGATGCCGGGCGTGGAGTCCATCGAAGAGGACGGTCGGACCACCGGCTTCGGCGCCTTCTGAGTGGCGAAGGGGCCCGGCCCGTCGGGTGACGGGCCGGGCCCCTTCGGCCTGTGGCCGGTCAGACGCGGTCGGCCGCGATGAGGACGTACTGGAAGGAGCCGTCCTTGTAGGACTCGATGAACGCCTCTTCGATGCCGGTGACCAGCGAGGACGTGGCCCGCAGCTCCCAGTAGGGCAGGGTCGCGGGGGTCAGGTCGATGACTGCCTGCGGTACGAGGCGGTTGTCGGCCATCGAGCGCAGGTACTCCCGGCGCGAGTGGATGTTGCACTCGAAGTGCGCGTTGATCTGGGAGACCCACTTGGAGGGCTGGCCGTAACGCGGGTTCCAGCAGCCGGTGATGGTCACGTAGCGGCCGCCGACCCGGAGGATGCGGGAGTGCTCGGCGAAGAGGTCGTCCAGGTCGACGTACATGCTCGACTCGTTGTTCCACGAGGCCGCGGCCTGCCCGGTTTCGAAGGGCGTGCTGAGCATGTTGCAGACGCGGGAGCGGACGTGGTCCTCGATCCCGAGCTCGCGGGCGCGCTGGTTGCCGAACTCGGCCTGCTTGGCCGACAGGGTGATGCCCTCGACCTTGCATCCGAAGCGCTGGTGGGCCATGACCATCGAGCCGCCGCGGCCGCAGCCGGCGTCCACGAGGGTGTCGCCCTGCCCGATGGGGCCGAGGTGGTCCAGGAGGAGTTCGGCCTGCGCCGACTCCAGG
The DNA here is from genome assembly GCF_055604165.1 of Streptomyces sp. NPDC037242. Classification (NCBI taxonomy): domain Bacteria; kingdom Bacillati; phylum Actinomycetota; class Actinomycetes; order Kitasatosporales; family Streptomycetaceae; genus Streptomyces; species Streptomyces sp. NPDC037242. Next base: position 11,827 of record NZ_JBVJUY010000014.1, read on the forward strand.
CGGTGGAGCTCGGCGATCAGCTTCTTCTCGTATGCGCTGTCCTCGGTGTCACCGAGCGCGGCGTGGTCGATGTCGCCGATGCCGTAGTGGTGGTGGTAAAGGCCGTCCACATCTCCGAGGCGCAGGTTCACGGGCCGGGCCTCGTCGTTCCAGTACCGGGCGATGTCCCCCTGGTACGGCGTCGCCGGGGAGGGGATGAGCACGGACGGGGACGTGGTGGTGAGATCAATGCTGGTCATCGATAGGTCCAATCCTTACCAGAAATCGGGCAGGCTGTAGCGATAGGTGTTGGTCTGGTGCCAGTAGTGGTTGCCGTCGACCCATACGGCCACTCCCCGCAGGAAGCGCAGCACGTTGGGGACGGGGCAGGCGAGCGCCAGTTCGGCGGCCGCGGCCTCGAAGTCGCGCATGAGGTCGTTGTGGACCTCCACGGCCTTCAGGTAGCCCTCCTGGTCGGAGCAGTTCTCGCGTTCGGCGATCACCACCGGCAGGTTCAAGTGCCGCCCGGGGCTGGCGAGTTCCTTGGTGTAGGAGTAGAGGTCGTTGACGATGGTGGTGGCGTTCCCGGCGAGTGCGATGACCCGTTGCATGGCGGGCTGCGCATGGAGGTCCGCCGGCAGCTCGTAGCCGCCCACGGAGTCGGTGATGGTGGGACAGGGGCGGAAGTTGTTGAACTGCCGCATGGCCAGGTACTCCCACACCTCGGGGACGTACTCCGTCTGCGCCCAGGCCGCTTCGGCGAGGTACCCCATGTGCAGCCGGGCCATGTCGTGCCGGAACCGGTCGGCCTGGGAGGGACTGGCCCCCTGGACGAAGTACTCCATGGCCGAGCGGTAGGCGCGCCGGGGTGCGTCCGCGTGGAGCGACTGCGCCCACTGCGGGTGGTACTCCGTCGTCGTGTGGACGGGATCGAGGGCTGTGTGCGCCAGCAGGAGCCGCCCGCCGAGGCCGATGGGCGACCCGCCGTGGTCCTCGCAGTAGCAGTCGTCGACCGCGTTCTCGGCGACCATCAGCCGCGTGGCGAGCATCAGGTGGTCGACGGTGGGGGCGTCCGGATGGCAGGCGACCATGTAGCGACCGACGTGGAATCCGTCGAACTCGCCCTCCCAGTCCTCCGGGTACAGCTCGACCTCGTCCAGCGCCCAGTCCTTGATCCTGCGGCTGAGCTCCTCCACCCGCACCGGGTCGGGCTCCGCCACCGGGTGGTAGTAGAGGCCCGGGATGTGCAGGGCGTCCGCCCGCGGCCCGGGGACGGCAGGCGCCTCGGGTACCGCGGGCCCGTCGCTACGGGCCCAGTGCAGGTCCGTGGTGCCCAGACCGCTCGGACCGCGCAGGATCCGGTCCAGGGCGGGGCTCGCCTCCCTCACGGCGGCGGCGCCCCCCACCTCCACGGGCAGGGTCGCGGTGGGGGCGGTGCCGAAGGGCAGGACGGGACGGGTGGGCAGGGCGGGCCGGGTGACGACGGCTTCGCCGCCGGCCTCCGGCGCCGGGGCCTGCCCGTGGGCCAGGGCGGTGGCCAGGACGTGGGCTCCGAAGCGGGCCGCGGCGCCAGGCAGGCTCGACTGCACAGGGGAGAGCCCGGGGTCGGGCATCCGTAACTCCTTGGTGGGGTGGGTGGGCTGTCCCGGGTCCCGGGCACGCTCGGCCGGCCCGGGAAGGTCCGGGCTGTCGCGGCCTTCGGGCAGGTCCGTCAGTCGCGCCGGCGGGCGATCTGTACGTTCTCCAGCACTCCGAGCGCGTCGGGCACCAGGACGGCGGCGGAGAAGTAGGTGGTGACCAGGTAGGAGATGATCGACCGCTCGTCGATGCCCATGAAGCGCACCGACAGACCCGGCTCGTACTCCTCCGGCAGGCCGGTCTGGTGGAGGCCGATGACGCCCTGGTTGTCCTCGCCGGTTCGCATGACGAGGATCGAGCTGGTGTTCTCCTTGCTGATCGGGATCTTGTTGCAGGGCAGGATCGGGACCCCGCGCCAGGCCGGGACCTGCTGTCCGCCGAGGTCGACGTGGTCCGGGTAGAGCCCGCGGGCGTTGAACTCGCGCCCGATCGCCGCGATCGCCCTGGGGTGGGCGAGGAAGAACTTGGACCCGCGGCGGCGGCAGAGCAGCTCGTCGAGGTCGTCCGGGGTGGGCGGGCCGGAGTGGGTCTGGATCCGCTGCTTGAAGGCGGCGTTGTGGAGCAGCCCGAACTCCGGGTTGTTGATGAGCTCGTGCTCCTGGCGCTCGCGCAGCGCCTCGATGGTGAGCCTGAGCTGCTCCTCGGTCTGGTTCATCGGCTCGTTGTAGAGGTCCGCGACCCTCGTGTGCACCCGCAGCACGGTCTGGGCGATGGAGAGTTCGTACTCGCGCGGCTTGAGCTCGTAGTCGACGAAGGTGCCGGGCAGCTCGGCTTCGCCGGTGTGGCCGGCCGACATCGCGATCTCGGCCTCGCCGTGACGATTCTGCCGCTGGAGGGGCAGCGCGCCGAACTCCCGTACGTGCGCCTGGAGGTTCGGCGCCGCGGACAGCACGGCGGCGAAGTCGGCGCGGGACAGGGTGAGCAGGGTGCCGGAGGTCTCGGCGGTGGCGGTGTAGTCCCAGCTGGCATCGGCGTCCAGCAGGGCGTTCTCGCCGAAGCGGTCGCCGTCGGCGAGTACGGCGACGGCGACCTCGTCGCCGTATTTGCCGACGGAGGTCTGGTTGATGCGGCCGTGGGCGATCAGGTGGATCTGCTCGGCGGCGGCGCCGCGCTCCACCAGCACCTCGCCGGCGCGGAAGTCGCGCTGGACGCACCGGTCGGCGAGCGCGATCAGGACGCCCTCGTCGTCGAAGCCCCGCAGCAGGGCCAGTTCACCGAGCTCGCGGGGGATGACCCGGACGACTCCGCCGTCCTGGACGAAGTCGATGCGCCCGTCGCCGACGGTGTAGCTCAGTCGGCGGTTCACCCGGTAGGTGCCGCCCTTGGTCTCCACCCAGGGGAGCACCTTCAGCAGCCAGCGGGAGGTGATCTCCTGCATCTGCGGGGCGGACTTGGTCGTGGTGGCAAGGTTGCGCGCAGCCGCAGTGCCGAGGCTGGACTGCTGGGGCGGATCCAGCTGCGATTCCGGGCTGGTGTCAACGGTCATCGGGGCGAGCTCTCCTTCGTAAGGGTGGTGAACGGCATGCGTGCGCGTCACCGGTGAAAGAGGAAATAAGAGGGCGAAATCATGGAATCCGTCAGATCCGGGGGAACATTAACCGCCCGTGCGCCCATTCGACCCAGGAAAACCGCTGGCAGTCCCTCGATGCAGTGATCTTGCCCCGCCGGGTGTTTGCCCGGGTACCGGCGATATTCGGCCCTGTTCCGGAGCCCGGCAGGGGCGCTGAGCGGCCCTCCGCGCGCGATCGGAGCCGGATCCGGCCACCTCGGCCACCGCGCCGCGCCGACCGGAGTTCAGAATCCACCACCGGCGTAGAGGGCCCGGCGTAGAGGGCCCGGCGTAGAGGGCCCGGAAAACAGCACAGCGCCCGCCGACCGGCACAGGAGTGCGGTCGGCGGGCGCTGCCCGGGCGGGTGTGGCGGTGCGGTCGGCTCCGCTTCGTCAGACGGCGACGGCCGCCTCGAGCGGAGCCCCGTCGAGGAGCGGCTGGAGGCGCTTGCGGCCTTCGAGGAAGCCCAGTTCCATCAGTACGCCGATGGCGACGACTTCCGCGCCGGCGTCGCGGATCAGCCGGATCGACGCCTCAAGCGTGCCGCCCGTCGCCAGGACGTCGTCGATGACGAGGACGCGGCTGCCGGGCTCGAAGGCGTCGCGCTGCACCTCGACCTCGGCGCTGCCGTATTCCAGTTCGTACGACTGCGCCAGCGTCGCGCCGGGGAGCTTGCCGGCCTTGCGTACGGGGACGAATCCCAACCCGGCTCTCAGGGCGACGGGTGCGGCCAGGATGAAGCCCCGGGCTTCCAGGCCGACGACCGTGGTGGCCCCGTGGCGTACGGCGAGGTCGGCGAGCATGTCCACGAGCTGCGAGAAGGCCTCGGCGTCGGACAGCAGCGGGGTGATGTCCTTGAAGGTGACCCCTTGGCGGGGGAAGTCGGGAACATCTCGTATGCGGCCGAGAAGGCGCTGCTGAAGGGAGAGCGTCTCATCAACTGCCATGTCAACGGGATCCACGGACGGAATACTTCCTTGGCTGGGTGGGATTGATACTCGGGTGCGAGGGGGGCGGTCCGGGGCGGTGCAGGCGGGCTCGGACACGCAGCCCGGTCACGTCAGGACGGCGCATCCCCGCTGTTCGAGGGTGGAGATCCATTCGGGCAGCGGATCGATGATGTTCCACCGCAGATCGAGCTTCTCCAGGCGGGGAAGCCCGGCCAGGGCCGGTGGGAGCTCGTCCAGACCGTTGTTGCGCAGGTCCAGGTGGGTCAGCTCGTCGAGCTGTCCGATCGACTCGGGCAGTTTGCGCAGCTCGTTGTTCCGCAGGTCGAGGATCCGCAGCCGGGAGAGCCGGCCGATCGACTCGGGCAGCGCCGTCACGTGGTTGTCCATCAGCCGCAGCTCGCGCAGGTCGCCGAGTTCGCCCGTCTCCTCCGGGAGCCCTGTCAGGGCATTGCCCATGAGGTGCGCCTCCCGCAGGTCACGGAGTCCGCCGATCGACCGGGGCAGTTCCGCGAGGCGGTTGTTGTAGAGGCGGAGCTCGCGCAGGGATACGAGATTCCCGAACTGCTCCGGGAGCGAGGTCAGGAGATTGTCGGTGATGTTCAGATAGCGGAGGCGGTCCAGTCGGCAGAGCGAATCCGGAACCGACGTGAACTTGTTGTCGCTCAGGTAGAGATATTCGGTGAGACCCGACAAGTCACCCAGGGACGGCGGGAGTTCCGTCAGCTCGTTGTGCCCGAGGTCGAGCGTGTGCAGGCGGCTCAGTTCACCGATCTCGGCGGGGACCGACGAGAGGCGGTTGTCGGCGAGATTGAGGACGCGGATCTCACGGAGCTTTCCGAGCCCTGGGGGCACGCTGGAGAGATCGTTCTTGTACAGGCTCAGCACATGGAGCCCGGGGAATTCGAAGACCACGTCCGGCAGACTGCTGAACTTGTTTCCGTCCAGGCGCAGTTCGGTGAGGCCGGAGAGCCTTCCCAGGCCCTCGGGCAGGTCTTCGAGGGAGTTGAAGGAGAGGTCGAGCTTCGACAGCGTCTCCAGATCTGCCAGGTCTTCCGGTACCGCCTCGATCCTCTGCCCGCGTGCGGAAAGGGATACGACATTGCCTGTCGTGTCATCCGTGACGGACGCCCAGGAGTACGGGGACGGAACATTATCGACCACGAGGATCACCCTTCAGAGGGCCATTCGGAATTCCGGTGCGGGACAAGAGCGCGTAAACGGCCGCGACCGCGAAAGCCGCCACACAACCAAGCAGGAGGAAACCCTTCACGAACTGCTGGTCGGGCGACGAGGAACGCAGGACGAGAACGAGAATTGCAAGGCCGACGCTGCCACCGAAGTACTGTACCATCGTGATCAACCCCGAACCCACGCCCTGTTGTTGCTCGGGAATCGACGCGGTGCCCAGTGCAAAGGTCGCGGTGTACGCGATTCCCTGGCCGATACCGCTTACCAGCAGACCCGGCAGGATCGCCCACGCGTACGGGATGTCCGCGGAAGCCGCCATCAGGACGAGCAATCCTGCCCCTCCCCCGCCGAATCCGATGGCGAAAGTGAGCCGTTCGCCCAGGCTGCCCATCAGGCGCCCGGTGACGGCGCTGCCGATGGGGGCCGCGGCGGCCAGGGGTACGAATGCCAGCCCTGCCGCAAGTGGCGTGTATCCCTTGTCCTCTTGGAGCACCAGGGTCAGCAGGTAGAACTCCGCACCGAAGCTCGCCATGAACAGCGCCGCCAGCAGGGTGGCCGTCGAGAAGCGGCGGTTCTGGAGCAGGGCCGACGGGATCAGGCGTACCGCCGCGCGCCGTTCGCGGTGCACGAGAAGCCCGATGCACGCCACCGCCAGCAGGAGCGGCAGGAGGAAGGCGCCGCTCAGCCACCCGCCCTCGGAGGCGCGGGTCATGCCGGTCGCCAGGAACAGCACGCCGAGCGTCACCAGGATCGCCCCTGCCCAGCCGACCGGCCCCCGTACCGGTATCGCGGTGCGTTCGGCCCGGAAGACGAAGTGGGTCAGCAGCACCGCGGACAGCGCCAGGGGAACGGCGGACCAGAACGCCCAGCGCCAGGAGGCGGCGTCGGTGACGACTCCCCCGCCGAGGACGCCCACGGTGAGTCCCGAGGCGCCGGTGGTGCTCCAGACCGCGAGTGCTCGTGTCCGTGCGCGCCCCAGCGGGAAGGTGCTCGTCAGCAGGGCCAGGGTGGACGGGGCGAGTGCCGCGGCCCCCAGGCCCTGCACCCCTCGGGCCACGAGGAGTTGGGCGGCGCTGTCGGCGAGGCCGGCCCCGAGGGAGGACACGGCGATCACCCACAGCGCACCGATCAGCATGCGCCGCGCTCCGAACAGGTCCGCCATACGCCCGCACACGAGCAGGAACCCCGCGAAGGGGACGGCGTAGGCACTGACGACCCATGGAAGCGCGGCGGAACCGAAGCGCAGTTCCTCGTCGATCGAGGGCAGCGCCACATATACGACGGAGTAGTCCAGGGCGATGAGCAACTGCGCGGTCGCCAGGACCACGAGAGCGCCTACCCCGGCAGGTGCGGTGGCGCCTGCCGCGGTCGACGACGCTCCCCGTTGCTCAGCGATACCCATGATCAGCCCCTTGAGATGCCCAACACGTCTGCGCCGCGCTGGTACTTGGATTCCAGGATGGACTCGATGCCGAAGCGTTCCCTGAGCGATTCGGTCAGCGCCTCGATGAGCTGGATGAGCCTCGGATCGTGTGCGACCTCGTCGTCGATGTGCGGATACACCGGCAGTTCGATCTCGCTGTACGTCTTCCTCACCCGCTGCTCCTCGGGCAGGCGCAGGTCGTAGACCGTGACCCTGTCCATCGAGCAGCGTAGGGCGTCCTTCTTGTCCAGCCACACGAAGAAGGGGTGGCGGTACTGCTCCAGGCCGATCGTCGGAGCCAGGTCCTCGCCCGTCACACCGAACTTCTCCCGCAGGTGGACGCCGGGGTGCTCGATGTCCGTGCGGGCGAGCAGCCGCTTGACGGCGGCCACGGCCTCCGGGGACGAGGGGGCGCGCTGGATGTTGGCCTTGTCCTCGCCCTCGAAGACGTACCGGTGGTCGCGCCGTACGGCGTTCTCGTCCTCGGACAGCTTGAACGCGCAGAAGGCGTGGGTCTTGATGTTGCACGTGGTGCGCAGTACGGCGCCGGCCCGCAGCAGGCGGTAGTCCTCGGTGTCGTAGTAGATACCGGTGTTGAGTCTGGGTTCGGTGCGGGCGTAGCTCTTCTCGGCGATCTCCGCCCCGGGCACCAGCTCCCCGATCCGCAGGTGCATCTCGTCGAGCCAGGCGTAGTAGTCCTCGTCCGTGATGGTGTCCGAGAAGGCGAGTTTGACGCCCAGTTGGTTGAAGACCGCGAAGTCTCCGGTCCGGCTGTAGATGGGCTCTTCCGAGGGGATCTGAGGAGTGTGCACGGGGCTCCCGTCAGCGTGGGGGTGGGTGGAGGGGGCGGTCTGCCGGCTCATGCGCGGTCGAGCACGATGCGCAGCTTCTCGGCGAGCTCCGCGGTGGAGAACATCTGGTTCTCCGTCGGGTCGTACTTCACGGAGTTGCTGAACACGCTCGCGTAGTTCTTCTGCCGGGGTCCGCGCAGCACGAGGGTGCAGGTCAGGTCCTCGTGGGGCAGGATCACCCGGTGGATCTGGTCGAAGGTGAGGTCGTAGGAGGTACCCGCCGGGACGCTGGGGCGGTCCGTGGGGAGCAGGGGTGAGTCGCCCACGTTGACGTAGAAGTTGCCCACGGTGGCAACGCTGTTGAGCTTCTCGGGGATGTACTGGAACTCGCCGAAGAGGGTTCCGGTCGCGTCCCGCACGAAGTTCTGCGAGGTGAGGGTGCCGGCCACGACGTGGGACCAGAAGCTGAAGCGGTGGTCGTGGATCTGCTCGTCCTCGGCCTCGGCGTCGGAGTAGGGCGGGTTCCACAGGTGGAGGGTCAGCCGGTAGCCGAGCTGGGTTCCCGAGTCCACCAGGACGATCTTGTCGAAGTGGTTGGTGTGCGGGTACGAGCGCTGCGCGATGGAGGCGAGCAGCTTCTCGTCGCCGAGTATCTCGGTCAGCAGGGCCGAGAGGTTCTCACCCGAGCCGAGGGTGTGTACGAGTTCGAGGTTGGACCGCACGGTGCTCTCGCTGCGGTCGATCGGCAGGTCCGCGAGCTGTCGGCAGACCTCGTCGTAGGTGGGAGGTGTTCCCGTACGTCTCGAAGCGGGCGTGCTCAGGGTGCTCATGGGTGCGGCTCCTTGACTGTTGTGTGCCGTAGGGCCGGAGGTGGCCGGCCCGCCTACCAGGTGGGTGCGGAGGAGACTCCGCCGTCCACGACGAGGTCGTGGCCACTGATCCAGGACGCGAGCGGGGAAGCCAGGAAGACGCAGGCGTCCGCCACGTCCTGCGCCCTGCCGAGCCGCCCCAGAGGCGCGGCCTTCTGCCATCGCCGGACCCCTTCGGGCCATTCCTCCGGGAGTCCCGGCCGGTCGATCAGTCCGGGCGAGACGGTGTTCACCCGGATCCCCAGACGCCCGTATTCGAGTGCGGCGGTACGGGCGTGCATGATGAGGGCGGCTTTGGAAGCGCAGTAGTGGGCATGGTCGAGGGCCGGGTGGCGTCCCTCGATGGAGGCGATGTGGGTGATGCTCCCGCCTCCGTGTTCCGCCAGGACGGGGGCCGCTGCCTGGGTGCAGGTGAAGGCGCCCGCCAGGTTGGTGTCGAGTACCTGTCGCCACTCGGCGGTGGTCATGGCGGCCAGCTCCCGCACCGGCTGGATGCCGGCGCAGTTGACGAGTCCGGTGAGCCGTCCGGACCATGCGGCGCTGTCCGCCACCAGGCGACGGCACGCGGCCTCGTCGGTGAGGTCCGCGGACAGGGCGAGGGCCCGGTGGCCTTGGGCCGTCAGCTCCGCGGCGAGCTGCTCGGCCCGGCCCTTGCCGCTGTGTCCGTGGACGACCACGGCCGCGCCGGCCTGTGCGAAGCGTCGGGCGATGGCACTGCCGATCCCGCCGCTGGCGCCGGTGACCAGGACGCTCTGCCCGGTCAGGTCGGGCAGGCCCGCGCGGTCCATGTCAGTTCTCCCGCGGGGCGGTCGCGGGGGTGCGGGCGGGCCCGCCGATCGCACCCTCGGACCCGGCCGGGTGGCGCAGCGGGACTCCGGGCCGGCACAGTGCCTCGATGAGATCGGCCGCCTCGGGGTACTGGGCGCCGAGCACCTGTGCGTCGCCGCCCTCGTAGTCCGCGGAGCTGAATCCGGGCGCCATGGTGCAGCCGAAGAGTGCCCACTCGCCTCCGGACACGACCCGGCCGCCCATCCACGTACCGGCGGTGACCGTGTACTGGACGTGCTGGCCGCCCAGTACGTCCTGGCCCAGGACGACCACGCGGCTGCCGCCGTCCGGTTCGAGCAGCACCAGTTCGACCGGGTCGCCCAGGTAGAAGTGCCAGACCTCATCGGTGGGGAGCCTGTGCATCGCCGAGAACTGGTTGTCCTCGGGCGAGAGCAGTACGGTGATCGCCGAGCCGGTGGGGCGCCCGTCGGGCTGGGGCGGGCCCGCCCACGTACGCGTGAACAGGCCCCCTTCCAGCGGCATGGGCCGCAGACCGTAGAGGGTGGTGAGGTCTTCGGCCGTGGGCCGGGGTGCTTGCATGGCTTCCTTTCCGGGGGCCGTGGGCCGGGGCCGGTGGCCTGTGGCCGGTGCGGCCGTCAGGTGGTGCGCAGTGCGGGCGGCAGGTGGTCCATGAGGTTGACGTGCACCACCCGCCACCTGCCGTTGGTCCACTCGATCGCGTTGATGCCGCAGTTGTAGAGCTTGAGACAGAAGGCGTCGGACTCCGCGATGGTGCGGAAGACCGTCTTGATCAGCCCGCCGTGCGTCACGGCGAGCACCGGCTGCCCCGTCTCCTCGGCCCGCCGGGTGAGTTCCGCCAGAGCGGTCCGCGCCTGCGCCCGGAAGTCGAGGTAGCGCTCGGAGAGCGGAACCTCGGGCCACGGTGCGAACGGCGCGGCCGCTTTGGGGAGTTCGGAGACGACGTGGAACGCGGCCTCCTTGAGGGTGGGCTGTACGTCCGCGACCAGCCCGAGGGAGTCGCCCAGGTACTCGGCCGTCTCACGGGCCCGCTTCAGCGGGCTGGCCACGAGGCTGCCGACGGCCAGCCGGGTGGTGGCGTCGAGGGCGGCGTCCCCGGCGAACCACTGCCCCAGGTGCTTGGCCTGGTCGTGCCCGAGCGGGCTGAGACTGGTGTCCCAGTCCTCACTGGGGTTGAGCTGCCACTGCGACTGGCCGTGGCGCACGAGATAGATCTTCACTGGTTGTCCTCCACGGCTGCCTGCCCTCTGCCTTCCTCGCGGTCAGCGGCCGCCCATGCCCAGGGCGGTCGCCGAGCGCTGGTACTTGATGTCGGAGGTGACCTTGGTGTCGAAGCGCGCGCACAGGTCCTCGGAGAGCACGTTGAACAGCTCCACCACACGGGGGTCCTGGGCGATCTCCGGCTCGATGCGCGGGTAGATGGCCAGTTCGACCTCGGAGACGGGACGCTCGACGCGCTCGCTCTCGGGCAGTCGCAGGTTGGACACGGTGGCCCGGTCGATGCTGCACCGCAGCGCGTCCCGCTTGTCCAGCCAGACGAAGAAGGTGTAGCGGAGGTCGTCGAGCTTGACGGTCGGGATCAGCTCGGTGCGCGGGATCCCGTACGTCTCCTCCAGGTGCAGACCCGGGTGGTCGATGTCGGTGCGGGCGAGCAGTCGCTGGACGACCGCGACGGCTTCCGGGGAGTCCGGGGCGGCCTGGATGGTGGCCTTCTCCTCGCCGTCGAAGACGTGGCGGTGGTCGCGGCGGACGTGGTTCTCGTCCTGGGCGGCCTTGAAGGCGCAGAAGGCGTGCGTGATCTTGTTGCAGGAGGTGCGCAGCAGCGCGCCGGTCTGCAGGATCCGGTAGTCCTCGGTGTCGTAGTAGATCGCGGTGTTGAGCGGGGGCGCCTGGCGGGCGTTCTCCTTCTCCACGATCTGGGCGCCGGGGACGCGGTCGCCGATGGTGGCGATCATGTCGTCGAGCCAGCGGTAGTAGTCCTCGTTGCTGACCTCGTCCATCTCGATCTTCAGGGCGAGCTGGTTGAAGACCACGGAGTCGCCGCTGCGGCTGTAGACGCTCTCGTTCTCGGGCATCTTGGGGCTGATCATGTGATTGCGCATCCTTCGGTTGGGTGGGCGGCCGGCTGTGGCCGCTCCGACAGGGGGGTGAGGCTGGGGTCGATCGGAGGCCGCTCAGCGGTCGATCGGGGGCCGGGCGTCGAGACCGGCCGTCAGGGCAGTTCGATGCCGGTGTCGACACCGTCGAGGACACGGCTGCACAGGCAGTTCCGCTCGACGGGCAGTGCCTTGAGCGCGTTGGCCAGGACGGGGCGCAGGCGGTCGATGTTCTGGCCGAAGACCTTGAGGACGTCCTCGTGGGTGACGCCCTCGCCGACCTCGACGCCCGCGTCGTGGTCGGTGACGAGCGCGACGGAGGTGTAGCAGAGGCCGAGTTCCCTCGCGAGCGGTGCCTCCGGGAAGCCGGTCATGCCGACGACCGACCAGCCCTGCTCGGAGTACCAGCGGGACTCGGCGCGGGTCGAGAACCGGGGGCCCTGGATGACGACGAGGGTTCCGCCGTCCTGGGCCTCCTCCCAGCCTTCCTCGCGGGCGGCGGTCATCACGACAGCACGGCCCGTGGGGCAGTACGGGTCGGCCGTGGGGGTGTGCACGACCTTCGGGGTCTGGCCGTCGGGGCGCTGGTAGCCGTCGAAGAAGGTCTGGTCACGGCCGTAGGTGCGGTCCACGAACTGGTCGGGCACGACGAGCGTGCCGGGGCCCAGCTCCCTGCGGAGGCTGCCGACCGCGCACGGGGCGATGATCTGGCGGGCGCCGGCCGCCCGCAGGGCCCAGAGGTTGGCCCGGTAGTTGATCCGGTGCGGCGGCACCGAGTGCTCGCGGCCGTGTCGCGGCAGGAACGCCACCTTGCGGCCGGCGAGTTCACCGATCATGAGGGAGTCGCTGGGCTTCCCGTACGGGGTGTCGACGGCCACCTCGGTGATGTCGTCGAGGAACTGGTAGAAGCCGGATCCGCCGATCACGCCGATTTCGACGTCGGACAGCTGGGTCATGTTGTGCCTCTTTCTGGCTACGTGCTCAGTGCTTGGAAACTGTTGCGTGGGGCGCTTCTCGGGAGCCGTGCTCCTGTTCGTCCGCGGGCCTTCCGGGGGCGGGCGGCAGCAGTGCCTTGCCCTGCGCCACGACCCTGCCGAGCCAGTAGCCGGCGATCTGCGAGGAGACGATCGAGAGCAGGACCAGGGCGGTGAAGAAGTTCTCGTTGATGATGTGGGCGCCGAAGGCGACGGACGCGAGGACGATGCCGGGACCGCCGCGTGCGTTCATCGCGACGGCGAGGTTGGTCGCCGCCGGGTGGGACTCCCCTGCCGCCCTGGCCCCGAGCCATACGCTGGAGAACTTGACCGCGCAGGCCAGCAGGAAGAACCAGCAGAAGAACACCGGGTCGAAGTGCCGGACCAGGTCGAGCTTCACGCCGACGATGGCGAAGTAGATCGGGACGAACAGGCCCATCGAGACGTGTCGCAGGGTCTCCTGGGACTCCTTGGCCCGGGCCCCCGTATCGCCCGCGGTGCACATGCCGGCGACCAGGGCGCCGAAGATCGGGTCGATGCCCAGTCCGGTGCAGGCGGCGCACAGCAGGAATACCACGACCAGCCGGAACGCCAGCGGGCTGCGCTGCTCCAGTACGTTGCCCCGGGACCTCGCCAGACCGCTGAAGGAGCGCGGGCCCAGCCACAGCAGCAGGCCGAGGAAGACCAGCGGGACGAGGGTGAAGTAGACGACGGCCACCGGCAGCGAGTCAACGGCGATCCAGGCCCACAGTCCGAAGCCGTCGCCGGCGTGGGCCTGGGCCACGCCGAGGACGATCGCCAGGATGACGTAGAGGAGGATGTCCTCGATCACCGCGACGGCGAGCACGATCCTCGCGAACAGCGACTGGAGGATGCCCAGGTCCATCATGATGCGGGAGATGACGGGCACGCTGGTGACGGCCACCGCCATGCCGAAGATGAGGGCGAGGGTCGTCGGCGAGCCGTTGGGGCCGATGAGGTCGTCGGTCTCCACGACGGAGGCGATGGCCACACCGAACCCGAAGGGCAGGACGAGCCCGGAGACGGTGACGAACCCGATGGTCCGCTGCCCCTTGTTGTGGCGGCTCGCCCGGAGTTCGGTGCCCGTCAGGTAGACGAGCAGCAGCAGACCGATCTGGTAGAAGGCACCCAGCACATGGCCGGTGGCCCCGTCGGTCGGCAGGAGCCAGCGCTGGGCGTCCGGGGCGATCTCGCCCAGCACGGTCGGACCGAGCAGCAGCCCGCCCAGGATCTCCCCGATGACCTGGGGCTGACGCATGCGCGCGAACAGGTAGCCGCCCAGATGCGCCGCGACGAGCAGGGCGACGAGCGCGAGGAGCACATGGGCGATCTCAACGGTCTTAAGAGACAAGGCCTTTCCGCCTTTCCGTTGCTCTGGCTGCCAACACCGCGTCCACCAGAGTCAGAGCGGCGAGTCCGTCGTCGAAGCCGGGCACCAGGCGGACGCCGCTGTCCAGATCGTCGGCGAGGCGGCGGTACGGGTTCATGGGGTGCGCTCCGAAGAGCTTCTGGGCGTCACGTGCCCCGGTGTTCAGGGTGAACAGCCCCGAACCGTCGGCGGTGTTCACCCTGACGTGGAACGTTCCGCGCTCTCCGTGGGCGGTGACGAGGAGCTGCGGCCGGGCCGCGCTCCTGCGTGACACCATGACCCGGGCCCTGGTCGGAGCGCCGATGGTGCGCAGTTCGGCCTGGGCGATGTCGCCGGGGCCCTCGGACGGGGTCCAGGCGGACGACACCTCCCAGAAGCCCGTACCCGTGAGCCACGGGACCAGGTCGAAGGCGTGCGTGCCCAGTCCGGTGAGGGCGCCGTCGCCGCCGTCCGTCCGGGTGTCGTCGTGGAGTTCGACGTCGATGGCGAGGAGTTCACCCACGGCGCCTTCGGCGATGGCCTGCCTGGCGTGTTGCAGTGCCGGGTTCTCCCGCAGCTGGAAGGCCACGAGGGCGCGGGCGCCCTGGGCATGGGCCAGTTCGGCCAGCTTCAGCGCCGACTGCCGGCTGGCGGCCAGCGGGGCTTCGCACATCACGAGGAGCCCGCGGTTGAGCGCCTCGGAAACGAGCTCGTCGCGGCTGTGCGTCGGGGTGGCGATGGCCACGGCGTCGATCCGGCCGCTGCGTATCAAGGACAGGGCGTCCGTGGTCACTTCGGCGTCGGGGTGGTGTGTCCGTACCACTTCGGCGGCGGCTTCGGTGTCCTGGGCACAGGCCACCGCGGTCACGGAGAACTCGGGGCACTGGGCGATCCACCGCGCGTGGACGCCGCCCCGTCCGGTTCCGACAATTGCTATGTCCACGGGCGTTCCTCAACTAGGCGTGCTGTTCGGTGTGATGCGGTTCCCCGCTCGGGCGGGGTGCGGCGCGGCTGCGCCAGCAGGTCCTCCAGCCAGCGGGCCACGCCGTCCTCGTCGTTCGAGAGGGTGGTTTCGTCCGCCGCGGCGAGTACGTCGGGGTGGGCGTTGGCCATGGCCACGGACCGGCCGGCCCAGCGGAGCATGGGCAGGTCGTTGGGCATGTCGCCGAAGGCGATGGCCTGTTCGGCGGACAGCTCCAGCTGGACGGCCAGCATGTCGAGGGTCGTGGCCTTGGTGACGCCGGTGCGGGTGATCTCGCAGAACGCGGGGGTCGACACCGTCACCGTGCACCGGCCGGGCAGGGCGTCGGCCACGGCCCGGTAGTAGTCGTGGGCCGATCCCCCGGTCTGGACGATGAGTTTCGACAGGCCCCGCCCGTCGAGTTCCTCCTCCAGCGACCGGACCCGCCGGGCCTCGCCCGCCAGTGCGGGTTCGAGGTCGAATCCGGGTTCCAGGAGCAGGTCGGGCCATCGCTCGCAGCCCAGCCGGACGCCGGGGAACCGGCGGCGGAGCACCGCGATCACCTCGGCGGACACGTCCTGTGGCATGGGGTGGTGGTTCACGACGGTATCGCGGGCGTAGTCGTAGGAGATGGCGCCGTTGCTGCACACCGCGATGGCCATGTGGCCGAGGGCCTCCGCGATGGGCCGTACGTCGCGGACGGGCCGTGCGCTGGCCATCACGAAGGTGTGGCCCGCCTTCTGCACCGCCTGGACCGCGGCCCGGGTGCGCTCCGAGATCCCGCCCGTGGAGTCGAGCAGCGTGCCGTCGAGATCGGACACGATCATCAGGGGCTTCACAGCGTCGTCGACTCCCTGCTGAGGGGCGCACGGCCGCCGGGCCGGCTCGCGCCGCGCCGGAACAGCTCGGCCGACGCGTAAGCGACCGCTCCGGCCACGCTGAGGACGAGGAAGGAGGCCCAGATTCCGATGTGCTGTTCGGCGGTTCCCGCCGTCGAGGTGCCCAGGGCGTTGCCGGTGAGGACGGCGGTCACCATCCAGGCGAACGCCTCGGTGGCGGTGCCCGGCGGTGCGACCTCGCCGATGATCGAGAACCCGCAGGTCAGCAGCGGGGCGAGGAAGAGGCCTGCGCAGAAGACGAGTACACCGACGATGACCGGGTGCGGGACCAGGACCAGCGGCAGGTAGCACAGGAACATGCCGAGCAGCAGGAGGGTCAACTGCTTCGAGGTGTCGGCCCGCCACTGGCGTGCCCCGTAGTAGAGGCCTCCGACGAGGGCGCCGGCCGCGTTGATGCCGAGCAGGATGCCGGAGAGTCCTTCGTTCCCGACGTGCTCCTGGTAGGCGATGGTCGCGATGTTGAGCGCGCCCAGGCTCACGCCGACGAAGGCCAGGCTGACGAGGAGTTGCCGCAGCCGGACGGAGCGCAGGGCGCCGGCCCAGTCGGGGGTCCGGGGCTCGGCCCGCCAGCGCCGTACGGGCTCGGGGACGATGTAGGCCAGGGTGCCGGCCATCATCGCGGCGGTGGTGACGACGAGCGCGACGGACGGGTCGGCGATCGAGGTCAGCAGGACGACCAGGAGCGGCCCCGTGACGAAGACGACCTCTTGGAGCGAGGCATCGAGCGCGTAGGCGGCGCCGATGGCCCGCTGGTCCTTCAGGACGCTGGGCCACAGCGTCCGCAGGCAGGGTTCCAGGGGCGGCGAGAAGAGCCCGGCGACGACGACGGCCGCCGCGGCCGTGCTCACGCTGCTGTCACCGAACCACACCAGCGCCAGGAAGCCGATGCCCGAGACGACCGCGCTGACGGACAGGACGACGACCTGTCCGAAGCGGTCCACTGCCCGGCCGAGCAGCGGTCCGCCCACGGCCATGGAGAGGCCGTAGAGCGCGGTGACGGTTCCGACCGTGCCGAATCCCAGTCCCTGGGAGCGCAGGAACAGCGCGATGGCCAGGGGGGCCATGCCGTTGGGAAGCCGGCCGAGGAGGTTGGAGGTGAGGAGGTACTTGGCGTGCGGTGGGCTGAGGCAGTCCCGGTAGGCGGTCAGCATGATCAACGACTGTCTCCGGGCGTCGGTGCGGGGGTGGGGAGCAAGGTGAGTTCGACCTCGGCGATCTCGGTGTCGCCGAAGGAGATGCGGACGTGTGCCGTCCCGCCGAGTTGTTGCGCGGGTACGCCGTCCGCGAGGTGGAGCCACAGCTGCGCGGCGTCGACGTCGAGGGCGATCCCGTTCCTGGGCGGCTTCCTGACCGATACGGCGTAGGCGGACAGGGCGTCGGCCACCCGGTCGGGCAGCGCCATGATGTCCACGTCGAGGGCGCTGCCGTTCCCGTCGAGCACGACGGTGGCGGGCAGGGCGATCTCTTCGTGGTGTACGAGGGGTGCGGTGGCTCCGTAGCCGACCAGCAGGCGGCGGCGTGCCGCGTCCCAGTCGACGTGGGGCGTGGAGGTATGGCCCGTCTTGGTCATGCTGACCGCCCGTAGGTGTCGCACCAGATCCAGGCGATCTCCTCGCACTGGTCGGGAGAGAGCTGGCGCACGCCCGACGGGTGCGGCCGGCTCGCCAGTTCCCGGATGCACAGGTACAGCTCGCAGCACAGGAGGTCGTGCAGCCGTCCCACGATCCGCTCGTCGACGTGGCTCGGGGCGAAGCCGGTCATCAGGTACAGCGGTTTGCCCTCGAACCGGCAGACGGTCGTGCCGCCTTCGTACTGTTCCACGCGGGTCAGCGCCCCGAAGGTGCCGTCCGGGTGTGGATCGGACAGGAGGAAGCCCTCGGTGAGCACCACCGTCTCCGGCCTGAGCAGGCGCAGGGCCGCCGGGTCCACCGGCAGGTCCCCGTACAGGTCGATCACCACGTCGGCGCTGCTGAGCAGTTCGGCGCGGTCCGTGACCCGGTAGCCGGCCAGGACCGCGGCGCAGGTGGAGATGGGGTCGGGGTCGCGCACGCTCACTTCGGCGCCGAGCACACGCAGTGCGGCTGCCACGGCGGTGTGCCGCTCCCCGTACCCCAGGATCACCACCGTGCAGTCGGAGAGCGAGCGGGCCAGGTCCCGGCGCAGCCGGGTCTCCAGGGTCTGCGCTATGGCGTACCCCGCGGGGGCGTTGACCAGGGAGTCCAGCGCGCTGCCTGCGGTGGTGAAGACCGGCAGGCGCAGCTGGACGGGATCCTGGGTCTGGCGGGGAATGCCGCACTGCGCGCTCCACACCGCGCCGCGTGCGCCCTGCTCGGCGAGCAGTCCGGCCCCCTCGTCGGAGAGCAGGTGGCCCGGGCCCTGAATCACGACGGGCGCGGAGGCCCGGCGCGTCAGTCTGCCCGTGTACTCGGCGGCGGTGCGCACGAGGTCCCGGGGGTGGTCGGGCGTGAGCACCAGTACGTCGCTGATGTGCGCGGCGGCGGCCATCGACTGCTCGTGGCCGGGTGTGGTGATCACGGCGCTGACGTCGAGGGCGGCGGAGAGCACCTGGAGGTAGGCCACTGTTCCGGGGCCCACTTCACCCGTGACGACCAGGCAGGCCCCGTCGGCCGGGAAGGCCTCGACGACCTTGCTCAGGGCGGGAAGTTGCGGTTGGCGCGTGCCCGTACCGAGGTCCACGGAGGAGCGGGAGCCGACCGGGGTGGCCCGGGCCATCTGCGAGGGCTTCCCCGGGGTGGTGGGGCGTCCTAAGTAGAGGGCTGTCTGGGAAGCCGGCCTTTGAATCACTGTGGTGTCCTTCGTCCTGCACCCGGCTTCCCGGGCGCGTGGTTCGCCTGCGTGGTTCTCACACGTGCTGGAGACGGGCGATTCCGGAGATCTCAGGAACGGGCAGCTGTGCGGGGCGGATCTCGATGTCGCCGATGACCAGGTCGGACGGCTGGTCCTGTACGAGGGCGCCGACGCAGCGGGCGACGGACTCGGTGGCCATCTTGTAGGGGGTTTCGTCCCCGTCCTCGTTGGCGATGGCGCCGGGGCTGACCAGGGTGGCCCGCACTCCGTTCGCCCGTTCCTCCAGCAGCAGCGTCTCGACGAGGGCCTTCAGGGCGCCCTTGGTGGCGCTGTAGGAGGCTCCGCCCTCGAAGAACCGGGTTCCGGCGTGGCTCCCGATGATCACGAAGCTGCCCTGTGCGGCACGGATCGCCGCGAGCGAGGCCCGTACGATGCGGAAGACCGAGGTGAGGTTGACCGCCACGGCCCGGTCCCAGTCCGCCGGGTCCATCTCGGCGAGGGTCGCGAAGGTGCGGTCCACCGCATTGGTGACGCAGACATCGAGCTGTCCGAAGCGGGTGAGCACCTGGCCGACCGCGCCGTCCACCGCGTCCGGGTCGGCGAGGTCGCACTGGATCTCGTAGAGCCAGTCCTCGCCGAGGAGGGTGCGGTTGAGCGCGGCCACCCGGTAGCCGCGGCGGTGCAGTTCCCGGGCGATGGCGAGCCCGGTCCCCCGGTTCGCCCCGCTGACCAGGGCGACCGGGGCACCGGCGGGTTCAGCCGATTTCATCGAGGAGCCTCTGCCATGCGGTGACCAGTTCCTTCGGCGAGGCGCCGTGGCGGAAGAGGTCCTTGTCCAGGGAGGAGCCGTCGGGGTGGCGCAGCCGCATGCAGTCGGGCGACACCTCGGAGATCAGTACCGGCTCGCCCTGCGGGTCGAGCCCGAGGATGAGGCAGAAGTCCCAGACCTCCAGGGGGGCGAGCCAGGTGACGAGGGTGTCGTTGACGGCGAGGGCGATCCGCCGGAACTCCTCGACGGGGAGGTCCAGGGCGCGCAGGTAGTCCTCTCCGATCGGCTGGTCCTCGGGGTCGATCCGGTAGTCGAACTTCACGACCGGCCTGGGCAGGACGGAGTTCGCCGTGAAGAGTCCGGGGTACTTCACCAGCGTGGAGCCGATCGCCCGGTTCTTGACGATCACCTCGAAGGGCGGCGCCTCGTGGAACTCGGACAGGTAGACGGTCGGTGCCAGCCGGCGGACGAATCCGGTCCGGATGCCGTCCTTGGCCAGTCTCGCGGCGGCGCGCTCGTAGAAGTCGAGGCGCAACGGGCCGGTGTCCTCGACGAGTTCGTCGCGGCTGTAGGTGTAGCTGCGCAGGCTCGGGATCAGCTCGACCACGCACAGGCCTCCGGGGAGCAGCCAGATGCGCTTGCTGCGGCCTTCGATGTCCGGCGTGCCCGCGGCGCGGACGGCGAGCAGCTCCGCGTCGCTCAGGGCGAGGGTCGCGGCACGGTCCGCCGCAGACGACGAGTCTTCCATGGAGAGGGCCTTTCGGGGTGATGTTCTACGGGGGCCGGCCGGAGGTCGTCCGGCCGGCCTTTCCCTTGGGATCACTGAGTGCAGAGCCCTTGGTTCTGGGCGTGCAGGAGGAGGAGCAGGGTCTTGGCATCGGCGGCCTCCTCGCGCAGGACCCGCTCCAGTGCCTCGCTCAGGGGAAGTTCGAGGACCTGGATGTCCTCGCCTTCTTCGGGTACGCCGCCGCCCGGGCCGCTGCGGGCCCCGGGGTCGTACTCACCGGTGAAGAGGTGGGTCCGCTCGGTGCTCAGCTGCGGGGACAGGTAGGTCGTGAACGCCTTGCGCAGCTCGGCGACCCGGAACCCGGTCTCCTCCTCGGCCTCGCGCCGAACCGCTTCCTCCGCGCCGGCTTCGTCGAGCAACCCGCCGGGCGCTTCGATCAGTTGGCCGTGCGGGTCGCCGTGGAGGAAGGCCGGCAGGCGGAACTGGCTGGTGAGGACCACGGTTCCGGCGGACGGCGAGTACAGGAGTACGGCTGCCCGGTCGCCTCGGCGAAGGTCGATGCGGGACAGTCGCTGCGTCGGGCCGTCGGTCCGGGTGACGTCGAGAGTGTACTGGCGGAGCGTGTACCAGCCTTCGCTCAGCGTCTCGGAGGCGTGCAACCGGGCCGACGGCCGACGGTGCGAGAGGCTGTCAGCCACCGTTGACGTTCGCCAGGATGCCGTTCAGCTTCCCGACGAGTTCGTCCCGGCTGAACATCACGTTGCCGGACGTGGTGTCGGTGCTGGGGTAATCGGTGTTGTAGACGTTGGAGAAGTTGCGCTCCCGCGGTCCGCGCAGCACCAGGGTGCAGGTCATCGACTCCAGCGGGAGTACGACGCGGTGGATGCGGTGGTACTTGAGGTGGTAGGCGTTGCCCTGGTCCTCGACAGTGTCGCCCGTCACCTCCAGCTCGGTCTCGCCGACGAACTCGTAGAAGTTCGAGGTGGTGGAGACACCCTGCTTCTCCGGGCTGTACCGGTACTGCTGGAAGCCGATGCGCGGATTGTCGGCGGCCGAGCCGTCGCCCCCGGGCAGGGCGAAGTTCTGCGACACCAGGCGTCCGGTCAGGATGGTGGACCAGAAGCTGAACCGGTGGTCGTGGATCAGCTCGTCGTTGAGCTCCTTCTCGCTGTACGGCGGGCACCAGGCGTGCAGCGTCAGCCGGTAGCCGAGCTGGGCTCCCGTGTCGACCAGGACGATCTTGTCGAAGTGGTTGACGTGACGGTACGAACGCCCGGCGATCTCGTCCAGTAAGGCCTCGTCCTCAAGGAAGCGGGTAAGGAGCCCGGAAATGCAAGGGCCTTCTCCGAGACGTCTCACCAGGTTCAGATTGTAGTCACTCTGGCGTTCGCTGACGTCATGCGGAAGGCCGTTGAGCAGGGTTATCAGGTCCTTTGGACCGAGGCCCGTCAGGCTGTCACTCGGTGTGGCAAGAGCAGTCATAGTCCCCCCATTTCTTGTTCTGTTCCATCACGCTCGGCATCTCTTCGGGCAGGTCCCGCCCCGTGTCCGGATGCCGTCTTCCTCCCTGTCTAATCGAGCGCTCGCAAGCAGAGCAAGTACCCTAAAGTGCGCCCGTTTCGAGGTAGCCGATCGAGCACCTCCATCGGCGCGCACTCATGTGCACCTGTTTCGCCGCGCCGTGCCAAGGGAGGGTTGACCAGGAAAAAACCGCCGATGGCCGCCCGTTCACACCGTTGCGATCAAGATCTTCAGCGAACGGGGACCGGGGCCGGACGCCGGCGGTCCGGACGCACTGAAGACATGGGGACGCTCGTCTTGGCTACCGAGATTGAACGAAAATTCGTCGTGGAGGACCTCGGCTCAGTTCCGCAGGCTCCTTATTTGACAGTGCGTCAGGGATACCTGGCGCGCGGCGCCGACGAGGAGGCCCGGGTCCGTCAGATCGGCGACGATTACACCCTCACCGTGAAGAAGGGGACCGGACTTCTGCGGTCCGAGTTCGAGATCCTTCTCAGCGCCCCCCAATTCGACGCGCTCTGGCCTGCGACAGTGGGAAGTCGCATCGCCAAGACCCGGCGTGAGGTGAAGGTTCTGGAGGACCGGATCGCCTATGTCGACGTCTTCGACGGGGACCTCGAAGGGCTGATCACCGTGGAGGTGGAGTTCGACGACACGGACACCGCCCTGGCCTTCACCCCGCCGGAGTGGTTCGGACGTGAGGTCACGCAGGACAGCCGGTACTCGAACAAGGTCCTCAGCACGGAAGGGGCTCCGGAATGAGCTGCGTCGCGGTACTGGGCCTCGGCAACATCGGCCGGGCCGTGGTCGCACGGCTGCTGCTCGCCGGGCACGAGGTGCTGGTGTGGAACCGCGACCCCTCGGCCGTCGACCGGCTGCCGGCCGGGAAGGCGGTAGCGGTCGGGACCCCGGCCGAGGCGGCTCGCCGCGCCGAGGCCGTGGTACTGGTGGTCACCGACGAGACCGCCGTGAAGGACGTGGTCTCGGGACCGGACGGCGTCGCAGCGGGAGCCGCGACCTCGCCCGTGACGCTGATCCAGATGTCCACGGTCGCGCCCCACACCCTGGCCTGGGTCGCCGACGCCCTGCCGGAGGGCTCCGGGGTACTGGACGCCCCCGTCATGGCGGGGCCCGGGAAGCTCGCCGCCGGCAAGGGAACCGTGTACGTCGGCGGGTCCGACGAGCTGGTGGGCCGGTGGACGCCCCTGCTCCAGGACATCGGACAGATCACGCACGTCGGGGAGCTGGGAGCGGCTTCCGCGGCGAAGCTCGTCGCCAACTCGGCGCTGTTCGGCATCGTGGCCCTGCTCGGGGAATCCGTCGCACTCGCCGAAGGCCTCGGGCTGGACCGGCGTACGGCGTTCGAGGTGCTCGCGTCCACTCCGCTCGCCGCGCAGGCCGAACGCCGGCGCCCCTCGCTGGAGGCGGACGAGTTCCCCACCCGGTTCTCGCTGCGGCTCGCCGCCAAGGATGCCGGCCTCATCCGTGAGGCGGCTTCGGACCACGGCGTCGAACTGCGCTTGGGAGCCGCCACGGATTCCTGGATCGCCGAGGCCCAGGCCTCGGGGTACGCGGAGGAGGACTACACGGTCATCCTCCGCGCGGCGACGACCAGTAAGGACACATCGCAGACGGAGGCCTGAGGGGCTGAGAGCCTGAGAGCCTGAGATGGCATCAGGCCCGGTAGGTGGGTCGCAGACCGAGCTGGGCGACTTTCAGGGCGACTTCGGTCCGGTTCGTACTGTCCAGCTTGATCAGCAGGTTCGAGACGTGCCGCTTGACTCCGTGGATGGAGATGTCGAGGGCCCGTGCTATCTGTTGGTTGCTCTGCCCCTGCGCTAACAGCGACAGCACGGCGCGCTCCCGCTGGGTCACCCTGTCCAGGCCCCGCTCCACCGCGGTCCCGGGCAGGTGCGGCGACGGCTCCCCGGTCGCCGGATCCAGGTTCCCGGCGGTCAGCTGCCCGAAGACCTGCTCGAGAACGTGGGAATCGATGCGCTGTTCCTGGAGCCAGGCGTCCGGCCCCTTCACCCCGTCGGCCGCCATCCCGAACGACGGGCGCCGGGCGTGGGGGCTGGTGATGACCAGCTGCGCTCCGGCCTGCCCCACGCTCGAGGCCACGGAGGCCGTGTACGACTGCGACGGCACCACGCATATGTCGAACTGCTCCACCTGGAGCAGTCGGTGGAACCCCTCCACGCTCCGGCAGAGCCGGTAGTGGCGCGCGAGGGAGAGGCGGTCCAAGAGGACCGGAAGTCCGTGGAAGGACACCTCGTCGTGTGCGAGCCACAGGACGCTCGCCCCCGCGCGCCCCTGCCCTTCTGCGTCCTCTGCGCCCTCGGCCTCTCGGACACCCTCTGCTACGAGACCTCCTGATGCACCATCAAATTCCAGAACGGCTGCGGCCCTGTCGCCCACAGTCTTCTCCCCGTCAGGTCACCCCGCTGATGTGCGGGAATTTGTCACCGGTGTAATCAACCTACGCTCAAGTAGGAGGAATTACCCGGGGCGTTCAAGCCAAGATCCCAACCGAACCAGGAGTCCCACGTGCCCCAGATTCCGACCGAAGAGGCAGTCGCCCAGGTGGAGCGCACCCTCGTACTGATCAAGCCGGACGCCCTCCTGCGCGGTCTGGCGGGCCGCGTGCTGACGCGCTTCGAGGAGGCCGCGCTCAAGATCGTGGGAACGAAGATGCGGACGATGGACGACGCGTTCATCCGGAAGCACTACTTCGATTTGGAGGAACGGCTCGGTTCGGTCGTATACGACCGGTCTGCCGCTTTCATGAAGCAGAGTCCGATAGTTGCCTTCGTGTTGGAGGGCTACGACGCGGTGGCCACTGTCCGGAAACTCATCGGTTCGTCCTGCCCGAACGAGGCGGCGCCGGGCACGATACGCGGTGATCTCTCCCATTTCAGCAGCGCGGCGAGCAGTGCCACTGGCAAGGGCATGGCGAACATCGTGCACGCGTCGGCGAACCGGCAGGAGGCCGAGTACGAGGTCCAGCTGTGGTTCACGCCGGAGGAACTCCACACGTACCGCAGCCTCGCCGAGGTGCTGACCCACTGACGGCACCGACCGCATGAGCGCCGGGCTCCGCGGCTGCTGGATCCCCGACACGCCCGCCCGGATGCGGCGGATCGCAGGCCCGGTCGAGGAGGTTCACACTCCGCTCCCAGCGCCGGGCCGGACGGGCCCGTTGCCCTTCCCACCCCGAACACGGTCGGATCCGCAGCCGCCGACCGGGTGGACGTGGGGGCCACCGTCCAGCGCGTCGACGCCGCCGGCAGGGAGCTGGTACTGCGGGTCCGGGTCACCCCGCGCGGGGCCCTCGGCGACCACCTAGTGCAGCGGCCGTCCAGCCCTCTCGCCTGTTACCCGGCGGTAAGGAATGATGGCGGCACCATCACACAGCGGGGGGCTGAGCAGCGGTGACGACTTTCGAGGAACGGGCCATGGTGCACGCCTTCCGGGACGACGCCCTGGGAGAGCACGACGCCGTCGGCCTCGCCGCGACGATCCGGTGCGGCGAGGTCTCCGCCGCCGAGGCCGCCCGGGACGCGCGGGAGCGGGTACGGGCGGTCGAGGAGCGGCTGGGCGCGGTCCAGGCGTACGTCGAGGCCCCCGCGCCCGCTGCCGGGGCGGGCGGCGCCTTCGCCGGGGTGCCGACCTTCGTCAAGGACAACACCGACTACCAGGGGCTGCCCACGGGCCACGGCAGCGCGGCCTTCCGGCCCCGGGCGGCCCGGCGCCACGCACCCTTCGCCCGGCAGTTCCTCAGCAGCGGCGTCACCGTACTGGGCAAGACCCGGCTGCCCGAGTTCGGGTTCAGTCCGACCACCGAGTACGAGGGCGCCGAACCGGTTCGCAACCCGTGGCACACGGGCTACTCCGCCGGCGGTTCCTCGGGCGGCAGCGCGGCGCTCGTCGCCGCCGGGGCGGTGCCGATCGCGCACGCCAACGACGGCGGCGGCTCGATCCGGATACCGGCCGCCTGCTGCGGACTCGTAGGCCTCAAGCCGACCCGCGGCCGGGTCGTGGCGAACGCCCAGAGCCGTCAACTGCCGCTTGACATCGTCTCCGACGGAATCGTGAGCCGGTCCGTGCGGGACGCCGCCGCGTTCCTCGCCTCCGCCGAAACGTATTGGCAGAGCCCCAAGCTGCCGCCACTGGGCCTGGTCGAAGGCCCCTCGGGGCGACGGCTGCGCATCGGGTTCCTGCTGGACTCGCCGAACGGCGTCCGCTCCGACACCGCCACCCGGGCTGCGGTCATGCAGACCGTGGCAACTCTGGAACGCCTCGGCCACACCGTGGAGCCGGTGGAGTTGGCCATGGATCCGAGTTTCACCGACGACTTCCTCACGTACTGGGGGATGCTGTCCTTCCTCATCGGCGCCACCGGCCGGACCCTCGGTCCGGATTTCGACCGGCGCCGCATGGACGGCCTCAGCCGGGGGCTGCGCGAGGAGTACCTGCGGAACTGGCGTCGTACTCCCGGCGTGCTGCGCAGGCTGAGGCGTACGAGGGAGGCGTACGCGGCGGGGTTCCGCGGGCTCGATCTCGTACTGACGCCCGTGCTCGCCCACACCACGCCGCGGATCGGCCACCTCAGCCCGACGGTTCCCTATGCGGCGCTGATCGAGCGGATCCTCGCGTACGTGGCGTTCACGCCGGTCGACAACGTCGTCGGCACCCCGTCGATCTCGGTGCCCACGGCGAGCGCGGCGCCGGACGGGCTGCCCGTCGGCGTGATGTTCTCCGGCCGCCCCGGCGCCGAACGCAAGCTGCTGGAGATCGCGTTCGAGCTGGAGGCGGACCGCCCGTTCCGGCGTATCCAGGACCCGAACCTCTGACAGCCCGGCCGTCCGCCATGTGATTGCGTCCTACACCCAGTCGCCGACTGGCGGAGTGCGGGCGCCCGCACCCGGGGTTACGGTCGAAGTGCGTGCGTTCCGCCCACACCGCTGCGGCTTGGCCCGGCGGCTCCGGCACGGTTCGTGCCCGGGCCCTGCCCCAAGACTCCCGAGCCGATCGAAGCGCTGGGCGCGGCACGATGCGGATTCCTGGAGGTCCCCGAGAACCGCGCCGCCCCCAACGGCCGGACCATCAAGCTGGCCCTGGCCGTCATCAAGTCGGCTACGGCGAAACCCGCCGCGGATCCCCTCGTGTTCATGGCGGGCGGCCCGGGGGCCGACACCTTCGACGACATCCCCTTCCCGGTCGGTTCCGGTCTGAACAAGGACCGCGGACTGATCAGTTCTTCACCCCGCTGGGGCTGAACATGATCCTGTCCCCGGCGGTGGCGACTGGGAGCAGTTCCACAGCACCTTCAAGGTGAGCCCGGACCGGAACACCGCGGTCACGGTGGTGTGCAACGCGGACGCCCCCGACCATTTCCGCGCGGCGAACGAACTGCTGGACATCTGGACCAAGTGACAACCCGGCCGGGGCCGTTCCAGAATGCCGCCATGACCGAAGAAGAGCACGACCGGGCAGACGGCCGCTCGTTCCTGTCGGCCGCCGTCGAGGTGGCCCGGCTGGCGGGCATCGAGGACGCGGCCGACGCACCGGAGGCCGACCGCGCACGGCGCCTGGCCTTTGCCGTGCGCCGGCCCCTGCTGGAACGCCCCCACCTGCCCGAAGAGCTCTTCGCCCCGTTGATGGCCGCCTCCGTCTACGACCCGGACGCGAGCTTCTGCTGCTGGTTCGTCCAACCCGCGCTGTACGCCTTCGGCCGCCGCCGGGTCATGGCGGCGCTGCTCGACTATCTGCGGACGGGCACGGCGGCGGAGCAGGCGGGCGCGGAGCGGGCCTGGTACGGCGCCACCATGCGGCTGACCGCGGACCGGTCTCCTGCCTACGCGCCCGACGGGACTCGCGATCCCGCCCTGGACGAGTGCCGCGATGTGGTGGAGGAGTGGCTGGAGGAGACCCGTCGCCGATCAGCTGCCTGACCGGACCGCATCGCCGCGAGACACCTCCTGGGGAGTGTCGTCAAAGTGGCCGCTCCCCGTGGAGGCGCGCGTTTCGAGCAGCCAGTCGTGGCGGCGAGCCGTGCCGGACGGGGCGCGGCCGGCGAGCACGTCGCCCAGGAGGCCGGCGCAGGCCCTGCCGTACTCTGCCGGGCGGAGGTCGATCGCGGTGATCGGCGGGGCGCTGCTCCGGGCGGCGACGCCGCCCGCGCACGAGGCGAGCAGGAAATCGCGGCCGACGCTCCGGCCGAGCGCGGTAGCGGCCCGCAGCACGCCGGGGGCCGCCCCGTCGGGGGCGCAGATCACCGCGTCCACGGCCGGGTCGGCGGCCAGCAGGGTGCGGGTGCGCTCGCCGGCCTCGGCGGGGGTCGCGGCGAAGGGGACGGTGCGTTCGGCTCCGAGCCCGGCCACCCCGGCTTCGACACCGAGCCGATCTGGCAGCGCGTGATCACCGGCAACGCCGCCGCCAACGCCACCTTCATGGTCGTCCCGAACCGCATCGGCTCCGAGAACGGCCTCACCTTCTACGGCAGTTCCTTCATCGCCGACCCCTACGGCCGGGTCCTGGCCCGAGCCCCGCGCGACGAGGCCGCCGTACTGGTGGCCGACCTCGACCTGGACGCGCGCCGGGACTGACGGAACTGTTCCCGTTCCTCGGCACCCGGCACCCGGCGCCCCGACGCGTACGCACCGCTGACCGCGCCCCGTTGAGGCCCGACGCGGCGCGCACCGCATGTGATCAGGGACTCATCCGCTTGGTCCAGCAGTGCGCGGGCTGTAGCGTCACGGCGACATCGACATATAGCGACGACGGCGAGACGGAAGTCCGGTGTGAATCCGGCATGGTCGCGCCACTGTGTGCTGCGACGGCGCTCCTCCCGGGAGCGCCGGCCGCGGCGAGTCAGACCCGAGGACCGTCGTCCTGTACCACCGTATGGGACGCGTTGTTCCCCGAGGAGGTTCCACCCATGGCCGAGGCCGTCGTTTCCGCTGCCATACCCGCATCCGCCGTCTCGCCCTCAGCTCCGCTGCCCGTCCGGGCGGTCCTGCCCTGGGCGGTCTTCGTCGGCCTGCTGATGCTGGTGGCCCTGTACTTCGTCGGCGCGGAGCAGGGCGCCACCGCCGTGTTCTCCGGCGAGGGCGTGCACGAGTGGGTGCACGACGGACGTCATCTGCTCGGCTTCCCCTGCCACTGAGAGGCTCACGCACCATGTACGCCTCCACTGTCAGAGGTCTCCTGGTCCGCGGCATGCTCGCGGGCCTGATCGCCGGACTGTTCGCCTTCGCCGTCGCCTACGTGGTCGGTGAGCCCCCGGTACGGGGGTCCATCGCCGTCGAAGAGGCCGCGGCCGCCAAGGAAGCCGCTCCCGCGGCCGGCCACGCCGGTCACGGCGGCGAGGCCGCCCCCGCCGCCGAGGAAGAGGAGGAACTCGTCAGCCGGCCCGTGCAGTCCACGGCCGGCCTCGCCACCGGCGTCCTCGTCTACGGGGTCGCGCTGGGCGGCATCGCCTCCCTCGCGTTCTCCTTCGCGCTGGGCCGCGTCGGGCGCTTCAGCCCCCGGGCCACGGCGGCGCTCACCGCGGCGGCCGCCTTCGCCACCGCCTATCTGGTGCCGTTCCTGAAGTACCCGGCCACCCCGCCGGCGGTCGGCAACCCGGACACCATCGGGCAGCGCACCACGCTGTTCTTCCTGATGATCCTGCTCAGCGTCCTGCTCGGCGTCGGCGCGATCATCCTGGGTCGGCGGCTCGCCCCGCGACTGGGCAACTGGAACGCGACGTTGGCCGCCGGGGCGGGCTTCGTCCTCGCCACCGCGCTGGCCTTCCTCGTCCTTCCGGACAACAGCGATGCCGTGAAGCCCGAGTTCCCCGCAGCCCTGCTGTGGGAGTTCCGGGTCGCGTCCATCTCCGTCCAGATGGTGCTGTGGGTCGTGTTCGGGGTCGTCTTCGGCCTCCTCGCGCAGCGACTGCTGGCCCACCGCACCGATGCTGCCGGGACGCAGGCGCCCGAGCCGCGCACGGTGTCGGCCGTCGGCTGACTCCGCGCGACAGCGCAGCCGGTCCGGGGGGGGGGGGGGGGGGGGGGGGGTGGGGCGGGGCAAGCGGCCGTGTGGTGGCGGGGGGGGCGGGGGGGAGGGGCGAAACCCCCCCCCCCCCCCCCCCCCCCCCCCCTCCCCCCCCCCCCCCCCCCCCCCCCCCCCCCCCCCCCCCCCCCCGTCCGCGGGTCAGACGCCGTCGGCCGTGAGGGCGGAGCGGACCTCGCGGGCGGCGGCGACGAGGTTCTCCAGGGAAGCGCGGGTCTCTGCCCAACCACGGGTCTTCAGTCCGCAGTCGGGGTTGACCCACAGCCGCTCGGCCGGAATGGCTTCCAGGCCGGTGCGCAGCAGAGCGGCCGCCTCCTCGGTGCTGGGGACGCGCGGGGAGTGGATGTCCCAGACGCCGGGGCCCGCCTCGCGCGGGTAGCCGTGGGCGGCGAGTTCTCGGGCGACCTGCATGTGCGAGCGGGCGGCTTCCAGGCTGATGACGTCGGCGTCGAGGTCGTCGATGGCCTGGACGATGTCGCCGAACTCGGCGTAGCACATGTGCGTGTGGATCTGGGTGTCCGGCCGGACCCCGCTGGTGGTGAGCCTGAAGGACTCGGTGGCCCATGCCAGGTACTGCGCGTGGTCGGCGCCGCGCAGCGGCAGCGTCTCGCGCAGGGCCGGCTCGTCGACCTGGATCACCCGGGTCCCGGCCGCCTCCAGGTCGCCCACCTCGTCGCGCAGGGCGAGCGCCACCTGGCGGGCGGTCTCGCCGAGCGGCTGGTCGTCGCGTACGAAGGACCAGGCCAGCATGGTGACGGGGCCGGTCAGCATGCCCTTGACCGGCTTGGCCGTCAGGGACTGGGCGTAGGAGGTCCAGCGGACGGTCATCGGCTGGGGGCGGGAGATGTCCCCCGCCAGGACCGGCGGGCGGACGTAGCGGGTGCCGTAGGACTGGACCCAGCCGTGCTGGGTGGCCAGGTAGCCGGTCAGCTGCTCGGCGAAGTACTGCACCATGTCGTTGCGTTCGGGCTCGCCGTGGACGAGGACGTCGATGCCGGTCTTCTCCTGGAAGGAGACCACTTCCTCGATCTCGCCCTTGATGCGTGCCTCGTAGCCCGCCGTGCCGATGCGCCCGGCGCGCAGGTCGGCGCGGGCCGCGCGCAGTTCGTCGGTCTGCGGGAAGGAGCCGATGGTCGTGGTCGGCAGCAGCGGCAGGCCCAGGTGCGCCCGCTGGGCGGCGGCCCGGTCGGCGTACGGCTGGGAGCGGCGGCCGTCGGCGTCGGTGACGGCCGCGGTGCGGGCCCGGACGGCCCGGTCGTGGGTGAGGGCGGATGCGGCGCGGGAGGCCAGGTCGGCCCGGTTCGCGGCGAGTTCGGGCGCGATGGAGTCCGTGCCCCCGGTCAGTCCTCGGGCCAGGACGGAGATCTCCCGGGTCTTCTGCCGGGCGAAGGAGAGCCAGCGGCGGACCTGCGGATCGATGTCCCGCTCGGCGCCGGCGTCGAGCGGAACGTGCAGGAGGGAGCAGGACGCGGCGACGTCCACCCGGTCGGCGAGGCCCAGGAGAGTGCCGAGGGTGGCCAGCGACTTCTCGAAGTCGTTGATCCAGATGTTGCGGCCGTTGACGACACCGGCCACCAGCCGCTTGCCCGGCAGCCCGCCGACCGCTGCGAGGTCCTCCGGGTTGGCGCCGCCCGCCTCGGTGAAGTCGAGCGCCAGGCCCTCGACGGGGGAGGCGGCGAGCACCTGGAGGGCCTGGCCGAGCCGGCCGAAGTACGAGGCGACGAGCAGCTTGGGGCGGTCGGTCAGGGCGCCGAGGTCGCGGTAGGCGCGGGCGGCGGCCTTCAGCTCGGCCGGGGTGCGGTCCTGCACCAGGGCGGGCTCGTCGAGCTGCACCCACTGCGCCCCGGCGGCCCGCAGGGCCGCGAGGACCTCGGCGTAGACGGGGAGCAGCCGGTCCAGCAGCGCCAGCGGTTCGAAGTCCGCCGCCACGCCGGGAGCCGGCTTGGCCAGCAGCAGGTAGGTGATCGGGCCGACGAGCACGGGGCGGGCGGTGTGGCCGAGCGCGAGGGCCTCCTCCAGCTCGGCGACCTGCTTGGCCGGGTCGGCGGTGAAGACGGTGTCGGGGCCGAGCTCGGGGACCAGGTAGTGGTAGTTGGTGTCGAACCACTTGGTCATCTCCAGCGGGGCGGCGTCCCGGGTGCCGCGCGCCATCGCGAAGTAGCCGTCGAGCGCGTCGGCGGCGACGGCCGCGCGGTGCCGCTCGGGGACGGCGCCGACCATGGCACTGGTGTCCAGGACGTGGTCGTAGTACGAGAAGTCGCCGGTCGGGACTTCGGTGATGCCGGCCTCGGCCAGCTGCTGCCAGTTGGAACGGCGCAGTGCGGCCGCGGTCTCCCGGAGGGCGTCGGCGGTGACCCGGCCCTTCCAGTAGCCCTCGACGGCCTTCTTCAGTTCGCGGTTCTGGCCCTGGCGGGGGTAGCCGTACACGGTGGCTCGTGCTGCCGCGGCTGCGGGCTTGGCTGTCACGGAACTCTCCTTCGCGAGATGTGTCCAGGAACGCCCCGGCGACGGGACGTGGACGCGAAGGAACGACGCGGCGGGCGGCCCGTGGCGCGGAGCCGAAGCCCGCGTCTGCCGCTCGCTGTGTACGCCGACCCGCCCACGAGGTCACCGGGATGTCCGCACGCGAACGGTCGCGTGCGGGCAACGGGCAGGTCTTCGGACTCGCGGGCACGCCTGCCGGTCTCCCGGCGGGCACCTACTGGCCGTCGCTTCCCAGGACCGTTGTCCGGTCCCAGTGCGTATGACGGCGGTCGTTCCCGCTCACCGCTGCGGGGCAGTCCCGGATTCCCACCGGGTTCCCTCTTACGACGCATCCCGCCTGGCGGACGGGGCGAACCAGCTGCACCGGCCACCTTAGGGGATGTCCCGCGCTCCCCGCCGGGAGGGGTGTCAACGCGGCCCGCACGCACGCTCGGTGGGGCACGGCGACACCACTCGCCGTACCCCACCGTTCCCGCGCACCTCCGGGCACCCTCGGCCCGGAGACCTGCCGGGGCCCCTCAGCCCCGGCCGTAGGTGTGGAACCCGCGGCCGCTCTTGCGGCCCAGCAGCCCGGCCTGCACCATCCGCTGGAGCAGCGGGGGCGGGGCGTAGAGCGGTTCCTTGAACTCCTCGTAGAGGGATTCCGCGATGGCCGCGACCGTGTCCAGGCCGATGAGGTCGGCTAGCTTGAGCGGACCCATCGGGTGGGCGCAGCCCAGTTCCATGCCGGCGTCGACGTCTTCAGCACGTGCGAACCCGGATTCGGCCATCCGGATGGCCGACAGCAGGTAGGGGATGAGCAGGGCGTTGACGACGAATCCGGCCCGGTCCTGGGAACGGATCGTGGTCTTGCCCAGGGTGTCCCCGGCGAAGGCCTCCACGGCGGCGAGGGTGTCCGCCGACGTGTGGAGGGAGGACACGACCTCGACGAGCGGCAGTACGGGCACGGGGTTGAAGAAGTGCAGGCCCACCACCCTGTCGGCGCGTCCGGTCGCCATGCCCAGGCGCATGATCGGGATCGCGGAGGTGTTCGTGGCGAGGACGGCACCGGGGTCCGCGACGATCTTGTCGAGAGCGGTGAAGATCTCGGTCTTGACGTCGGGGTTCTCGGTGACCGCCTCGATGACCAGCTGGCGGTCGGCGAGGTCCTCCAGGTCCCCGGTGAACAGCAGTCGGGCCAGCGCGTCCTCCGCGGAGATCCGGTCCAGCCTGCCCCGCTGGACGGCGCGCTCCAGGGAGACGGCGATCCGCTCCCGGGCGGCGCGAGCGGCGGCGGCGTCCGACTCGGCGACGACGGTGTCCAGGCCGGCCCGGGCGCACACCTCGGCGATGCCGGCGCCCATCTGTCCCCCGCCGACGATGCCGACGCGCCGGATGGGGCTCGGCCGTACCGCGGCGTTCACGCGTTCACCTGCGCGGTGAGGGTGGCGGTGCGGACGAGGTGGCGGGTGTAGGCCTCGGGCGTGAAGAAGGCGGGGAGCTGGACCGACAGTGCCGTGTCCACGAAGACCTCGCGCGCTTCGAGGACGAGGGCCTGCGGGTCCTCGGCTTGCAGGGCGGCGCATTCGGCGTCGAGGAGGTCGATGACGGTGCCCCGGTCCACCCGGTCGTGTCGGAGCCACTGCCAGATCTGGACGCGGGCGATCTCCGCGGTCGCGGCATCCTCCATGAGGCCGTTCAGCGCTACGGCGCCGCTGCCGCGCAGCCAGGCGTCGAAGTAGCGCAGGGCGACGGCCACGTTGGAGCGGATGCCCTCGGAGCTCGGCGGGGCGGCGATCCGGCGGACGGACAGCAGATCGGCGGCGGTCACCTCGACGTCCTCACGCGTCCGCTCCAGCTGGTGGGGCCGGTCCCCCAGGACGTTGCCGAAGACCTCCCGGCAGACGGGGACGAGCCCGGGGTGCGCGACCCAGGAGCCGTCGAAGCCGTCCTCGGCCTCCCGCTCCTTGTCGAGCCGCACCTTCGCCAGGGCCGCGGTGTTGGCCTCCGCGTCCCGGCTCGGGACGTGGGCGGCCATCCCGCCGATGGCGTGGGCCCCGCGCCGGTGGCAGGTCCGTACGAGGAGCTCCGTGTAGGCCCGCATGAAGGGGGCGGTCATGGTGACCGCGGCCCGGTCCGGGAGCTGGAAGTCGGTGCGGTGGCCGAAGTTCTTGATCAGGCTGAAGAGGTAGTCCCAGCGGCCCGCGTTCAGGCCCGCGCTGTGCTCGCGCAGCTCGTAGAGGATCTCCTCCATCTCGAAGGCCGCCGTGATCGTCTCGATGAGCACGGTCGCGCGGACCGTGCCGCGGGCAATGCCGAGGAGGTCCTGGGCGTACAGGAAGATGTCGTTCCACAGGCGGGCCTCGTACCGGTTCTCCAGCTTGGGGAGGTAGAAGTACGGGCCGTGGCCGGCGTCGATCTGGCGCTGGGCGCAGTGGAAGAAGTACAGCCCGAAGTCGACCAGCGATGCTGGGACGGGGCGGCCGTCGATCTCCAGGTGCTCTTCGAGGAGGTGCCATCCCCGCGGGCGCACCATGATCGTGGCGAGGTCCGGGCCGAGTCGGTACTCCTTGCCCTCGGGGGTGGTGAAGTCGATGCGGCGCTCGATGGCATCGAGCAGGTTCAGCTGGCCGTCGATGACGTTGCCCCAGGTGGGGGCCGTCGCGTCCTCGAAGTCCGCCATCCACACCCGGGCGCCGGAGTTGAGGGCGTTGACCGCCATGCGGCGCTCCGGCGGGCCGGTGATCTCGACCCTGCGGTCGGTGAGCCCGGGGGCGGGCTCCGCGACCCGCCAGCCGGTGTCGTTACGGACGGCCGCGGTGGCGCGGGAGAAGTCGAGGGGCGATCCGGAGGCCAGGTGGGCGCAGCGGCGGCGGCGCTCCTTGAGGATCTCCAGGCGGCGGCCGGCGAACGCGCCGTCGAGTCGGCCGAGGAACTCCAGGGCCTCGGGGGTCAGGATCTCCTCGTGGCGCTCACCCGGCGCGCCGAGGACCCGGACACTGCTGGTCGGGGGCGTGAATGACATGCGGTTCTTCTCCTCGGCACGGGGCGGCGGGCGCCCGGGGGCGGGGCGCCCGGGTCGGGAAGGAACCCCGGGCGCCGTTGGACGGCAAGCGGCAGGACCTGGGCGGGACTTCTGGGGAGTGTCGTCAAAGTGGCGTCGGCCGCCCGAAGGGCGGGGCCGGCGGAGCGTGCGTGCCGGGCCCCGCCGGCCAGACGGGACTTTGACGACACGACCTAGTGGAACTGCTCTTCCTCGGTGGAGCCGGAGAGCGCGGTGGTGGAGGAGGCGGGGTTGACGGCGGTGGAGACCAGGTCGAAGTACCCGGTGCCGACCTCGCGTTGGTGCTTGACGGCGGTGAAGCCCTGCGCCTGCGCGGCGAACTCCCGCTCCTGGAGGTCGACGTAGGCGGTCATGCCGTGCTCGGCGTAGCCGCGGGCGAGGTCGAACATGCCGTGGTTGAGGGAGTGGAACCCGGCGAGCGTGATGAACTGGAAGCGGTAGCCCATCGCGCCCAGCTCGCGCTGGAACTTGGCGATCTGGTCGTCGTCCAGGGCGGCCTTCCAGTTGAAGGACGGCGAGCAGTTGTAGGCCAGCATCTGGTCCGGGTACTGCGCGTGGATCGCCTCGGCGAACTCGCGGGCCTGCTCCAGGTCCGGGGTGCCGGTCTCGACCCAGATGAGGTCGGCGTACGGGGCGTAGGCGAGGCCGCGGGCGATGACCGGGGCCATGCCGTTCTGTACGCGGTAGAAGCCCTCCGCGGTGCGCTCGCCCGTCGTGAACCGGGCGTCGCGCTCGTCGACGTCGCTGGTCAGGAGGTTGGCGGCGAGGGCGTCCGTACGCGCGATGATCACGGTCGGGGTGTCGGCGATGTCGGCGGCGAGGCGGGCCGCGTTCAGGGTGCGGATGTGCTGGGAGGTGGGGACGAGGACCTTGCCGCCGAGGTGGCCGCACTTCTTCTCGGAGGCGAGCTGGTCCTCGTAGTGGATGCCGGCGGCGCCGGCCGCGATCATCGCCTTGGTCAGCTCGAAGGCGTTCAGCGGGCCGCCGAAGCCGGCCTCCGCGTCGGCGACGATCGGAGCGAGCCAGTCGGTCGTGTCGCTGCCGCCCTCGGCCGTGGCGATCTGGTCGGCGCGCAGCAGCGCGTTGTTGATCCGGCGGACCACCTGCGGGACCGAGTTGACCGGGTAGAGGGACTGGTCGGGGTAGGTGTGCCCGGCCTGGTTGGCGTCGGCGGCGACCTGCCAGCCCGAGAGGTAGATCGCCTGGAGGCCGGCGCGCACCTGCTGGACGGCCTGGCCGCCGGTGAGCGCGCCGAGCGCGTGGATGTAATCCTGTTCGTGGAGCTGGCGCCACAGCCGCTCGGCGCCGCGCCGGGCCAGGGTGTGCTCCTCGCGGATGCTGCCGGACAGCCGGACCACGTCCTCGGCCGTGTAGGTGCGCTCGATGCCCGACCACCGCGGGTCGTCCGCCCACCGCTGCGCCAGCTTCTCGGCCGCTGCCGTCGTGTTCGCCTGTGCCATGACCGTCACCGTTTCCATCCGTCGTTCGTCGCTTGTTGCTGGTCCTGCCAATGCCCGGCCATCAGCCGTCTGGGCATTGGCACGCCGTGCCTCAGTAACCTGCACAACCTGCGCAGAAAGTGCGGCCCGCCGAACTCGCCCGCGGGCCGGAGCTGAGCAATGCTGCCGGTTCCGGCTGGCCACAGGACTGACTCTGGCACTGGCACTTGGTGCCATCAAGGAGGTGTATGTGCCAAGCTTTGCGAATCTTCGAGGCCGGATTTGCCAAGCTTGCGAAGGTCTCAAGGCGGCGCGGGGGCCCTATGCTGGCCGGGCCCGTCCAACGGTGGAGGAGTCCGGTGAGCAAGACGTACGCGGGGGCGCGGCTGCGCAGGCTGCGTGAGGAACGCCGCATGACCCAGGCCGATCTGGCGAGGGTTCTTGGCATCTCCCCCAGCTACCTGAACCAGATGGAGCACGACTCGCGCCCGCTCACCGTGCCGGTGCTGCTGCGGCTCACCGAGGCCTTCGGGGTGGACCCGGGCTTCTTCGCGGAGCGCGACACCAGCCGCATGGTCGCGGACCTGCGCGAGGCACTCGCCCAGCAGGTGGCCGAGAACCGCGTCTCCCCCTCCGATCTGGCGGAGCTGGCCACCCGGATGCCGGCGGTCGCATCCGTACTGCTGGACCTCGGCCGGCGGAGCCAACTGCTGGCCGAGCGGCTCACCGACGCCGCCGACGGGCGAGACGCGGTGGCCGACGCTCCGCGCTCACCGCACGAGGAGATCCGCGAGTTCTTCTACCGCCGCCAGAACTACCTCCACGACACGGACCTCGCCGCGGAGGCACTGGCCCGGGAGATCGGCATCCGTCCCGGGGACGTGGTCCGCGCCCTGACCCGCCGCCTCACCGACCGGCACGGCATCCGCATCACCACCGAGTCCGACCGGCTGCACCACTACGACGCCGGCACTCGGACCCTCCACCTGTCGAACCGCCTCCGCCCGGGACAGCAGGCCTTCCGGATGGCCACCCAGCTCGCCCTGACCGAGTACGGGCAGGAGCTCGACCGGCTCGCCGCGGAGGACTTCCCGCCCGACTCCCCCGCCCGCGCTCTGGCCCGCATCGGCATCGCCAACTACTTCGCGGCCGCGCTGATCCTCCCGTACCCGGCCTTCCACACGGCATCGGAGGAGTTCCGCTACGACATCGAGCGGCTCACGGACCACTTCGGCCTCGGCTACGAGACGGTCTGCCACCGCCTCAGCACGCTCCAACGCCCCAGGCTGCGCGGGGTGCCCTTCTCCTTCGTCCGTGTGGACCGGGCAGGGAACATGTCGAAGCGGCAGTCCGCCACCGGATTCCACTTCTCCCGCGCGGGCGGCACCTGCCCGCTGTGGAACGTGTACGAGGCCTTCGCCGCGCCCGGCCGTATCCACGTCCAGGTCGCCGCGATGCCCGACGGGCAGCGGTACTTGTGGACGGCCCGCGCCGTCACCCGCCACCGCGGCGGCTGGGGCGAGCCCGGCAAGACCTTCGCGATCGGCCTGGGCTGCGAGATCCGCCACGCGTCCCGGCTCGTGTACGCCGACGGCCTCGACCTGGACAACACCGCCGCGGCCACGCCCATCGGCATGGGCTGCCGGCTCTGCGAACGCCTCGACTGCCCCCAGCGGGCCGTCCCGCCGCTCGGCCGCGCCCTGGCCGTCGACGAGAACAGCAGCACCTTCATCCCCTACCCCGTCACCGCCCCTCCGCGGGCCCGCCCGGTCTGAACCGGCCCCGCAGGGAGCGGCGCCGGTTCCGCGCCGCCTCCGCGATCCGCGGATGCGCCGGGAACGATTGTTCGGCGCGGCCCGGGCGGCCGTGCCGGAGGCCACCGATTCGGCGGCGCCGACAGCCCCGAGAACGACCGTCGTCACAGGTCACGAGGCATACCGCCATCGCAGGGGCACCCGCGGGCCGGCACCCGCCGACGGATCCGCCTTCGCAACTTGAGCGCAAATTGCACACATCCCCTCACCGGACGGGCCCCGATGCTCTAGATTGACCCATGCCTCAGATGCTTGGACACAAGGCGACAAATAATGATCTATAGGTTTGGCGCTACGTACATCAAGCGGTCGCATCCTCTGCACCGAACGTTCAAGTGAGCAAGCAATTCCTGAGCCCGGGGGGGCGAGTGGAACATCCGCATTTCCGACGGGCTCCTGCGTGCCTCGGCGCTCCGACAGCACGTCCGGGACCGCTGCCGCCTGGGTCGGTGTTCAAGTAGCGCTGCAGTAGCCGGTATGTGCCATGCGGGGGGTGGGGCCTCCCGATGGAGAAACAGTGTGAGGCGAACACTCCGAACCACTGGTGGCCTGGGGGGGTCCTGTGCAGCAGAGGGAATTAGTCAACCCGTTTCCGGCGGCGCGCGGGCGGCCTGCGAACGGGACGATGAGCCGGCCCGCGATCGACTGGGAACAGCGGTACCGCCGGACCGTCATCACCAGTGACACCGTGGCCACCGCCTTCGTGGTGGCGGCGATCGGCGTCTTCTTCGGGTCCAGGGACGCGGCCAACTGGCACGAGAAGTGGGGAATCCTCGCATTCGGCACCGAGTTACTGGTGCTGGGGGCGCTTGCGGTGAGCCGGTCGTGGGCTCCGGCGGTACTCGGCCAGGGCGGCGCCGAGGAATTCCGCAGGCTCGGACGCTCACTGTTCGCGGCGACCGTCGTCCTCGCACTCGGCGGGATAGCCCTCACCTCGCGCAACATCAGGCTCTGGATCTTCGTCGCGATCCCCGCGATCGCACTCATCACCATGACGGCGCGGTATCTGCTGCGCCTCTGGCTGCACAAACAGCGCAAGGCAGGACGGTGCCTGCGACCGGTGCTCGCCGCCGGGAGCCTGACCACCCTGCACGACCTGATCACCCGGACCCGCAAGTTCCCCCAGCTCGGCTGGCGGGTGGACGCGGTGTGCACGACGGACGGTCTCGGGCCCGACGGCGACCAACTGGACGGCGTACCGGTCGTCGGCCGGCTGACGGAGGTAGCGGGCCACGTCCACCGCGACGGCTACCGCGTCGTCGCGGTCACACCGGACCCGCACTGGTCGCCGAACCGGCTGCAACGGCTGGCTTGGAACCTCGAAGGCAGCGACGCCGAAATGGTCGTGGCCCCGGTGCTGATGGAGGTGGCCGGCCCGCGGCTGCACATCGACGCCGTACTCGGGATCCCGCTGCTGCGGGTCAGCATGCCGACCTTCACCGGGGGCCGCCGAGCCGTCAAAAGGGTCGTCGACCGGCTGGGCGCGGCGGTCCTGCTGCTGCTGTTCGCGCCGCTGATGGTGTTCGTCGGACTGCTCGTACTGGCGGACAGCCGCGGCGGAGCCTTCTACCGCCAGCGCAGGGTAGGCAAGGACGGCCACGAGTTCACCCTGCTCAAGTTCCGCACCATGGTCCCGGGGGCCGACGGGGCACGTGCCGAACTGGCCGAGCTCAACGAGGGCGCCGGCCTGCTGTTCAAGCTCCGCCGGGATCCGCGGGTGACCCGGGTGGGAGCCGTACTGCGCCGGTACTCGATCGACGAACTCCCTCAGCTCTTCAACGTACTCACGGGATCGATGTCGCTCGTCGGCCCGCGGCCTCCGCTGCCGGAGGAGTCCGCCGCGTACGGCCCCGACATCCGGCGGCGCCTGCTGGTCAAGCCGGGGCTCACCGGCCTGTGGCAGGTCAGCGGCCGCAGTGACCTGCCGTGGGAGGAGGCGGTCCGGCTCGATCTGAAGTACGTGGAGGACTGGTCGCTCGCCCTGGACATGGTGATTTTGTGGAAGACCTTCCGTGCGGTGCTCCAAGGGCAGGGTGCCTACTGATGCGCGCAGGGTGCAGTCCGGTCAGCTCGCGGACAGCAGGCCAACAGGGCCTGTCTGGGGGGAGGAACGGTTCATGAGGGTCAGTGTCTTAGGGCTCGGCTACGTGGGCTGCGTGTCGGCCGCGTGCCTGGCCAGCTTGGGCCATGAGGTCATCGGGGTGGACGTGAACCAGGTGAAGGTCGACCTGGTCAACGAAGGCAAGGCCCCGGTGGTCGAGGAGCGGATCGGCGAGCTCATCGCCGAGGTCGTGCGGACCGGGGCGTTGCGCGCCACCGCCGACGTCCGCGAAGCGATCATGAACAGCGAGGTGTCGCTGGTCTGCGTGGGCACGCCCTCGGAGCCCAACGGCAGCCTGTGCACGACGTACTTGGAACGGGTCACCGAGCAGATCGGCGCCGCGGTCGCCGAGCGGGGTGGGCGCCAGACCGTCGTGTTCCGCAGCACCATGCTCCCGGGCACCTGCCTGAACCTGCTGGTACCGATCCTGGAGAAGTACATCGGCGGCACGGCCGGGGTGGACTTCGGCGTCGCGGTCAACCCGGAGTTCCTCCGGGAGGGCACCAGCGTGCGGGACTTCTTCGACCCGCCCAAGACGGTCATCGGCCAGCTCGCCGCGGCCGACGGCGACGTGGTGGCGGCGCTGTACGAGGGACTGCCCGGCGAGGTGTTCCGGGTGCCGGTCCCGACGGCCGAGGCGATCAAGTACGCGGACAACGCGTTCCACGGCCTCAAGATCGGCTTCGCGAACGAGCTGGGCGCCGTGTGCCAGGCGCTCGGTGTGGACTCGCACCAGGTGATGGACGTGTTCCTGGCCGACCGCAAACTCAACATCAGCCCCGCCTACCTGCGGCCCGGCTTCGCCTTCGGCGGCTCCTGCCTGCCCAAGGACCTGCGCAGCCTGGTGCACGCCGCGCGGCAGGCCGACGTATCGGTGCCGATCCTCGCCCACGTACTGCCCTCCAACTCCGAACACCTGCAACGCGCCGTGGAGTTGGTCGAGCGCACCGGCAAGCGCCGGGTGGGCCTGTTCGGGCTGTCCTTCAAACCCGGCACCGACGACCTGCGCGAGAGCCCGCTCGTCGAGCTGGCCGAGCGGCTCTTCGGCAAGGGCTACGACCTGCGGATCTACGACCCCAACGTCAACCTCTCCCGACTGCTCGGCGCGAACCGCGAGTACGTCGAAACGCGGCTGCCGCACCTCGCGAAGCTCCTCGCGGAGTCCGTGGACGAGGTGCTCGCGCATGCCGAGGTGTGCCTCGTCGGGACCGGGGATCCGGACGTGCTCTCCGCGCTGCCCCTGCCCCACGGCGACGGTCCGCTGATCGTCGACCTCATCCGCCTTCCCGACGCCGAGGCGCGCCGGGCCGAACCGGGATACATGGGCCTTGCTTGGTAACGCGAACAGCGGCGACGGCCTCGGCCGCCGCGCGCTGATCCTGGTGGAGAACCTGTCGGTGCCCTTCGACCGGCGGGTGTGGCAGGAGTGCACGACCCTGCGCGACGCTGGCTGGACGGTGCACGTCATCTGCCCCCAGGGGGAGAAGCGGGACACGGAACCGGAGGCGGTGATCGACGGGGTGCGGATCCACCGCTACCCGCTGCGCGCGGCCACCGGAGGGCCGGCCGGGTTCCTGCAGGAGTACGGGACGGCGTTGTGGCACACGTTCCGGCTGGCCCGCAAGGTGGGACCGGTCGACGTGGTCCACGCCTGCAACCCTCCGGACCTGCTATTCCTGCCCTCGCTGTGGCTGAAGCGGCGCGGGGCGCGGTTCGTCTTCGACCAGCACGACCTGGTGCCCGAGCTGTACCTCTCCCGGTTCGACCGCGGCAAGGACCTGCTCTACCGCGCCGTGTGCGCGCTGGAGCGGCTGACCTACCGCACCGCGGACGTCGTGCTCGCCACGAACGAGAGCTACCGGGACGTCGCGATGAGCCGTGGCGGCCGGCGGCCGGAGGACGTCTTCGTGGTGCGCAGTGCGCCCGACACCGACCGGTTCCAGCCGGTGGAGCCCGAGCAGGAGCTGAAGCGCGGCAAGCCCCATCTGCTGTGCTACCTCGGTGTCATGGGTCCGCAGGACGGCGTCGACTACGCCTTGCGGGCCCTGGCGAAGCTGCGTGACGAGCTCGGGCGGACCGACTGGCACGCGGTGTTCGTCGGCGGCGGCGACACCTTCGACGCGATGGTGGAGCTGTCCCGGCAGCTCGGGCTCTCGGAGCAGGTTCAGTTCACCGGGCGCATCCCGGACGCCGACCTGGTGCGCTACCTGTCCACCGCGGACGTGTGCCTCTCCCCCGACCCGCGCAATCCGCTCAACGACGTGTCGACCATGAACAAGGTCCTGGAGTACATGGTGATGGGGCGGCCCATCGTCTCCTTCGACCTCCGGGAGGCGCGGGTCTCCGCCGGTGACGCCGCCGTCTACGCACCCGCCAACGACGAGTCCGAGTTCGCCCGGCTCATCGCGCTGCTGCTCGACGATCCGGAGAAGCGGGCCCAGATGGGCAAGATCGGCCAGGAGCGCATCAGCGGGCCGCTGTCCTGGCGGAACTCGCAGGCGTCGCTGCTCGCCGCCTACGCCGCTGCCTGCCGTGACCGGGCTCCGGTGGCGGCGGGCGACCCGGACCGGGCAAGGCGGAGGCCGCGTCGTTGAGCGATGACACGATACGCCTGGTCACGATCGGGCGGATTATCCGCCGGCGCTGGCGGCTCCTGACCATCCTCACCCTGGTGGGTGCGCTCGTCGGCTACGGCACCTCCCTGCTGTTCCCGCCGCGCTACACGACGTCGGCTTCGGTACTGCTGCCGGGGGCGTGGGAGGAGCGCGAGCTGCTGACGCAGGCGGAGATCGCGACCAGTTCGGTGGTGGTCGACCGGGTGGCCGCCACCATCGGCTGGCCCGGAGTCCGCGGCAGCGAACTGCGGGACCAGGTGAGCGCCAAGGCTTCCGACGGGAACATCATCAAGATCTCGGGCACGGCCGACACCCCGGAGCGCGCACAGCAGCTCTCCGACCAGGTGGCCCGGCAGTTCGTCACGTTCGCCGCACGGATCGCGGGCGACAACAACGACCCCGACACGGCGGCGGGGCCCGAGGCACTGCGGCAGCTGGTGGTGCAGACCAGCCGCCGCATCACCGAGCTGGCCGATGCGGCCGGTGCGGGGCAGACCGTGGAGAGCGTGCAGACCCGCACCGAGCTCACGAAGCTGCGTACCGCGCTGCAGGAGGCCGTCAACAAGCTGGAGCAGGTCGACCCGGCCACCGAGAAGGCCAACATGGTCGTCATGGGGCCGGCGGCCCGGCCGGCCGGCGAGGCACCGCCGACAGCCGTCCAGCTCATCGTCGCCGGGGCACTGTTGTCCTTCCTGCTCGCGGTCATCGGCCATCTCACCGCCGCGCGGATGAGCCGCCGGCTGCGCACCGACCGGGAGATCGCCGCGGCGCTGGGCGCACCGCTGCTGGGTACCGTCGACGTACCCGGTGAACGGCTGGCGCACCGGCCGGAGGGCCGCGGCCTGCGGGCCCGGATCCGCCGGCTGCTGGGCACCGACGTCCGCTGGGACGTGCCGGCCCCGCGGACCTCGGGCGACGAGGCCAGCAGGCAGCTCCGCTACCGGCGGGTCTGCGCCCGGCTGCGGGACCGGCTGCCTGCGCCCCGGCGGCTGCTGGTCCTCGTCCCGGACGGCGACGAGACCGCCCGCCGGGCCGCCGGGCAGCTCGTCACCGAGGCGGGGGGAGATCCTTCCGTGCTGCGGGTGGTGGAGGTTTCGGTGTCCCGGCCGATGGTGCCGGACCGCGAGGACGAGTCCGGTGCCCTGCTGGTGCTCAGCGCGGGGAGCTGGACCGCCGGGGAGCTCGCCGGCATCGCCGAGGCCTGTGCGGACGCCGAGTACGAGATGGTCGGCGCCGTCCTCGCCGGCACGGTCCGGGCCCGTCCGACGCGGTCCGCCGGCCGTCCCCTGGATGCCGTCACGCCGGCGCTCGCGGTTGGCGACGACTCGAGGCGGGGTTCGGTGTGACGACGCGTACGACTTCGGAGCCCACGGCAGCGGCTCCGCTGCTGGACCTCCAGGCGCTGGTGGTCGCGGTGCGCAGGCGCCGCCGGCTCTGGTCCTCCATGGCGCTGTTGGGGCTCCTCCTCGGCGCGGCCGTGGCGGTCCTGCTGCCACCGCCGCCGACCGCGGTGACCAAGGTGCTGGTGGCGCATCAGGCGGACCAGCCGAACGACCCCGGAACGCTGATCCGCACCGATGTCGCGCTGTTGCAGACGACGCGGATCGCCGGCAACGCCCTGCAGTCCCTCAAGTCCTCGGAAAAACCCGAGGACTTCATGAAGGACTACGCGGGCATCGGCCTGACCAACAACCTGTTGCAGATCACGGTGAGCGGTGA
The DNA here is from genome assembly GCF_055604165.1 of Streptomyces sp. NPDC037242. Lineage (NCBI taxonomy): Bacteria > Bacillati > Actinomycetota > Actinomycetes > Kitasatosporales > Streptomycetaceae > Streptomyces > Streptomyces sp. NPDC037242. The sequence goes on from NZ_JBVJUY010000014.1 coordinate 56,416, forward strand.
CAGCGACACCGAGGCGGTGGCCCGCGGCAAGGCGCTGGCCGATGCGTTCGTCGCGGACCATGTGAAGCGGATACAGGAAGCCGCGGACGCCCAGGCCAAGACCCTGCTCGAGCAGCGTGACCGCATGCAGGACGAGCTCGCCCAGGTCAACAAGGCGATCGGGGACGGAGCGCGGGAGACCGGGCCGAAGGCGTCGGCGAACACGGAGTCGCTCTTCGCCCGCCGCGCCGAACTCACCGCGCGGATCGCCGATTTCGGCCAGCGTGCCGCGGAGGCCCGCGTCGGCACGCCCCAGCTCATCGCCGGCACGCAGATCGTGGACGCACCGCGCGCGCTGCGGCACTCCCTGCCCAGGACCGCTGCCACCAACGCCGCGATCGGGCTGGTCCTCGGGCTCGTCCTCGGGCTCGCGGTGGCCGCGATCGGCACGGTGGTGGCGGACCGCCCCGTGCTGCGTCGCGACATCGCGGCGAACCTCGGCGTCTCGGTCATCGCGGAGCTGCCCCTCCGGGCACCACGGCTGTGGCAGCGCCGACGGGTCCGGGCGGAACGCGAACGGCTCACCGCGTCCCTGACCCGGACCGTGCGCGGCTCCTCGGAACCGGTGTCGCTGCTGGAACTGGGCTGTGCGCGCAGTACGGGCGCGATCGCCCTGGACCTCGCCGGGGCGCTGGGGGCGGAGGGGCCGGTGGTCATCGTCGACGCGCTGCCCGGCATGCAGCTCGCCAACCGCCGCCGCCCGAAGCCGGGAGACCCGGCCGTGGTCAGCGGCGAGGATGCCTCGGCCGCGTCGGACCAGGGGCGCCGGCTCGGCGTCGGCTCGGTGGCGCCCGGCGCCGCGTGGACCGACCTCCAGTACCTCGGCACCCGCACCGTGCTCGTCGTACGCGCAGGGCACGGCAGCGCCGCATGGCTGCACACCGTGGCGCGGCAACTCGCGGACCAGCGCATCGCGGTGATCGGTGCGGTGCTGATCGACCCCGATCCGCGTGACCGGACCGACGGCACGCTGTGGGACGGGCCGCACGGCGCGACGCGCGGCCAGAACGAGCCGTCGGCCCGGCAGAACGGGACGGGCCGGCGGCGGGCGGAGCGACTGCCGACATGGGCGGCGCGGGTACCGGACAGCGACCAGGAGGCGCAGTAGCACATGTGTGGCATCGCAGGTACCTACCGATGGCCGGACGGGAAGGTCGTCACCGACCGGCTCACCGACACCCTCGCCCATCGCGGTCCGGACGGGGCGGGCCGGTACGGCCATCCCGTCGGTGACGGTGAAGTGCAGCTCGGGCACCGCCGGCTGGCCATCATCGACCTGTCCGAGACCGGCGCCCAGCCGATGGTCTCGGACGGCCTCGTCCTGACGTACAACGGCGAGCTGTACAACGCTCCCGAGCTGCGCGCCGAGCTGGCCGCCTCCGGGGTGCGCTTCCGCGGCACCTCCGACACGGAGGTGCTGCTGGAGGCCTGGCGGCGCTGGGGCACGGACTGCCTGCCCCGGCTGCGCGGCATGTTCGCGTTCGGGATCTTCGACGAGCGGACCGGTGAGCTGGTGCTCGCCCGCGACCAGCTCGGCATCAAGCCGCTGTTCCTGCTGCGGCGCGGCGAAGGCCTGGTGTTCGCCTCCGAGCTCAAGGCGCTCGCCGCCGCCACCGGCGGGTCGCTGGAGGTGGACCACGCGGCGCTGGTGGCCTCGCTGCTGTACTACTGGGTGCCGGACTCGCGGTGCGCGTTCCGCGAGGCCGAGAAGCTGCCGCCGGGGAGCTGGCTGCGGTGCCGCCCCGACGGCCGGGTGGAGCGCGGCCGGTTCTGGAACCTCCGGGACGTCGCCGCCGAGGGCCGGGACCGGGCCCGCAGCGGCGAGCGGCCGGACCTGGCCGCCATCGTCGAGGAGTCGACCCGCCGGCACCTGCTCTCGGACGTACCCGTGGCGACCTTCCTCTCGGGCGGGCTCGACTCCAGCTACCTGACCGCGCTGGCGGCCCGCGACCATCCCGGGATCTCCGCCTACACGATCGGGTTCCGCGCCGAGGACGCCAAGTTCGAGGCGATGCCGGACGACCTGCGCTATGCCCGGCAGGTGGCCGAGCGGTTCGGCGTCGACCTGCACGAGATCGAGATCGCTCCGAACGTGCTCGACCTGTTGCCGCAGATGACCTACCACCTGGACGAGCCGATCGGCGACCCCGCCGCGATCAACACGTTCCTGATCTGCTCGGCCGCCCGGGAGGCCGGGGTCAAGGTGATGCTCTCGGGGATGGGCGCCGACGAGCTGTTCGCCGGGTACCGCAAGCACCTGGCCAACCTGCTCGCGCTGCGCTACCAGCGCGTCCCGCGGCCCCTGCGGCGCGGCCTGTCCAGGGCCGTGGACCGGCTGCCGGTCGCCACGGCCCGCCGGGGGTACCGTTCGGTACGGTTCGCGAAGCGGTTCCTGTCCTTCGCCGACCTGCCGGAGGAGACCGCGTTCCGGCGCAGCTACACCATGTACGACCAGGACGAGCTGCTCGCCCTGGTCGATCCGGACCTGGCCGGGACGGTCGAGGACGTACTGACCGAGCACGCGGACATCTACCAGGACAACGACCTCGACGACTTCGTCAACCGCATGTGCCTGGGCGACGCCCGGATGTTCCTGCCGGGCCTGAACCTCGCGTACACCGACCGCTCCAGCATGGCCGCGTCGACCGAGGTGCGGGTGCCGTACGTGGACGTCGAGGTGGTCAAGGCGGCGTTCGCCGTGCCCGGCGATCGCAAGATCGTCGGACGGCAGGGCAAGGCGGTCCTCAAGGAGGCGGCCACCTCGATCCTGCCCCGGGAGATCGTCTACCGGCCGAAGGGCCTGTTCAGCGCCCCGCTGCGCGCCTGGATGAGCCGGGACCTGGCTCCGCTGGTGCGCGAGGTGGTGCACGACGGCGTACTCGTCCGGTCCGGGCTCCTGCGCCGCGACGCGCTGGCGCGCATGGTCGCCGAGGACGCCGCCGGACAGCGGGACTTCTCCAAGCATCTGTGGCATGTGCTGACCCTCGAGTACTGGTATCGCAACGCGACCTCCGGGTCCGGCCAGAGCACTCGGTTAACGGCTTAGGAAATTCGGAGGAGTTCGGGTGAAGCAGGTTGTGCAGAACTACAAGAGCGGCGAGCTGGCGGTGCTCGACGTGCCGGTGCCGGGGTGCAAGCCGGGCGGGGTGCTGGTCCGCACCGCCTACTCGCTGATATCCACCGGGACCGAGCTCATGAAGGTGTCCGAGGCCGGCATGTCGATGCTCGGCAAGGCCCGCTCCCGGCCGGACCAGGTGGCCAAGGTCATGCAGAGCGTGGCCACCAACGGGGTGCCCGCCACCTACCGCAAGGTCATGGGCAAGCTGGACTCCTACACGCCGCTGGGCTACTCGCTGTGCGGGGTGGTCGAGCAGGTCGGCGCCGGGGTGGACGACGTGGCGGTCGGCGACCTGGTGGCCTGCGCCGGCAACGAGCACGCCCTGCACGCGGAGCTCAACTGGGTGCCGAAGAACCTCTACGCCCGGCTGCCGGACGGCCTCGCGCCGCGGCACGCGGCCTTCGGCACCGTGGGGTCGATCGCGTTGCAGGGGGTGCGCCGCGGCGAACCCCAGCTCGGCGAGGTGGCGCTGGTCATCGGCCTCGGGCTGATCGGTCAGCTGGTGGTGCAGCTCCTGGCCGCCTCGGGGGTCCGCGTCGTCGGGGCCGACCCCGACCCGGCGCGCTGCGAGCTCGCCGCGGGCCTGGGCGCCGTGGCCTGCGGCGATCCCGCGTCCGCGGCCGTGGAATCCGCCGTCGCCGAGCTCACCGGCGGTCACGGCGTGGACCAGGTGTACCTGGCGGCCGGCGGCGGCAGCAACCAGCCCGTCGAGCTGGCCGCCCGGCTGAGCCGGGACCGCGGCCGGGTCGTCGACATCGGCAAGTGCCGTCTGGACCTGCCGTGGAACGCGTACTACGAGAAGGAGCTCGACGTCCGGTTCTCCCGCAGTTACGGGCCCGGGCGCTACGACCCGGAGTACGAGCTGGAGGGCCGGGACTACCCGATCGGCTACGTGCGGTGGACCGAGCGCCGCAACCTGGCGTGCTTCCTCGACCTCCTCGCCCGCGGCAGCGTCGACGTGGAGCCCCTGATCTCCCACATCGCCGACTTCGACGACGCCGTCAAGACGTACCAGCGGCTGAAGGAGGGCGAGCTGAAGGCCGTGGCCGTGCTGTTCCAGTACCCCGAACACGCGGGGGAAGGGGAGGCGCAGGCCCCGTCGGTCACGGTGCCCGCGGTGCGGCGCGGCGGCGGGGCGCCCGCCCCGGCCCGCTCCGGGAAGGCGCCGGTGCGCCTCGCGTTCGTCGGCGCGGGGAACTACGCGACGTCGATGCTGCTGCCGCACCTCGCGGAGCGCGACGGCGTCACGTTGTCGACGGTCGTCACCACGACGGCCCTGTCCGCGGCCAACGCGCAGCGGAAGTTCGGCTTCGCCGAGGCGACCACCGATCTCGACGCCGTGCTCGGCGACCCGTCGATCGACGCGGTGTTCGTGGTCACCCGGCACAGCTCGCACGCCGAACTGACCCGCAAGGCGCTGCTCGCAGGCAAGGCCGTGTTCGTAGAGAAGCCGCTGGCCCTCACCGAGGACGAGCTGGCCGGTGTGCTCGCGACGGTGGAGGAATCCGGCAACGACCGGTTGCAGGTGGGCTTCAACCGCCGGTTCGCGCCGCTGCTGCGGGAGGCCGGGGACCGGTTCGGCGCCCGTACGGGTCCGGCGAGCCTGCGCTACCTGGTCAACGCTGGCCGGCTCGGGCACGGCAGCTGGTACCTCCAGCAGGGCACCGAGGGCTCGCGGTTCGCCGGCGAGGGCGGACACTTCATCGATACGGCGAGCTGGCTGCTGGGGGCCGACCCGGTCTCGGTGTACGCCGTCACCACACCCGGCAACGAGGACCTCCAGGTCGTGCTGCGCTACCCGGACGGGTCCACCGCCAACATCAGCTACGTCACCACCGGCGCGTCGGGCTTCCCCAAGGAGACTCTGGACCTCGTGGCGGACGGCAAGGTGCTGCGGTTCGACGACTTCGTCCGTGCATCGGTGTACAGCCGCAAGCGGTGGGTCAGTTCGCGGCTGCCCAAGGCCCGCGACAAGGGCCAGTCGGCCGAACTGGCCGCGTTCATCAGGGCCGTGCGGACCGGCGGGCCGATGCCGGTGCCGCTGGAGTCGCTGGTCGCCACCACGTCGGCCACCCTCGCCGTGCAGGCCAGCCTGGCCGCCTCGGCACCGGTGGCGTTGGCGGGCGCCCGATGACTGTGATCTCGGGGAGTCCGGGCTGGTACCTGCGTCGGCTGTCGCGGATGGGACCGCGGGAGGTCGGCGGCCGGGTGGGCGACGCGGTGCGCAGGCGGCGGTGGCGGTCGGCGCGGCCGGACTGCCCGAGCGTGACCGGCGCCCGGTTCACCGCCGTACTGCCGGCCGGGACGATCGCCGCGGTGCCGCCGGACGCCGCGAAGCGTCTCGTCGCCGAGGCGGACCGGCTGATGGCCGGGCACACCGAGTTCTTCGGGGTGGAGCGCGACGACCTGGTCGACCCGGACTGGTGGTACGACCCGAAGACCGGGCGCCGGGCCCCGTTCGGCTACGCCTTCGACGTGCCGTACCGGGACGAGGAGGCGGTCGGGGACATCAAGCAGATCTGGGAGCCGTCCCGGCACCAGTACCTCACCGTGCTCTCCGCCGCCTACGCGATCACCGGGGACGAGCGGTACGCCGAGCGGGTCGCGGAGCACCTGCGGTCGTGGTGGGCGGCCAACCCGCCGCTGCGCGGCGTGCACTGGATCAGTGGCATCGAGCTGGGGATCCGGCTGCTGTCCTGGGTGTGGATCCGCCGGCTGCTCGACGGCTGGCCGGGCGCGGCCGGGCTGTTCGAGGGCAACCCGGTGGCGGTGGAGCAGATCTGGCACCACCAGCGCTGGCTGGCCGCCTTCCCCAGCCGGGGGTCTTCGGCGAACAACCACGTCATCGCCGAGTCCGCCGGGCAGTTCGCCGCGGCCTGCGCGTTCGGGTGGTTCCCCTCCTCGGCGCGCTGGCGGGCCGACGCGCTGCGTTCCCTGGAGCGGCATCTGCGGAGCAACACCTTCCACTCCGGCCTCAACCGCGAGTTGGCCACCGAGTACCACGGGCTCGTGCTGGAGCTCGGCCTGGCCGCCGTGGCCGAGGCGGATGCCGCCGACGTGGCGCTCCCCGCGACGGTCCGGCTGGTGCTGCTGCGGATGACCGACGCGCTCGCGGCCGTCGTGGACGGCCGGCTGCGGCCGCCGCGCCAGGGGGACGCGGACGACGGGCACGGTCTGGTCGTGGACGGCGAGGGCACCGACCGCTGGGCCTCGCTGCTGGCCACCGGGGACGCCGTGTTCGGCAGGCTCGCGTGGTGGCCGGCAGTGACCGCTGCCGATGTGCGCACCCCGCTGCTGGCCGCGCTCATCCGGCCCTCCTCACCGGCCGTGTCCCGCCCGGCGAGCCGGCCCGCCCATTTCGCCGATGCGGGCATGACCATCCTGCGCGGTCCGGAGGAGATCTGGTGCCGCTGCGACGGGGGCCCGCACGGGTTCCTGTCGATCGCCGCGCATGCGCATGCGGACGCGCTGTCCGTGGAGGTCCGGCACGACGGGGTCGACGTACTCGCCGACCCGGGGACGTTCTGCTACCACGGGCAGCCCGAGTGGCGGCAGTACTTCCGGTCGACCCTCGGCCACAACACGCTGCAATTGGGCGGCGCCGACCAGTCCGTCTCCGGCGGCCCGTTCCTGTGGACCCGGCAGGCCCGCAGCCGCGTCCTGGTCGCGGACACCTCCGGCGCCGCCTCCGGGGGCACGGTCCGCTGGTGCGCCGAGCACGACGGCTACGAGCGCTCCGTGCACCGGCGCCGGGTGGAGCTCACGGCCGCGAGCCGGGAACTGCGGGTGGTCGACGAGGTACGGGGCGAGGGCGGGGCCGTGCGCCTGGCGTTCCACCTCGGCCCGGCGATCACCGCTGACCTGGTGGGCAACCGGGCGGTGCTCACCTGGACCCGGGACGGGGAGGACCGTTCCGCGGTGCTCGACCTGCCCGGACAGCTGTCCTGGCGGGCGCATCGCGGCGAGAGCGCCCCGCCGCTGGGCTGGTTCTCCGCGGGCTTCGGGCGCAAGGAACCCGCGACGGCGCTGGTCGGCACGGGCGTCGCCGACGGCGCCGCGCCGTCCGGGGAGTTCGTGACCGTACTCAGGTTCCGCGGCTAGGGAGGAGGCGTGGTGATCAAGTGGCGGCACTGGGCGTTGCCGGCGGCACCGCTGGCGCTGGCCCTGCTGACGGCGACCGGCTGTACGGGCGATCCGGACGGCCGGGCGGAGCCGTCCGGGACCTCGTCCGCGTCCGGGGCGCCCTCCGCGTCCGGGACGTCCTCGACGTCCGTGGCCCAGGTGTGCGCCAAGCCTGCGGCCGGGCCGGCGCAGGCGCCGGCGGGCGCGGTGACGGTCGACCCGGCGGTGGCGGGTGACCTGGCCGCGAAGACCAAGAGCAGTCCGCCGAACACCACGTTCTGGCTCGCACCGGGCGAGCACGGGCTCGATCCTGACCGCTACGCCCAGGTGATCCCCAAGGAGGGGAACACCTACCTCGGCGCGCCGGGCGCCGTGCTCGACGGCCGGAGCACCAACCAGTACGCGTTCGGTGGCGGAGCCCCCGGCGTCACCATCCGCTACCTGACCGTGCGGGGGTTCGTCGCGCCGCAGAACGAGGGCGTGGTCAACCACGATTCGGCCGACGGGTGGGTGATCGAGCACGCGACGATCCAGAACAACTCCGGCGCCGGGCTGATGGCCGGGGCCCGCCAGCGGGTCACCGCCAGCTGTCTGCGCGGCAACGGCCAGTACGGACTGAACGCGTACAAGTCCGGCGGCCCCGTCACCGGCCTGGTGGTCGAGGGCAACGAGATCACGGCCAACAACACCGACGACTGGGAGCGCAAGCAGCCTGGCTGCGGCTGCACCGGGGGCGTCAAGTTCTGGGCCGTCAACGGCGCCGACATACGCGGCAACTGGGTGCACGACAACCGCGGACCCGGGTTGTGGGCGGACACCAACAACAACGACTTCCGCATCGAGGACAACGTGCTGGAAGCCAACGACGGCGCCGCGCTCATCTACGAGACCAGCTACAACGCGGCCATCCGGAAGAACACGATCCGGGGGAACAACGTGGTCGAGGGCCGCAAGAAGGCCGACCGCGGCGACACCTTCCCCTTCGCCACCGTCTACTTGTCCGAGTCCGGGGGCGAGCCGCGGATCCCGGCGCGTACGGACAAGATCGAGGTCGACCAGAACCTGCTGGAGAACAACTGGTCCGGGATCACCCTGTGGGAGAACGCCGACCGGTTCTGCAACAGCCCGGCCAACACCTCGTCCGGCGACTGCACGTTGCTGGTGAAGGGCACCGACCGCTGCGCACGGCCGGCGATCGCCACCGCACCGCTCTACGCCGACTGCCGGTGGAAGACCCAGCGGGTGGACATCCACCACAACCGCTTCGTGCTGGACACGTCCGTCGTCGGGTGCATGGTCGAGTGCGGCCGGATGGCGGTGCTGGCCAACTACGGCACGTACCCGGACTGGTCGCCGTACAAGGGCGAACCGGTGGCCGAGGCGATCACCCACGAGCAGCAGAACCGCTGGCACGAGAACGTCTACCTCGGGCCGTGGAGCTTCATCGCCCACGATCCGAGCCGGGAGCTGGACTTCGGGCAGTGGCAGGGTGCGCCGTACCAGCAGGACGCGGGCAGCACCTTCCAACCACAGGCCGGTGGTTGAGATGGACCGGGACGTCGAACCGCGCCCCGACGCCACCCCGAGGGCCGTCGGGGTCGTCTGGGGGCTGCTGATCCTCAACACGCTCGGCTCCGCCGGGGCGAAGACCATCGTCCCGCTGCCCCGCTCCCTCATCCAGATGATCACCATGGGCTCGCTGGTGGCCGCGTTCGCGCTGGCGCTCGCCCTCAATCTGCGGCTGCGCGTCCGGGCCAGCGCGTACCTGTTCCTGCTCACGCTGCTGCTGGTGCCGAGCGTGCTCTCCAGCGCGAACCTGGAGTCCGGGTTCGGCGCGCTGTTCCGCTGCACCAGGCTGGGGCTCTTCGTCGGCACGCTGTGGCTGCTCAGCCGCTGGTGGGACGGCAGCCCGAACTTCGTCCGGCACCACATCCGGCTGTACTTCGCGGTGCTCGCGTCGGTGGCCGCCGGCCTGCTCATCTCCCCGGGCGCGGCCATGCCCGAGCTCTACGGCGGGCGGCTGGTCGGCGCGCTGTGGCCGCTCACCCCGCCGCAGATCGGCCAGTACGCCGCGGTGATCATCGGGCTCACCGTGCTGCTGCTCCTGGGCCGCCGGGCCGACAGGGGCAGCGCGGCGCTGGTCATCGTGCCGGCGCTCGTCCTGCTCGCGCTGACCCATACCCGCACGGCCACGCTCGGCCTGCTCGTCGGGCTGACGTTGGCGATCGGCTCGCTCGTCCTGACCAGCGCCGCCGCCCGCCGGTTCTTCGCCTGGGCGGTGCTGTGCGCCACGGTGGCCGCGGTGGCGTTCAACTCCGCGCTGCAGGCGTGGTTCCTGCGCGGACAGAGCAAGGAGAACTTCTCCAACCTCACCGGCCGGGCCAAGGTGTGGGACGCCCTGCTGGCCGCCCCCCGGACCGTCTCGGAGCAGTTGTTCGGCTCGGGTCTGGGCGACAAGTCCTTCGGCGGGCTGCCGATCGACAACAGTTGGCTGGCCGTCTACCACGAGCAGGGTCTGACCGGCACCGCCATCGTGGCGGCGGTCATCATCGTGCTGGGCGGTGTCGCGCTGCTGCGCCCGCCCTCGCTCCAGCGGGCCTGCGCGCTCTTCCTGATCAGCTACTGCGCCATCGCGTCGTACACCGAGGCCGGGCTGGGCGACGCCTCGCCCTACCTGCTGCATCTGGCCGTGGCCGCCTCGCTGCTGGCGGCGCCCGCCGCTGCCGCTCCCCCGTCGACGCCCGGACTCCCCCGGCGACGCGTACCGCAATGGGCCCGGAAATCGGAGGTGAACTGAGCATGCACGTCCTCGTGGTGCACAACCGCTACGCCTCGGCGCAGCCGAGCGGGGAGAACAAGGTCGTCGACCAGGAGGTGGCGCTGCTGCGCGGGGCCGGCCACCGGGTCGAGGTGTTCGAGCGGCGCAGCGACGACATCGCCGCCCGGTCCCTGGTCTCCAAGGCGGCGCTGCCGCTGCTGGTGCCGTGGAACCCGGCGGTACGCAAGGAGCTCGCCGCCCGGCTCCGCAGCGAGCGGCCGGACGTGGTGCACGTCCACAACGTCTTCCCGCTGTTGTCGCCCGCGGTGCTGGCCGCCTGCGCCGATGCCGGCGTGCCCGCCGTCGCCACGCTGCACAACTACACCCAGGTCTGCCCGCCCGGCACGCTGCAGCGCGACGGCCGGCCGTGCGCCGAGTGCGTCGGGGCCTCGGCGCTGCCCGCCGTCCGGCACGGCTGCTACCGCAGCTCCCGGCTGGCGACCGTGCCGCTCGCGGTCAGCCTGTCGGTCAACCGGCGCCGGTGGTGGTCCGGCGTGGAGCGGTTCCTCTGCATCTCCGCGGCGCAGCGCGACGTCCTGGAACGGGCCGGCATGCCACCCGAGCGGCTGGCGGTGAAGCACAACTTCGTGCCGGAGCCGGACGTCCGCCGATCGGGCGCCGGGGAGCACCTGCTCTACCTGGGCCGGCTCGCGGAGGCCAAGGGCGTGCGGCTGCTCATGTCCGCGTGGGACGAGCTCGCCGCGGACGGCGGTGCGGGCGTGCCGCTCGTGATCGCCGGCACCGGGCCGCTGGAGCGCGAGGTGACCGCCTGGGCGGCAGGCCGTGACGACGTACGGTACGTCGGCCTGTACGACCCGGCCCAGTGCCGGCAGGCCATCGCGCGGTCGGTCGCCGTGGTGGCTCCGTCCACGTGGCTGGAGGCGTTCGGCCTGGTGGTCGTGGAGGCGATGGCGGCGGGGGTCCCGACCGTCGCCGCCGGTCACGGCGCGTTCGTCGAACTCGTCGAGGAGGGGGTGACCGGGCTGCTCCACCAGCCGGGTGAGCCCGCCTCGCTCGCGGCCTGCTTGCGCCGCATCGCGGCCGAGCCGGCCCGCAACCGGGAGATGGGACGGGCGGCCCGGCGCCGTTACGAGGAGGGGTTCAGCCCGGCGGTCGGGCTGGAGCGCCTGGTGGAGGAGTACCGCACCGCGATCGCGGGCCGGTACGGCGGCGGGGACGGTGCGCCGCCGGTAGGAGACGGAACACGCTGGCTCGCGACGGGGCACCCGCGCGAGCAGGGATGGGGGCAGTAGATGACACGATGCCGACTCTGCGGCTCGGCGGCGCTGGCGAGCGTCGTCGACCTGGGGGCGACCCCGCCGTGCGAGAGCTTTCTCGCCGCGGACCAACTGGACCGGCCGGAGCCGGCGTACCCGCTGCACCTGCGGGTCTGCACCGACTGCTGGCTCGCGCAGATCCCTCCGCTGATCACGCCGGAGGAGACCTTCACTCAGTACGCGTACTTCTCCTCCTACTCGACCTCCTGGGTGGAGCACGCGCGCACGTTCGTCGCGGACGCCGTGGAGCGGGTGGGCCTCGGCGACGACGCCTTCGTGGTGGAGGTCGCGAGCAACGACGGGTACCTGCTCAAGCACGTGGTGGAGCGCGGGATCCGCTGCCTCGGCGTCGAGCCCTCGGTGAACGTCGGCGCGGCGGCGCGGGAGGCGGGCGTGCCGACGCTCACGGCGTTCCTGGAGCCGGCCACGGGCGCCGCCGTCCGCGGCGAGCACGGTCCGGCCGATCTGGTCGTGGCCAACAACGTGTACGCGCACATCCCCGACGTGGTCGGGTTCACCCAGGGGCTGCGCGCCCTGGTCGCCGACGACGGCTGGGTCTCCATCGAGGTGCAGCACCTGCTGACCCTGATCGAGGAGAACCAGTACGACACGATCTACCACGAGCACTTCCAGTACTACACGGTCGCGTCCGCGGCCCGGGCGCTGGCCAGCGGCGGACTCACCCTCGTGGACGTTGAGTTGCTGCCCACCCACGGTGGCTCCATCCGACTGTGGGCCCGTCCGGCCGAGGTGGCCGGCGAGCCGAGCCGGCAGGTGGCCGACGTCCTGGACCGCGAGAAGGCCGCCGGGCTCCAGGAGCTGTCCGGGTACACCGAGTTCTCCGCCCGGGTGGCCAAGGTGCGCCGGGACCTCCTGCGGTTCCTCATCGAGGCGGCCGAGCGCGGCGAGACGGTCGTCGGCTACGGCGCTCCGGGCAAGGGCAACACCCTGCTCAACCACTGCGGCATCCGGCCCGACCTGCTCGCGTACACGGTGGACCGCAACCCCTACAAGCACGGCAGGTTCACGCCCGGGACCCGCATCCCGATCCTGCCGCCCGAGCAGATAGCGGCCGACAAGCCGGACTACGTGCTCGTCCTCCCGTGGAACCTGCGGGAGGAGCTGGTCGAGCAGCTGTCCTTCGTGCACGACTGGGGCGGCCGGCTGGTCTTCCCCATCCCGGAACTGAGCATTGTCGAGGTGAAGTCATGAAGGTCGTACTGTTCTGCGGCGGTTACGGGCTGCGCATGCGCAGCGGAGCCTCCGACGACTTACCGAAGCCGATGGCGATGGTCGGTCCGCGGCCGCTGATCTGGCACGTCATGCGCTACTACGCGTACTTCGGGCACAAGGAGTTCATCCTGTGCCTCGGGTACGGGGCCCACCACATCAAGAACTTCTTCCTCAACTACGAGGAGACGACGTCCAACGACTTCGTGCTGCGGGGCGGGCAGGCCGAGTTGCTGTCCACCGACATAGCCGACTGGACGATCACCTTCGCGCAGACCGGCATCGAGTCGCCGATCGGTGAGCGGCTGCGCCGGGTGCGGCACCACCTCGACGGCGACGAGATGTTCCTCGCCAACTACGCCGACGTGCTCACCGACGCCCCGCTGCCGGAGATGATCGACCGGTTCTCCCAGCGCGACGCCGGGGCGTCGATGATGGTGGTGCCTCCGCAGTCCTCGTTCCACTGCGTGGACCTGGGCGAGGACGGCCTGGTGGGGGGCATCACCCCGGTGAGCGAACTGCCGCTGTGGGAGAACGGCGGCTACTTCGTGCTCCGCCAGGAGGTCTTCGACCACATACCGGAGAACGGCGACCTGGTAGCCGACGGATGTGCCCAACTGGCCAAGCGCGGCAGGCTGGTGGCGCACCAGCACCGCGGCTTCTGGAAGCCGACCGACACCGTGAAGGAGCGGGCCTCGCTCGACGCCGCCTACGCCGTGGGCGACCGCCCGTGGGCCGTGTGGGAGAGAGACGGCGCGGTTGCGGGCACGGCCGGCGGCGGGCACGGCGCCGGGGCGAGGCCCTCGTGATACGGCTCGGGGCCGGGCCCCTGGACCGGATCGTCGCGGTGGGCGCGCACTGCGACGACATCGCCATCGGTGCCGGCGGCACGCTGCTGGCGCTGTGCCTCGCGCGGCCGGGTGTCCGTATCGACGTACTGGTGCTCTCCGGCGGCGGCAGCGAGCGGGAGGCGGAGGAGCGGGCCGCGCTCGCCGCCTTCTGCCCGGGCGCCGATCTGCGGCTGACCGTGCTCAAGCTGCCGGACGGCCGGATGCCCGCGCACTGGGACGAGGCCAAGGGCGCGGTCGAGGAGCTGCGCGTACGGACCGATCCGGATCTGGTGCTGGCACCGCGCACCGACGACGCGCACCAGGATCACCGCTGCCTGGCGAAGCTGGTGACCACCGCGTTCCGCGACCACCTCGTGCTCGGCTACGAGATCGTCAAGTGGGACGGGGATCTCGGCCGTCCAACGGCGTACCAGCCGCTGTCGCCGGAGATCGCCGAGCGGAAGGTGGCGCTGCTGCAGGAGCACTACCCCTCGCAGCGGCACCGCCCCTGGTACGACCGGGAGGCCTTCCTCGGTCTCGCACGGATTCGCGGCATCGAATGCAACGCGCGCTACGCCGAGGCGTTCGCCGTCACCAAACTCGCTCTCGACCTGGGGGAATGAACCTTGCGCGTACTACTGACCGGGCATCAGGGCTACTTGGGCACCGTGATGGCCCCCGTCCTGGCGGCGGCCGGGCACGAGGTCATCGGTCTTGACTCCGGCCTGTTCGCCGACTGCGTCCTGGGCCCGGTGCCCGCCGACCCGCCGGGGCGGCGGGTGGACCTGCGCGACGTCACGGCCGACGACGTGGCCGGGGTGGACGCCGTGATCCACCTGGCCGCGCTGTCCAACGACCCGCTGGGAGCGCTGGCGCCGGACCTCACCTACGACATCAACCACCACGCGTCCGTGCGGCTGGCCGAGCTGGCCCGCGAGGCCGGAGTGCGGCGCTTCCTGTACGCGTCGACCTGCTCGGTGTACGGCGCCGCCGGCGGAGGCGACCTGGTGGCCGAGGACGCCCCGCTGCGCCCGGTGACTCCGTACGCGGAGTCCAAGGTGCGGGTGGAGGACGACCTGCACGCGCTGGCCGACGGCGACTTCAGCCCGGTGTACATGCGCAACGCCACCGCCTTCGGCTACTCGCCCCGGCTGCGCGCCGACATCGTGCTGAACAACCTGGTGGGCCACGCGCTGCTGTCCGGAGAGGTGCTGGTGCTCTCCGACGGCACCCCCTGGCGGCCGCTGGTGCACGCCGCCGACATCGCACGGGCCTTCGCGGCCGCGCTGAGCGCGCCGCGGGAAGCGGTGCACGACCGGGCGTTCAACATCGGCAGCGAGACCAACAACGTCACGGTCGCCGAGATCGCCGAGCAGGTCGCCGAGGCGGTGTCCGGCGCGAAGGTGCGGATCACCGGGGAGAACGGGGCCGATCCGCGGTCGTACCGGGTGGACTTCTCCCGGTTCCGCGCCGCGGTGCCCGGCTTCGACTGCGAGTGGACGGTGAAGCAGGGCGCGCTCGAACTCGCCGAGGCCTACCGGAAACACGGGCTGACCCGGGAGGACTTCGAGCGGCGCTTCACCCGGCTGGCCGTGCTGCGCGCGGCGTCCGAGGCCGGCGCGGTCGACGACACCCTGCGGTGGCGCCGATGACCCTGGCCGGCGAGGAGATGCACGCCCTGGTGGAGCGGTTGTACCCGCTGTGCCGGAGCATCACCGGCGATGGTGTGCGCGCGACCCTGGAGATCGTCGGCGAGTACGTCCCGTTGCAGGTGCACGAGGTACCGACCGGGACCCAGGTGCTCGACTGGACGGTGCCGCAGGAGTGGAACATCCGGGACGCGTACGTCGCCGACACCGCGGGCAACCGGGTCGTCGACTTCGCCGCGTCCAGCCTGCACGTGCTCGGCTACAGCGTGCCGGTGTCGGCGACCATGCCGCTGGCCGAACTGCGCGAACACCTGCACACCCTGCCGGACCACCCGGCGTGGGTCCCGTACCGCACCAGCTACTACAAGCCGACCTGGGGGTTCTGCCTGGCTCAGGAGACCTTGGACGCGCTGCCGGACGGCGACTACGAGGTGCGCATCGACTCCACGCTCGCGGACGGCCACCTCACCTACGCCGAGCACGTGGTGCCCGGGCAGGTCCCCGACGAGGTGATCGTCTCCTGCCACGTCTGCCACCCGTCGCTGGCCAACGACAACCTGGCCGGCATCGCGGTGGCGGTGTTCCTGGCCCGGGCGCTGGCGGAGACGACGCCGTACTACACCTACCGGTTCCTGTTCGCACCCGGCACCATCGGGGCGATCACCTGGCTGGCCCGCAACGCGGAGCGGGTGGAGCGGGTCAAGCACGGGCTGGTGCTGGCCTGCGCCGGCGACCGGGGCCAACTGACCTACAAACAGAGCAGGCGCGGTGACGCGGAGATCGACCGGGTGCTGCGGCACGTCCTCACCGCCTCCGAACGCCCGCATCGCGTCACGGAGTTCACTCCGTACGGCTATGACGAGCGGCAGTTCTGCTCGCCGGGGTTCGATCTCGGCGTGGGCTCGCTCAGCCGGACCCCGTACGCCGGCTACCCCGAATACCACACCTCCGCGGACAACCCGGATTTCGTCTCCCCGGAGGCGATGGCGGACACGCTCGCCGTCTGCCGCGAGGCGTTCGCCGTCCTGGACCGCAACCGGCGCTACGTCAACCTCAGCCCGTACGGCGAACCGCAACTGGGGCGGCGCGGGTTGTACGACTCGCTCGGCGGCCGCAGCGACGCGAAGCAGGCCGAGATGGCCATGCTCTGGGTGCTCAGCCTCTCCGACGGCGAGCACGGTCTGCTGGACGTCGCCGAGCGGTCCGGGCTGCCGTTCGACACCGTCGCCGCCGCGGCTGACGCCCTGCACGGCGCCGGGCTGATCAAGGCATGACACCCATGACCACCGACGGGGAGAACGCGACGACACCGGCGCAGCGGCGGACCGCCACGCGGGCCATGGCCGGGCGGCTGTCCTGGGGGCTGGCCGACCAGGCGGCCTCCAGCATGACCAACTTCGCGGTGGGGATCTACGTGGCCCGCTCGCTGGGGCTGGCCGCGTTCGGTGTGTTCAGCCTGGCCTGGGTGACCTACGGCGTGGTGCTCAACGTCTCCCGCGGGCTGGCCACCGATCCCCTGGTGGTCCGCTTCAGCGGCGCGCCGGAGGCGTCCTGGCGCGGGGCGGTGGCCCGGTCGTCGGGCGCCGCCCTCGGCGTCGGCGGCGCCATCGGCGCGGCGTGCCTGGCGGTCGGCCTCGCGCTCGGCGGCCCCGTGGGGCCCGCGTTCGCCTGCCTCGGCGCCGTGCTGCCGGGGCTGCTGCTCCAGGACGCCTGGCGGTTCTCGTTCTTCGCCGCGGGCGCCGGGCGCAAGGCGTTCGTCAACGACCTCCTGATGGGCGTCGCGCTCGTCCCGGCCATGGTGGTGGCGGCCCGCGTGGGCAGCGTGGCCGCCTTCGTGCTCGCCTGGGGCGCGTCCGCCGCGGTGGCCGCGGGGTACGGCTGCTTCCAGTGCGGCATCCTGCCCCGGCTGGCCGGAGCGCGCGAGTGGCTTCGCGAGCACCGCGACCTGGGCTCCCGGTACCTGGTCGAGAACGTCAGCCTCAGCGGCGCGGCCCAACTGCGGGCGTACGGGCTCGGCGCGATCGTCGGGGTCGGCTCGGTGGGCGCGGTCCGGGGCGCCGAGCTCCTGCTCGGCCCGTTCCTCGCCGTGCTGATGGGGCTGTCCCTGGTCACCGTCGCGGAGGCGGCGCGGGTGCTGCGGCGGGCCCCGCACCGGCTGGGCAGGTTCTGCCTCCTGTTGGGCGGTGGGCAGGCCACCGCCGCGCTGCTCTGGGGCGCGGCACTGCTGCTGGTGCCGGACCGGGGCGGCGAGCTCGTACTCGGCGACGTCTGGAGCTCCGCGTCGGAGCTCATCGTGCCGGCCACGCTCGGCGTCGTGGGCGCGAGCCTCGGCACGGGCGCGGCGGCCGGGCTGCGGGCGCTCGCCGCGGCCCGGCGCAGCCTGCGCTGCCAGTTGATCGCCTCCACCTTCTACGTCAGCGGCGGCCTCGGCGGGGCGGCCGTGGCCGGCACGGTCGGCTCGGCCTGGGGCGTCGCGGCCGCGACGTTGAGCGGCTCGGCCGTGTGGTGGCTACAGCTGCGGTCCGCCCTGCGCGAGCACCATCCCAACCCGATCCCCGAAGTGAGGACGCAATGACCGCCCGACCCAGGCTGAGCATCGGCCTGCCCGTGTACAACGGCGAGGAGTACCTGGCCGAGTCGCTCGACGCCCTGCTCGGCCAGACCTACGAGGACTTCGAACTGGTCATCTCCGACAACGCCTCGACCGACGGGACCCAAGGCATCTGCCGCAAGTACGCCGCGCAGGACTCGCGCATCCGGTACCTGCGGCTGCCCCGGAACATCGGCGCCGCACCGAACCACAACCACGTGTTCACCGAGTGCCGCGGCGAGCTGTTCAAGTGGGCCTCGCACGACGACCTGTACGCCCGGGACCTGCTGAAGCGCTGCGTGGAGGCGCTCGACGAGCGGCCGGAGATCGTCCTGGCGCACTCCGGGCAGGCCGTGATCGACGGCGACGGCCGGGTGAAGGTCCCGTACGAGTACGGGATCGCCACCGACTCGCCGCACGCGCCGGAGCGCTTCCGCAGCTTCCTGTTCGCGCCCGGCGGCGACGACTTCTACGGGGTGATGCGGGCCGACGTACTGCGCCGGGTGAAGCCGCACGACAGCTACCACCACGCGGACCGTACGTTCGTCGCCGAGATCGTCCTGCACGGGCCCTTCCACCAGGTGCCGGAGCTGCTGTACTTCCGCCGCGACCACCCCACCCGCGCCGAGCGGGCGAACCCCGGCAAGCGCTCCCGGTGCGTCAATCTGGACCCGCGCCGGGCAGGCGCGCTGCACCCGACGCCCCGGCTGCTGGCCGAGTACGTCTGGGGCTTCGTCGCGGCGATCCGGCGGGCGCCGCTGTCCGCGGCGGACCGGCGCGCCTGCTACGGCCACCTGGCCGCCTGGATGACCAGCCGGGTCCGGCCGGGCGCCGGCGAGCGGGTCGAGGACCGGGCCCCGGTCGACCCGGCCCTGCTGACCGTCTCCGTCGACGCCGTCGTCGCGGGCCGCGAAGGGAGGCGGACGTGACTCCCCCGCGCGTCGGGGTGTTCGGCCTGCTCGGCTCGGGCAACCTCGGCAACGACGGGTCGCTGGAGGCCGTGCTCGGGTACCTCCGCGCCGAACACCCGCAGGCCGTCGTGGACGCGCTGTGCGGCGGGCCCGAGATCGTCGCGAGCCGGTACGGGATCTCCGCGACGCGGCTGCACTGGTTCCGCGGGGAGTACCGGACCGCGTCGCGGGCGGGCGCCGTCGCCGGGAAGGGCGTGGGCAAACTCGTCGACGTCTTCCGCACCGCCGCCTGGGTGCGCCGGCACGACGTGGTGATCGTGCCGGGCATGGGCGTGCTGGAGGCCACGCTGCCCCTGCGGCCGTGGGGCTTCCCGTACTCGCTGTTCCTGCTGTGCGCGAGCGGCCGGCTGCTCGGCACCCGGGTCGCGCTGGTCGGCGTCGGCGCCGCCGAGATCGGCAACCGGCCCACGCGCACCCTGGTGCGGTGGTCGGCGCGGCTCGCCGCCTACCGGTCGTACCGGGACGCCCCGTCCCGTGACGCGATGCGGGCGATGGGCGTGGACACCGCGCGCGACGAGGTGTACCCGGACCTCGCCTTCGCCCTGCCGACACCGGGGGCGGGCGCGCACCCGGGAGCGCCGGGCCCCGTCTGCGTCGGCGTCATGGACTTCCACGGCGGCGACGACGACCGCGCCCGGGCCGGGGAGATCCACCGGCGCTACCTGGACGGGACGATCCGCTTCGTGCGCGCACTGGTCGAGGACGGCAGGCCTGTCCGGCTGGTCACCGGCGACGAGTGCGACGCGCCGGTGGTCGACGCGATCATCGACGCGGTGGACTCGCCGCTGGTCACCTCCGCCGAGACGGCCTCGCTGGCCGACCTGATGAAGGAGATGGCGGCCGCCGACTCCGTGGTGGCGACCCGGTACCACAACCTGGTCTGCGCGCTGAAGGTCGGCACGCCGACGCTCGCACTCAGCTACGCGGCGAAGAGTGACGCGCTGATGGCTCAGATGGGCCTGGCCGCATACTGCCACCCCGCCCGGGAGGTCGACGCCGACCGGCTGCTCGAACAGTTCCGGGCACTGGAGGGGCGGGCGGCGGAGCTGCGCAGCACCCTCACCGAGCGCAACCAGGACGCCGCGCGGCGCCTGGAGCACCAGTTCACCGCCCTGACCACGGCCTTGTTCACGGCAACCGACCACACCCACACCGCGCGGAAGGCTCCATGACCGCAATGAAAGCGACCGAAGTCCCGGCGATCTCCGGTGCGTACCTGTTCGAACCGACGCCGTACGCCGACGAACGCGGCTTCTTCTGCCGCACCTTCGACGCCGACGTGGTCCGCTCGGTGGGCATCGACCCGGACGCCTTCGTCCAGGACAGTCTGTCCCGCTCGGTCCGGGGCGTGCTGCGCGGGCTGCACCTGCGCTCCGGTGCGGGCGAGGCCAAGCTGGTGCGGTGTTCGTACGGGATGGTCTTCGACGTCGTCGTTGACCTGCGGACGGACTCGCCGACCTACCGCAACGTGGCCACCTTCGAGCTGTCCGGCGAGACGCAGACGACCCTGTACATCCCGGCGGGGTGCGCGCACGGCTTCCAGGCGCTGACCGAGACCGCCGACACCTCGTACCGGATCGACCGCCCGCACGATCCGGCCGAGGACGTGACGATCGCCTTCGACGACCCGGAGCTCGCCATCCCCTGGCCGCTGCCGGCCACGTCGATGTCCCAGCGGGACCGTGAGGCACCGGGCCTCGCCGAGGTCCTCAAGCACAAGGAGAGTTGAGGCAGTCGTGGCCACCGAACACACCGAAGAGCTCGACCTGCCGCGGTCGAGGCAGGCGAACGAGCGGCTGCACGAGTTGATCCCCGGGGGCGCGCACACCTACGCCAAGGGCGACGACCAGTTCCCCGCGGACCTGGCCCCGGTCGTCAGCCACGGCCGCGGCGCCCACGTGTGGGACGTAGACGGCAACCGCTACGTCGAATACGGCTCCGGCCTGCGGTCGGTGAGCCTCGGCCACGCCCACCCGCGGGTGGTCGAGGCGGTACGGCGGGAACTCGACCGCGGCAGCAACTTCGTCCGTCCGTCCATCGTGGAGGTGGAGGCGGCGGAGCGGTTCCTGGCCACGGTGCCGACCGCCGAGATGGTGAAGTTCGCGAAGAACGGCTCCGACGTCACCACCGCCGCGGTACGCCTCGCCCGCGCCGTCACCGGGCGCCCGCGGGTGGCCATCTGCGGCGACCACCCGTTCTTCTCCGTCGACGACTGGTTCATCGGCACCACGCCGATGTCCGCCGGGATTCCGGCGGCGACCACCGAACTCACCGTGGCGTTCCCCTACGGGGACCTGGCCGCCACGGAGGAACTGCTCACCCGGTACGCGGGCGAGGTCGCCTGCCTGATCCTCGAACCCGCCGGCCACACCGAGCCACCGCCCGGGTATCTCGCGGGCCTGCGCGAACTGGCCGACCGGCACGGCTGCGTACTGGTCTTCGATGAGATGATCACCGGCCTGCGCTGGTCCGAGGCGGGCGCCCAGGGCCTGTACGGCGTCGTCCCCGACCTCTCCACCTTCGGCAAGGCGCTGGGCAACGGGTTCGCCGTCTCCGCGCTGGCCGGGCGCCGCGAGCTGATGGAACGGGGCGGGTTGCGCCACCCCGGCGACCGGGTGTTCCTGCTGTCCACCACGCACGGCGCGGAGACGCACTCCCTGGCCGCCGCGATGGCCGTGCAGAGCACCTATGCCGAGGAGGGCATCACCGCGCAACTGCACGCCCTCGGCGAGCGGTTGGCCGCCGGTGTCCGCGAGGCCGCGGCCGGCATGGGCGTCGGCGACCACCTCGTCGTACGGGGCCGGGCCAGCAACCTGGTCTTCGCCACCCTCGACGGGAACGGGCGGCCGTCGCAGGAGTACCGCACGCTGTTCCTGCGCCGGCTCCTCATGGGCGGGGTGCTGGCCCCGTCGTTCGTGGTGAGCAGCGCGCTCGGCGACGCCGACATCGAGCACACGGTCGAGGTGGTGGCCCAGGCGTGCGCGGTGTACCGCAAGGCGCTGGACGCCGGTGACCCCACCCCCTGGCTGGCCGGGCGGGCGGTGAAGCCCGTCTTCCGGCGCCTGGCATGACGTAGCGTCAGTGGCACTACCGGCGACCGGCGTCGGCCACCCGATCGACCAGCCACGCGGTCGTCGGCGCCACCGCCAGCGCGGTGCACCAGCCGCCGAGGACGTCGGTCGGGTAGTGCGCGCCCAGGGCGACCTGAGCCCAGCCCATGGCCGCGCCCGCGACCAGGGCCGAGGCCAGGACGAACAGCGCGCCGGCCGTCCTGCCGAGGCCGAGACGGCCGGTCGCGAGCAGCGCCGCCAGGAGGGCGAGCGCGGTGAGGAAGGCGGTGTGCCCGCTCGGGTAGGACAGGTAGCCGCCGTTGATGGTGCGTCCCACCACGTGCTTGAGCAGCGTCGCCGTCACCACGGCCGCGCCGGCGCCGCCGACCACGACCGCCGCCGCGCGAAGCCGCCGGAGCAGCAGACAGCCCGCCACGATGGCGGCGACCAGCGCCGCCGCTCCCAGGGGCTCCCCCAAGTAGTCCACGGCCAGGGCGACTTGCCGCCACGGCGACGGCCGCACAGCGTCCACCGCCGCCCCGATCCGCGCGTCCACCGCGCCGGGCTCGCCGGCGTCGGCGTACCGCACCCCGAGCGCGACGACCATCAGCGCGGCGAGCGCCGCGACCAGCCCGAGCCACATCCCGTCCGCCGCGCGCAGCGCCGGGCGCCGCGGTGTCAGGTCGCCCAACGCGAGTCCCCCGTCGTATCCGACATCCTCCGGCGACCATAACAGCGGGCCGTGCCCCCACGTCGGCCGTCGGCACTGACGGGGCCCCGGGGTGTTCGAGGAGTCAGGACGTCGGCACCGGAACCTCCGGCGCCAGGGAGTTGCCCGCGGGGATCCGGCCGCAGTCGGACGGGGCGTTCCTCCCCGCGAAGCGGTCGCTCAGCCAGTTCATCGCGACGGGCGCCCAGATGACGGGCACGCCGACGTGGCTGAGCAGGTCGAACTGCTGGTACTTGATCGCGCCGTTGCCGGTTCCGCAGTACTGCCGGGCGAGCGTCCGCACGTCTCCGGCGACCATGACCCCGTCACCGGTGCCGATGCCCGGGCGGTTGCTGAAGGTGCCTTCCAGGACTCCCCCGTTGCCCTGCGCGATGAACCCGGGGATGGTCGGGGTGGGCGCGGAGCCGAGGTTGATCCTGTTCACCACCTGGACGAAGGCGGGCACCGAATTCGGGTCGGAGTACTGCGACTTCGCCATCTTCTTCCAGGTCAGCCCGGGGTAGTGGCCCAGCGCGTCGACGATCGACCCGCGCTCCAGCTTCCGGTACACCTCCAGGCCGTAGCTGTTGAGGTAGGGCTTGAGGTCGATGTCGTACGACCGGGAGACGCCGATGATCGCCATGGGGATGACACCCGACCACACGAGGGAGCCGTCCACGTACTTGAGGTTGTGCGCCGGGTCCACGAGCAGACCGCCCTCGGCGAATCCCACCAGCTTGCTGTTGACCTCGGGCGCGTAGGACGGGGCGAGCGCGGCCGCCCAGTTGGTCGCGATGGCGCCGCCGGAGTACCCCATCAGGCCGAACCTGGTGTCCGCGTTCATACCGGTCTCCGCGGCCCGGGTCGCGGCGCGGATCGAGTCCAGCGTGTTGGTCGCGTACTCGGGGCCCGCCGCGAAATTGGCGGTCTGGCCCTCGGTGTCCGGGATGACGAGGTTGTAGCCCTGGAGCAGCAGCGGCGCCATGAAGACGGCCTCCACGTTCGCGATGGCGCCGCCCAGGCTGAGGTTGCCGGCGATGGCCCGGGAGGGGCCGTCCTCGGGGTCCAGCGAGTCGTAGAACGACTGGTAGGACACCGCCTTGCTGCTGTCGCCCGTCAGGCTGCGCACCACCGTGGTCACGTTGGCGGACGGGCGACCCTGGGCGTCGGTGGTGCGGTAGAGCAGTTGGATCGCCTTGACCGGGGTGGGAAGGCCCACGAGGTGGTACTGGAGCGTCCGCGTCTTCAGCACGGTGCCCGGCGCGAACGAGGACAGGGGTTCGCTGCCGGTGTAGGCGTAGAAGGGGTCGCTCGCGGTAGCACTCGCCGGCGCGGGCGCGGCGGCCTCGGCGGCCGTCGCCGCCGGAGCGGCGGCCAGGGCCATCGCGGTGACAAGGGCGGTGGCCAGTAGGCGGACGGCGTTCTTGGGCATGACTCCCCCGAATCGTGGAATGGGATCGCTGGATCTGTCGCAGCTGGATCTGTCGGAGCTGGCAGGTGTCAGCGGTCGGCGCTGATGAACGGATCAACGGGCGCAGGCGGCGCGGGCAACACCGGCAGGACGGCGGCGTCATCAGACGGGTGCGCGGCGGCCTGCGGCGCGGGCACGGCGGTCCTCCGGTGCGGGTGGGGGGCGTGGGGATCCGGTGGAGGATGCGCTCTGGGTCTGAACGCGTGTGGCGGTCCACCGGGCTGGCGTGTTACCAACTAGTCAGTAACGTCCTGGAAACAGCATGGGGGCGGGACGGGGCCATGTCTCCGGGTCGCACAACAGAGATTCGTGGAGTGAATTGTGACCATGTCCAAACCCGCGGAGCGTGCGGTGGGGCCGCAGTTCGGCGGCGTCCCGGTCCACGAGCGGCTCCTGGCCGCCGCGCCGACCCTGGCGCCGGCCGTGACGGCCCGGCTCGTCGAGCAGTTGCCCGCCTACGGAGCCCTGCCCTCGGAGCAGCTCCGCGGTGAGATCACCAAGGAGGTGGACCGCGGGATCCGGGCCTTCATCCGGGTGCTGCGCCACGGCGAGCTGCCGGAGGAGGCCGAGTTGGAGAGGATCAGCGAGTCGTCGGCCCGACGCGCCGACGAGGGCGTGCCATTGGAAGCCGTCGTCGGCGCCTACCACTTCGGTGCGGAGGAGTGCGCGGCCCAGGTCCTCGCGACGGCCGAGCCGGGCGACCTGCCGGACGTACTCCTCGTCCAGCACCGGCTGCTCGGCTATCTCCGGCAGGTGAGCTGCGCGGTCGCGGCAGGGTACGTACAGGAGCGGCAGGCGGCCCTCGGGGACGAGCAGGTCGCCCGGCAGTCCCTGCTGTCGCGGCTGCTGGAGGGCGGCGACCCGCAGGCCGCGGCCGACCGTGCCGGGATCCGGCTGCCTCCCGCGTACCTGGTCCTGAGCCTCGCCATGGGACCGCACCCCGATGAACTGCGGCCCGGCGTGAACCACTCCGTCGCCACCCGCCGCAAACTCCGGCGGCTGCGCAACGAATTGCAGCGCCAGACCCCGGGTGTCCCGCTGTCCGTGCTGTCCGGCGACGGGGGGCTGGTGCTGGTCCCGTACGAAACTCCGGCCGCCGACTTCGGCGCCGCGGACCGGGAGCGGCTCACCCGGCTCGTCGAGCAGCTGGGTCGGATGTGCGGCGCCGAGTTGCAGGTCGCGGCGGCCGCCGCCGCGCCGGACGGGGTCGCGGACGCCGCCCGGATGGTCGCTGAGGTACGGAGGGTGGCGGAGGCGTCCGGCCGGGGCCCCGGGCTCTACCTGCTCGACGATGTGCTGCTGGAGTACCAGCTGAGCCGCCCGAGCCCCGCCAGGGACGGGCTCGCCGCGCTGCTCGGCCCCCTGGCCGGGCGCCAGGAGCTGCTCGACACGCTGCGCACCTTCCTCGCCTGCGGGATGGACCGGCGCCGGGCCGCCGCCCGGCTCCAGGTCCACCCCAACACGGTGGACTACCGCCTGCGCAGAGCGACGGAGCTCACCGGCCTGGACGCGGCTCGCGGCGCCGACCTGCTGACTCTGCACGCCGCGCTGGCCGCCCACGACCCCGTACGACGGGTCGAGCCCGACACCGGCTGACCGGCGCGAGCGCGGCGGGCCCGCGCGGGCCCGACCCGTGAGGTCAGTCGACGCCCAGCAGACGCCGCCGGTCCTCGGGACTGGCTCGGAACTCCGCGCAGGCCGCCTCGTGGACGATGCGGCCCTTCTGCATGACCGCCACGTTCTGGGCGACGGAGAAGGCGAGCCCCAGGTTCTGTTCGACGAGGACCACCGACATGCCCTGCGCGCTCACCTCCCGGATGACCTCGCCCACTTGGGCGACGATGGCGGGGGCGAGGCCGTCGGACGGCTCGTCGAGGAGCAGCAGACGCGGGTTCCCCAGCAGGGCCCGGGCTATCGCGACCATCTGCTGTTCCCCGCCGGAGAGCTGGTCTCCGCGGTGCCCGAGCCGCTCCCCCAGCCGCGGGAGCAGTTCGAGGACGCGGGCCCTGGTCCACGGGCCCCGGGTCGTATGCCTCGACGCGATCGCCAGGTGCTCCGCCACGGTCAGCGGGGCGAAGACCCGGCGCCCCTGCGGTACGACACCCACCCCGGCCCGGGCGATCACATCGACCCGGGATCCGGCGATCTCCCGTCCGCCGAGGGTGACGCTGCCTGCGTACGGCGGGACGAGACCCATGACGGTGGAGACGAGGGTGGTCTTCCCGACCCCGTTGCGGCCGAGGACGGCGACGATCCCGCCCTCGTCGAGGTCGAGGTCGACACCGTCCAGGACCACTCCCCCGGCGTAGCCGGAGCTCAGGCCGCGCATGCTGAAGAACGGCTTCACGAGGCGGCCTCCATCGTGCCGAGGTAGGCGCTCTGGACCTCGCTGGAGGCCCGCACCTCGTCCGGCGAGCCTGTTTTCAGGTGTCTGCCGAGGTGCATGACGGTCACCGTGTCGGCGAGCTCGAAGACCATGTCGAGGTCGTGTTCTATCAGGAGGACCGTCACGTCGGCCGGCAGGGCGGCGACGAGTTCGGTGAGTCGCGCCGTCTCCGCCGGGGACATCCCGGCGGCCGGCTCGTCCAGCAGCAACAGCCGCGGTTCGGTGGCCAGGGCGACGGCGACCTCCAGTTGCCGCCGTTCGCCGTGCGAGAGGGCGGCCGCCAGGACGTCGTGCCGGCCGGGCAGCCCCACCCGCGCGAGGAGCGTCCGCGCCTGCTCGATGGCCTCCGTCCGGGCGCTCACCCTCCGCCAGCCGCCGAACCCGAAACCGGCACGGGCAGCGGCACCGGCACCGGCACCGGCACGGCGCAGGACGGCGAGCAGGACGTTCTCCAGCACGGTCTCGCGCATGAAGAGACTGGAGTGCTGGAACGTCGCGGCGACACCGAGTCCGACCCGGCGGTCCACGGGCAGCCGGGTCACGTCCTGCCCGTCGACGAGGATGGTTCCGCCGGTCGTCGCGAGCGTGCCCGAGATCAGGCCGAACAGCGTCGACTTGCCGGCGCCGTTCGGTCCGATGACCGCGTGCCTGGCGCCCCGGCGCACGGTGAGGTCGACCTCGTCCAGGGCTCGGAAGGATCCGAAGTGCCGGGAGACCCGGCGTAGTTGCAGTGGTTCGCGTTCTGTCACGCCGTCCTCTTCCGGGTCAGTCTGGGTGGGAGCCGTACGCCGGCCAGCCCTCGGGGCAGCGCGTAGACGGCGATGACGAAGAACAGTCCGAGCAGCAGCGGCCCGCGCCCCGCGACGGCTTCGAGGTTCCCGAGGTAGTCGCGGGTGAGCCAGACGAGCGCGGCTCCGGCGCAAGCCCCCCGCATCGAGCCGGAGCCGCCGATGACGACGGCGAGCAGGGCCAGGGCGGCGATCTCGAATCCCGCGTCGCCGGGCGAGACGAACCGCTGCACCGACACCCACAGGGCCCCTGCGACACCGGCCAGCGCGCCGGCGCCGCAGTAGACGGCCAGGGCGTAGCGTCGGGTGGGATATCCGATCGCGCTCATGCGGCGTTCGTTGTCGCGGATTGCGCGCAAGGCGAGGGCGAACGGTGTGGAGCCCAGGCGGGAGACGGCCGCGAAGAGCACCAGGAACACGGCGAGGACGTAGAAGTACACCAGCCCGTCGAGCTCCAGCGCGGACATGCCCGGCAGCGGGACGACGGGCGGGATGCCGGACACCCCGTCGGTGCCGTTGGTCAGCGACTTCCAGTTGACGGCGGCGCTGTAGGCGATCTCGCCGATGGCCAGGGTCAGCATCAGGAACACCACGCCCCGGGCCCGCACCGCCAGCCATCCGGTGGGCAGGGCAACCAGTGCCGAGACCCCGGCGGCGATGAGCAGTTGGAGCACCCCGACGTCGGTGAGCCGCGTCGCGACGATGGCCGCCGTATACGCACCGACGCCGAAGTAGGCCGACTGGCCGAGGGTCGGCAGTCCGGTCAGGCCGGTGAGCAGGTTCACGCTGATCGCCAGAAGGGCGAACACCAGGATCCGCGACAGGGTGCCGATGGCGTACGGACCGAGGAGGAAGGGGGCCGCCGCGAGCCCGAGGGCAATGGCGGCCATGGACAGCCGCCGCGCCGCGGACGCTTCGAAGCCGGACCGGCTCATGCGCGCACCCCCGACGGGACCAGGCCGTGCGGGCGGACGACGAGCACGACCAGCATGGTGCCGAAGAGCAGGAACGGGGCGTACTCCGGGAGCAGCGCCACCCCGAGCGTCTGCACCTGGCCGATGAGGAGCGCGCCGGTGAGCGCACCGCGCACGGATCCGAGACCGCCCACGACCACGACGACGAGGGAGAGGACGAGGACGGTCTCGTCGACGCCCGGGCCGGGACCCAGGATCGGCGCCCCGAGGACGCCGCCGACCACGGCCAGCGCCGCGCCGAGCGCGAAGACCCCGTAGAGCACCTTGCGGATGTCCACGCCCAGCGCGCGGACCATGTCCCGGTCCGCGACGGTGGCCCGTACCAGCGCTCCGAGCGAGCTGCGCTCGAACAGGAGGTACACGGCGGCGGCGAGGCCGGTCGCGACGCCGATGAACACGAGCCGGTAGACCGGGTAGGCGTGGCCGAGCAGGTCCACCGTCCCGCGCAGCGGGGCCGGCGGGTCGGTGGGCAGCACCTCGCCGCCGAAGGCCGCGGCGAGGAGATCGGCGACGATGAAGGTGATGCCGAGCGTCAGCACGGCCTGGTCGAGGTGCCCGCGCCCGGCCAGTGGCTGGGTGAGGAACGTCAGCGCCGCCCCGCCCAGGGCGCCCAGGAGGGCGCCGGCCGCCAGCGCGAGGAGCAGGCCCCACAGGCTCCCGTCGGACAGGGCGTACGCGACGTAGGCCCCGGCGAGGTAGAGCGTGCCGTGAGCCAGGTTGAGCACGTCCATCATGCCGAAGACCAGGGAGAGGCCGACGGCGATCGTGAACAGCAGCAGACCGAAGGCGACCCCGTCGATGACGCTGACGAAGTTGCCGTCCAACCATCCGTACATGTCAGCCGCCCAGCCGGACGAGCTCGGAACTGACGGTGTTGGCGCCCTGCTTGACCTCGCGCAGGTACCAGGGCTGTACGGGCGTGCCGCCGCTGTTGAACCGCCAGGTGCCGCGCGGGCTTTCGACGTCGCCCACCCCGGCGATGGCGGCGTTGACCGTCTCCGGGGTCACCGTGTCACCGGCGGCCTCGATCGCCCGGTCGAGCACCTGCGCCGCGTCCCATGACGCCATCGCGTACGTGGTCGGGGCGGCTCCGTAAGCGGAGGTGTATGCCGGGGCGAACCGCTTGTTGGCCGCGTTGTCCAGGTCCGCGCCGTAGTTGAGCGCGGTGAGGATGCCCTCGGCCGCCTGTCCCTGCCCCTTGAGCACTCCGCCCTCGGTGAGGAAGCCGGGCGCGTAGAGCGGGATCCTGCCCGCCAGGCCGAAGTCCCGGTACTGCTTGACGAAGTCGACGGCCGCGCCACCGGCGTAGAAGCAGAAGACGGCCTTGGCACCGGACCGCTCGATCTGCGCGAGGTACGGCTGGAAGTTCTTGGTCCCGGGGAACGGCGTGTAGACCTCCTCGCCCGCGATCTTGCCGCCCGCCGGGAGGAAGGTGGACTTGAAGCCGTCCACCTCGTCCTTGCCCGCCTGGTAGCCCGCGGCGATCAGGAAGACCGGGCCGCCGGCCTTCTCGGCCACGTGCTTGCCGAGCGCCTTGCCGGGTTCGTCGTTGACGTACGAGGTGCGCCAGACGTACTTGGTCCCGGTCAGGGTCGTGGGTGAGGCGTTCGAGCCGACGAGCGGGACCTTGCTGCTCTCGAAGAGGTCCTTGACCCCGTTGATGGTGGCCGAGCTGACGACGCCGCTCACCGCCAGCACCCTGTCCTGCTTGACCAGCTTCTCGGCCGCCGCCTTGCCGGAGTCCGCCGTCTCCCCTTCGTCCGCGACCACGATCTCCACCTCGCGCCCGCCGAGCTTGCCGCCGTGCTGTGCGACGTAGAGCTCGAAGCCCTGCTTCATGTCGTCGCCCAGCGCCTTGTAGGTGCCCGACTGCGGGACGAGGAGCCCGATCTTCAAGGGGCCGTTCTGCTTGTCGCCGCCCGTACCCAGGCTGGCGCCACCGCACGCCGTGGCCAGGAAGAGGGCTGCCGTCGTCACGGCGATCAGACCAACGGGACGAAATCGACCTGCCATGGAAACTCCGAACGTTGTCAACCGGCGCTGGATGGCCGGATGTTGCTGATGGGGCTCACTGAGGGCTTCGGAAGTGACACGTGTCTATCGCGCATTGTCGACGTACGTCAAGAGTGCGCGATATTACTGCTCTCCCGCAGCCGCGCCCCTTGACCCCGCTCGGGGACATGGCGCAATACTGACGCTCGTCACAATGACGCTATGCCAATCGGCGACGGCTCTTGATCAGTCAGGGAGTGAAGCAACATGACCGACGATCCATCGCGACGCAACATCCTCAGGAACAGCGGGATGTTGGCCGGTGCCGCACTGCTCTCCGGCGTGCCGGGCGCGGGCACGGCGCAGGCCGCCCCGCACGCAGACGCGTCCTCGCCCGTGGTGGTGGAGGCGCCCGCGGGCCGGCTGCGCGGAAGCACGGAAGGGGGCCTGGGCATCTTCAAGGGCGTGCCCTACGCGGCGCCGCCCGTCGGCGCCCTTCGATGGCGGCCGGCCCGGCCCCACCCCGGCTGGCAGGGGACGCGCGATGCGACCGCCTTCGGGCCGAGCGCACCGCAGCCCTACCGGGAGGGGGGCGACCAGGTGCTCGGAACGCACGGCTCGCCGCCCTTCGACGAGGACTGCCTCACGCTCAACGTCTGGGCCCCCCAGACCGGCGGCGCCAAACGGCCGGTGCTGGTGTGGATCCACGGCGGCGGCTTCATCTCCGGATCCGGCTCGATGCCCAACTACTCCGGCGAGACCTTCGCACGCAATGGCGACCTCGTCGTCGTGACCATCAACTACCGCCTGGGTCCGCTGGGTTACCTCTACTTCGGGGAGGACGGCGCCGACGGGAACTTCTGGCTCACCGACCAACTCGCCGCGCTCAACTGGGTACGGGAGAACATCGCCGCGTTCGGCGGGGACCCGGACAACATCACCGTCGCCGGACAGTCCGGCGGCGCGCTGTCGGTCGCGGCGCTGGCCGGCGCCCGGAGCAAGGGCCGCCCGCTGTTCCGGCGCGCGATCCTGCAGAGCCCGCCGCTCGGGCTGAAGATCCCCACCCGCGCCGAGTCCCTGCAACGCACCGCGGCCTTCCTGGACATCGTAGGAGCCAAGGACGTGGCGGAGCTCCGGGCCGTGCCCTGGCCGCGCCTGATCGCCGCCACCTTCGAGATGTTCGGGCGCACCGGACAGTGGGGGTACTGGTCGACCCCGTTCCTGCCGGTGCTCGACGGGGTCACGCTGGACCGCAACCCGGCCGACCTGCTGCTCAGCGACGCCGGGGCGGACATCGAGGTCCTGGTCGGCTGGACCCGGGAGGAGGCGAACTTCGCCTTCGCCCTCAGCGAGCCGTACGCCTCGGCAACCAAGGACCAGGTGCTCGCCAGAGCCCGGAACACCTTCGGAAGCCGGGCGGCCCAGGCCTACACCGCGTACGAGGAGGCCCGCCCGGGTGCCCGCCCGCTGGATGTGCTGATGGATCTGATCACCGACGAGCTGTTCCGCATGCCGTGCGTGGCACTGGCCGAACGGCGCGCGGCCCGCGGACGTCCGGTCTGGGCGTACCAGTTCAACCTCCCGACGCCCGCGCACAACGGCCAACTCGCCGCCGCCCACTGCCTGGAGCTGCCGTTCGTGTTCAACAACTTCGACAAGTGGTCGCAGGCGCCCTTCCTGGCCGGGCTGGGCCCCAGGGTCCGGGACGGTCTCGCCGCGACCATGCACGCGTCCTGGATCTCCTTCATCCGCACCGGCGACCCGAACCACCACCCCATGCCGCAGTGGGATCGATACGGCCGGGGCTCCCGCACGACGATGACCCTCGACTCGGTCACCACCGCCGCGGAGGACGTCGCCGGCTACTGGCGCCGCCTGCACCATCCTGCGGCGCCGTAGCGGCCGGGCCCCCGCGTCCCGTCAGAGGTGCTGAAGGACCACGGAGGTGAATTCGGCGGTGGAGGCGCGGCCGCCGAGGTCGCGCGTGCGTACCGGGGTGGTGGCCAGGACGCGGGCGATGGCGTCGTTGACGTCGGCCGCGGCCCCGGTGTGGCCGAGGTGGTCGAGCATCATGGCGGCGGACCAGATCGCGCCGATCGGATTGGCGATGCCCTGCCCCGCGATGTCGGGGGCGGATCCGTGGACCGGCTCGAACATGGAGGGGTGTTCGCCCGTCGGGTCGAGGTTGGCGGACGGAGCGATGCCGATGCCGCCGGCCACCGCCGCCGCCAGGTCGCTGAGGATGTCCCCGAAGAGGTTGGACGCGACGACGACGTCGAAGCGTGCGGGGTCGAGGACGAGCTTGGCGGCCAGTGCGTCGATGTGCTCCTGGTTCCACTCGACCGCGGGGTGCTCGGCGGAGCGTTCGGCGACGAGCTCGTCCCAGAACGGCATGGTGTGCACGATGCCGTTGGACTTCGTCGCCGACGTGAGGGTGCCGCCGCGCCGTTCGGCGAGGCGGAAGGCGAAGTCGAGGACCCGGGTCACCCCCGTCCGCGTGAACACGGCTTGCTGCACGGCCATTTCGTCGGGGCCGCCGCGGTTCATCCGACCGCCGATCTCGCTGTACTCGCCCTCGGTGTTCTCCCGGACGACCACGAAGTCCACTTCGCCGGGGCCGGCCGCCCGTACGGGGCTGGGCAGACCGTCGAAGACTCGGATCGGGCGGAGGTTGACGTACTGGGCGAAGGCCCGGCGGATGGGGATGAGCAGCCCCCACAGGGAGACGTGGTCCGGCACGCCCGGGTGGCCGACGGCGCCGAGCAGGATCGCGTCATGCCGGCGGAGCTGCTCCAGTCCGTCCTCGGGCATCATCGAGCCGTGGCGGAGGTAGCGCTCGCAGGACCAGTCGAATCGCTCGTAGGTGAAGGTGATGCCGTGGCGCTTCCCGACGGTGTCGAGGACCTCGCATGCCGCCGGGAGGACTTCGGTGCCGATGCCGTCACCGGGGATGAGGGCGATGCTGTGGTTCGTCATGCCTCGAATTCCAGCAATCGGGACGGTCCGGGTCCAACACGTATCCCCGATGCGACTCATAGGCCGTCCCTATGAGTCGGTGGGACGGCGAGCTCCAGGAAGGCACGGGCGGCCGGCGTCAGGCGCGCCTTGCGGCTCACCAGGACGTTGTGCTGGATGCAGGCCGGCTCCAGATCGAGGACGAGGGCTCCCGCCCGCTGTGACAGGTCGGCCCAGGACTCCGTCACCACCGCCAGTCCGACGCCCCCGAGCACCAGGGGGAGGAAGGCCATGCGGTGTTCGGTCTCCACCGCGATGCGGACGTCGATCCCCTGTGCCTTCAGGTCGTCGACGTAGGCGCGGATCCCGGTCCCGCGCTGCCCGACGATCAGCCGGTGCCCTTCGAGCTGTTCGCGTCGAACCGGCCGGCCGGCCGGGAAGGGGCCGTCAGGCGGGCTGACCAGGACGAGCCGGTGGTCTCCGACACGGTGCGGGACGACGTCCGCGTTCGGCAGCGGCCACGAGGTGGTGGCCAGCAGTCCGAGTTCACAGCCTCCCGTGCGCACCATCTCGACCACATCCTCGCGGGTGAGGGCCACGCGCAGGCTGAGCGACACCGCCGGATGGCGTTCGGCGAAGCGCTGGACCATGCTGCTGAGGGGTTCGATCGTGGGCGAGGGCATGGAGGCGATCTCCAGGCGCCCGGCGCGTAGTTCGCGCACGGCGCCGACCCCGGCCCTGGCCAGCTCCAGGGCGCGCAGGGCTTCGCGGGCCGATGGAACCAGTGCGGCGCCGGCCTCGGTGAGGACCACCTTCCTGCCCACCCGGTGGAACAGGCTGCTGTCCAGTTCGCGCTCCAGGACCTGGATGGCCTGCGACAGGGACGGCTGGGATACGTAGAGTGCCGCGGCCGCGCGGTTGAAGCCGCCGTGGTCCACGATGGCGAGGAAGTACGTCAGCTGCCGGAAGTCCACGGTTTCGAACCTCCGCCCAACGGTGGATCGAATAATATTGACGGTCGCCATGAATGCGCAATACCCCGAGGCGGCACAGCACCGCACGGACGGGCCGTCGGCCGAGCTCACCCCCGTGAAGCTCGACCCCGACGACCCGGCCGGCGCCGCCGCCACCCTCCCCCTCGACACTTCAGTGGCGGCGAAGCATTGGTAACGTACACCAGAGTGACTGTCCGGCGTCAACCAGAGTGTTGCCGGTGCCGGCCCGAGGGGCTTCGAGAAACACTGTGGTGGGCAAAGGCTCGGCATCACGCCAAGGAGGCCATGTACATGGAGGATGACCAGTCGCCCACCTTCGCCCAACTCCTGGACCACCTCTTCCGTGAGGTGCACCCCCCTTCCCGGGGGCCCTACACCTACGCGGAGGTCGCCGAGGGGATCCGCAGGGCCGCGACCGGCGAGGGGCGCGGGGTGACGGCGAGCGCCATCCAGCAGCTGCGCACCGGCGCCAAACGGAACCCGACGCGGCACACCATCAAGGCCCTGGCCGACTTCTTCGGCGTACCGGCGGGCTACTTCGTCGACAGCGCGGCGGCCGAACGCACCAGGGCCGAGATCGACCTCCTCGCCGCCATGCGCGACCAGGACGTCCGCAAGGTGGCCCTGCGCGCCAACGGCCTGAGCGTCGACAGCCTGAAGATGCTGTCCACCGTGATCGAACAGGCCCGGAAACTCGAAGGACTCACCACCGACGACGCCGCCCAGGACCTGAACCTGGACGACTGAGGCTACTGAGACGACCATCCACACGACACCCCC
This sequence comes from Streptomyces sp. NPDC037242, assembly GCF_055604165.1. Taxonomy (NCBI): domain Bacteria; kingdom Bacillati; phylum Actinomycetota; class Actinomycetes; order Kitasatosporales; family Streptomycetaceae; genus Streptomyces; species Streptomyces sp. NPDC037242. The sequence goes on from NZ_JBVJUY010000014.1 coordinate 91,160, forward strand.
CTGTAGTCGCTCGTCGACAGGGGGGCATCAGGCGTTTCCCGGCACAAGCCCGGCATTCCCAGGCCGCAGGGCCCGACGGCGGCGGCCGGCGCGGCACCCCGCCCTCGGAACGAAGTCGTGATCATGTCAGCATTGGGGCGCGCCGGGCGCGTACCGGGCTTCCCAGGGACAGCTGCGCACCGGCCGACCACCCCCGACCGGCGTCACCAGAGTGAGGACATGGACCTTGAGCAGCTTCGCGCCAGGTGTGAGGCGCGCGTCGAGGCACTTCGGCTCCCCCACCGCTTCAGCACCCGCGACCTGCGCGACGCCGTGGCCGAACAACGCGGACGCCCCATCATCCTGCGCCCGCTGAGCACCCTGGGCGCTACGGACGCCCCGTGCGGCATTCGTCTGGAGACCCCGGACGCCGACCTGTTGTTCTACGAGGAGGCCACCTCCGCCCTCCACCAGAACCACATCCTGGCCCACGAGATCAGCCACATCATCTGCGACCACCCCGGCAGCCTGGAACTGGACCAGGACACCCTGCACGCGATCGGGTTCAGCCCCACCCTCGTCCAGCGCATGTCCGGCCGGACCAGCTACACCAGCGAGGACGAACGCGAGGCCGAGGTGATGGCCAGCGTGATCCGGCAACTCATGTACCGGGGACGCGAAAGCCCACCGAGCCGGCCCGCCAGCGGCGCCGAGAGCTGGGACGCCCTGTTCGCCGAGCCACACAGGAAGAAGCGCCACCGGAAATGATCAACATCCTCTTCACGGGCACCGCCCTCGTGCTGCTGTGCTTCGCCGCCTACTGGGTGCGAGGACGTGGCGGGCACCGCCCCACGGGCACCTGGGCGATGGCGGCGCTGCTGACCTCGTTCGCCCTCGCCTTCGCCTCCTACGCCCCCGCTGTTGAGCGCGCGGTCGAATCGGTCGTCCCCCACGTCGCCCGGCTGCTCAGCAACACCTTCACCCTGACGGCGGCCACCTCGGTCCTCGCCTTCCTCTTCCAGCTCAACCTCGACCGCGAACAGGCCCAACGGCAGATCCGGCTGCGCGTCATCGCCCTCGCGGTCTCCGTCGCGGGCATGGCCGCCTTCTTCGCCGCCGAACAACTCACCGGACGAAACCCGGCGTTGTACGCGTGCTACGTGCTCATCTACATCTCCTACCTGGGGTACACGGCCAAGGACTTCCTGCTGCAGACCTGGGCGCAGTCCAAGCGCTCGACCCGCCGCAGTCAGCGCTGGGGCCTGCGCACGACCTCGGTCGGCTGCGGCTTCGCCCTCGTCTACGCCGCGTACAAGCTCTTCGCCCTGGTCTCCATCGGCCTCGGTCTGGGCCTCGTGCCCGACCACGCCCGCTGCTCGACGCCGCTGACCCCCTTCCGCTGCACGTTCAGCGTGACCGCGCCCGCCGTCGCCGTACTCCTCATCACCGTCGGGCTCACCCTCCCCGCCCTGCTGTGGCCGCTCAGCCAACTGCGCCGCCGCCGCTGGGAACGTAACTCGTTCGCCGCGCTGGAACCCCTGTGGCGGGAGGTCACCTCGGCGGTCCCCGAGGTCGTACTCGACCCGGACACCGCCGAAGCCGACGCCCACGACCTCGACTTCCACCTCCACCGCCGGGTCATCGAGATCAACGACTGCGTGCTGGCCCTGCGCCGGTACCGCCAGGCGTCGGTACGGGACGCCGCGGCCGCCGAGGTCGCCCGCCGGGGTGCGGCCGACACCCCCGAGGGCGACGCGGAGGTGGAGGCGGCGGTCATCTCCGCAGCCGTCGAGGCGAAGCGCACCGGGCTCCTCCCCGACGGCGAGGAGGCCCCGCCCGCCGCGGGCACCCGCTCCCGCAAGGGCGACCTCCCGGCGGAGACCGCGTGGCTGCTGCTCGTGGCGCAGGCCCACGCACGCCGCCCGGCCCCCGAGACCGCGGGCGCGGCCTCGTGAGCGCCCCGCGGCAGGACCCCCTGCGCGACCCGCGCTTCTTCGCTGACCCCTACCCCACCTACGACCGGCTGCGCGAAGGCTGCCCCGTCCGACGGATCCCGACCGGCTCCGGCGGCCACCACGCGTACCTGATCACCGGCCACCCCGAGGCCCGGGAGGCGTTCACCGACCCCCGCCTGTCCAAGGACACGGCCCGGTTCTTCGCCGACCGGCCCTCGAACCGCGACCTGCACCCGGCGATCTCCCGCAACATGCTGGCGAGCGATCCTCCCGAGCACACCCGCCACCGGCGGGTGGCGACGCCCCTGTTCACCACCGGGCGCGTCCGCGCGCTGCGCCCGTACATCACCGAGGTGGTGGACGGCCTCATGGCCGCGTGGCGACCGGGCACGGACATCGATCTGGTGGCGGATCTGGCGGTACCCCTGCCGGTCACCGTCGTCTGCGAGCTGCTGGGTGTGCCGAAGGCCGACCGCGCCGCGCTCGCCGGCTGGTCCCGCGACCTCTTCGACGCGACCGACTCCGACCGCATCGACGCCGCGTCGCACCGCATCGGCGACTACCTCACCCACCTCGTCGACACGGCCCGCGCCACCCCCGGTGACGGCCCGCTGCACTCCCTCGTGCGCGACTGTGAGGAGGGCGGCCTCGACCGGGACGAGACGGTCTCCCTGGCCGCGCTCCTCCTGGTCGCGGGGCACGAGACCACCACCCACTTCATCGGCAACGCCGTCTTGGCCCTGCTTCGGAACCCGGAGGCGTTCGACCGCCTGCGCCGGGACCCGGACCTGATCCCCGGCGCCCTCGACGAACTGCTCCGCTTCGACTCCCCGGTGAGCGTGGCCACCTTCCGCCACAGCACGCAGGATCTGAGCATCGGCGGGATCGACATCCCGGCGGGCTACCCGGTACTCATCGCCCCCGGCGCCGCGAACCGCGACCCGGCGGCCTTCCCCGACCCGAACCACCTGGACCTCGACCGCGACGCCGGCGGCCATCTCTCCTTCGGCCACGGCATCCACCGCTGCCCCGGCGCCCCCCTGGCCCGGGCTGAGGCGGAAATCGCCCTCCGCGCCCTGGTGACCCGCTTCCCGAACACGCGCCTGGCCGCCCCCGCGGAGTCCCTGACCTGGCGCCGAACCCGCCTCACCCGCGGCCTGGCCACCCTCCCCCTCACCCTCGCCTGACACGCGGACTCATCGGGGCGGGGTCGTCACCGGCACAGCAGCGCCGCGCGGAGGTCGAGGCGGTGGTCGAGGCGGGAGAGGTCGCGCCCGGTGAAGGCCTCGATGCGCTGGATGCGGTAGTGCACCGTGTTGACGTGGAGATGGAGGGCCTCGGCCGTGCGCGCCCATGAGCCGTTGTGGGCGAGGAACATCTCCAGCGTTTCCAGCAGCGTGGAGGCCGACGCGTCGTCCGGCGCTGCGAGGCGTCCCAGGACGCGGGCGGCGAAGGCACCGCGGACCTCGGGCGGAACGCCCGTCAGGAGGTCGGCGAGCGTGGTGAACCTCCCGGCATCGGCCACCCCCGAGCGGTCGGGTGACACGCTACGGGCCGAGTCCAGGCCGTAGCGGGCTTCCCGCAGGGCGCCTTCGAGGCCGTCCGGCGCGAGGACGGCGGAACTGATGCCGGCGTGGAGGAGCGTCGTCGTGTCGCCCGCGTGCAGCAGCGGCCAGACCGACTCCAGGGTGGCGCGGGGAGACGGACCGGAGACGACGGCCACGGCGCTGCCGTGCAGAGCCGTGACGGCGTACGCGGACCGTGGTGGGCGAGGCCGTGGCTCCGGGGGTGCGGACGGTGACGCCGACGGAACTGGCGTACGCGGCGAGGGGCACGGCCACGGCCAGGGCAGCACCGCCACGAGGGCGAGAGCCCGGCCCCGTCGGCTGGAGTGTTGGCGCAGGACAAGGTTCATGGGATCCATCTCCTCGGATCTCCGCAGGATGGCGCCCAGTACGGTGGGGGGCAGCTGCGTACCGTAGCAGTGGATTGAACCCGCATCTATGAGCTGTTTGCGCAGTGAGACCTTGCATATGCGGACTCACCACAGGGCGACCGAGGCGCTCCGGCTCGGAGCACGGTCCCTGCGGCGAAGTCCCGCACCGATGTAGCCTGACGGGCCGTGAGTGATTCCGTCGCCGCATTGAGCGTCAGCGAGGCGCAGCCCCGCCTCCACGGGCTGACCGTCGTCGATGTCCGTACCCCCGCCGAGTTCACGTCCGGCCATCTCCCGGACTCCGTCAACGTCCCGCTCGACCGCATCGGACGGGCCCTGCCGGAGCTCCGGCAGGCCGCCGGACGCAAGCCGCTCCTCCTGGTGTGCGCCTCGGGCGCCCGCTCGGACAACGCCGCCGGGACCCTGGCCTCCCACGGCATCCCTGCCGCGATTCTGACCGGCGGCACTACGGCCTGGATCGCCGGTGGTCACGGGCTTCAGCGCCCGGACAGTCGGCCGCGAGCCGTCTGGGCCATGGAGCGCCAGGTCCGCTTCACCGCGGGCAGCATCGTGCTGCTGGGCCTGGGCCTGGGCCGGTTCGTCCATCCGGCGTTCCAGCTGCTGTCCGCCGGGATCGCGGCAGGTCTGGTGTTCTCGGCCCTCACCGACACCTGCGGCATGGCGGTCGTACTCGGCAAACTGCCGTTCAACCAGCGGGGGAAGAAGCCTTTGGACACCGCCCTGGAGAGACTGCGCGACTGACGGCTGCGACCCGGCCCACAAGCCGGGTCGCTGACCTGCATCGTCTTTCATCCCGAGATCCGCTTGTCCATCATCCGGTCACGCTCTTGCCGGGAAGGTCGCTTCGAGCGAGTATTCCTATCAATCCGATGGGAAAGGTGGGGATTTGGTGAAGTGCGGCCAGCGGAACGGCCCGTGTACCGCACCGCCCGGGCGCGACCGGCCCGCGCCCCCCACCCCCGACCCCTCGCGCGCCTCCCAGCAACCGGCCGACGCCGCCCAACAACCTTCCGGAGCAGCCGACATGACCACCGCCACCCCCCATGGCACCGCTGACCGCCCGGCCCCCGCACCGGGCAGCGACACACGGGCCTGCCGGTGACGCCCATACGGACGACACCGAGCCCCACCGCCCACCGATCCGCCGACGAGCAGCGCCGCACGCTCCTGCGTACGGCCCGCGATGTGGCGGACGACCTCGCCGCGGACGCCATCGCCCGCGACCAGGCGGGCAAGCCGCCCACCGACGAGACGGCCCGGCTGCGCGAGGCCGGCCTGCCTGCGGCCCTCACCCCGCCCGGCCCCGGCCGAGGGACGGACTGGCGTACCGGATGCGCCGTCATACGGGAGATCGCCGCGGCGGACAGCTCCATCGGCGACATGCTCGCCCGCCACTACGTCCACGCGTGGAGCGGACGCTTCTACGCGACTCACCACCAGGCGACCGCCCTCGAAGAGGAGTCGGTGCGCGAGCAGTGGCTGTGGACCGGCGCCGTCCGCCCTCCCGCACCCCAAGACGACACCGATGGACCGGACCTCACACTGAGGCCGCGCAACACCGACTACGTGCTGAGCGGGTACCGGTCCGTGGATACGGCGGTGGCCGTCGCCGACCAGATCGTGGTGGACGCCGTCTGCGCCGTGACGGGTGACGTCCTGGTCGTACGGATCCCACCCGGTGCGCGGGGCCTGACCATCGAGCCAGCCCACGACCGCCTCGGCCAACGCGTCGCCGGCGCGGGCGAGGTGCTCCTCGACCGGGTCACCGTCACGCCCGGGCAGGTGCTGGGCCGCCGGCCGCACGACGAGGAGTCGACCGCGCCCTTCACCGCCCTCGCCGAGCCGGCGCTCCGGCTCGCCCTGTGCCACGTCGGCCTCGGCATCGCCGAAGCCGCCCTCATCGAAGCGCGCGACCTCAGCAGGGGCGGCCGCGCGCACCGGCCGCCCGGTGCGGACCCGGACCTCTTCCTCACGTACGGGGAACTCGCCTCTGCCGCTCAGGCGGCCACCGCCGTGGTCGAGGGGGCGACGGAGGTGATGGCGCAGGCCCTCGACACCGGCGCGCAGCTCGACGCCGAGGTGCCGGCGGGCGTCGCCGCCCTGGTGGCCACGGCCGAGACCGTGACCTCGCAGGCCGCCCTTCACATCACCGCCCGGGTGCTGGAACTCGCCGACGCCCCCGGCCTGGACCGGTTCTGGCGCAACGCCCGCGTCCTGACGGCCCACCGCCCGGTCGCGCACCGCCTGCGCTCCATCGGCGAGCACTACCTCAACGGCTCCCACCGCGCGGTGGCGGAGGCCTTCCACTGACGCGAGGCGCCGCATGGATGCGGATCCGCGACCTGGGCCCCTCGGCTGCCGGGCACGAGCACCTGTCCGGCAGCCGGCGGCCCACCCGCGGCGGACGCAGGGCGAATGCGTACGGGATAATGTCCGTATGCGGATCTCAGCCAGGGCGGACTACGCGGTACGTGCCGCACTGCAGCTTGCCGCGTCACAGGATGGCGGGCCACTGAAGGCCGAAGCCATCGCCGACGCCCAGGACATCCCGCACAAGTTCCTTGAGGGCATCCTCAACGACATGCGCCGAGGCGGTCTCGTGCTCAGCCAGCGCGGCGGCAACGGCGGCTACCGGCTGGCCAAGCCCGCCCAGTCCATCAGCATCGCGGATGTCATCCGCGTCGTGGACGGACCGCTCGTCTCGGTGCGCGGGGTCCGCCCACCGGACCTCTCCTACACCGGCCCCGCCGAGTCGCTGCTCCCCCTGTGGATCGCGCTGCGGGCCAATGTGCGCGAGATCCTCGACGGCGTGTCACTCGCCGACGTCGCATCGTCCGACCTGCCCGCTGACGTGTCCGCGTTGGCCCACGCCCCTGACGCCTGGACCAATCCCTGACCTGCAATGTCTCGCATCACGAGACATAGGCGTCCACCATATGGTCAGCCTCTTGGGGCGAGTGCCCCCGTCTGCCAATATGCCTACCAACCAGGTGGGAAAACTAGGAATCCGTGAGGTGGCCATGCGAACACTGCATCGTGCAGGCCGGATGCTGCCCCTGACCTCCCGCCGACACATCGACCTGGTCCGTACGTCCAGCGCCATCTGTCAGCCTGCCTGACCCCATTCGCAGGGCCTGACGCTGACTCCACGCGCACAGCATCGTGGAGCGCGCTGCGCCGCCCCGCTCGCCGCCGGCCGGGGCAGGCCCCTCGGCCGACCTCACCATCCGTGTGCCTTCAAGCGCGGGTGCGCCATCCGACACCCATCCGTTCCCCAGCCTGCGACCGCGATCCCGCGACGACGGCCGGGAGTGGTTTCCGTGTGTGTCGATGGTTTTGCGTCACCCATCTCCGTACCTCCGTGAACACCATCCCGTGAAAGGACACTTCCGTGTCTGCCGCAAGATCGCTCACCGTCCTGCGCGCCATCGCCGTCACAGCGACGCTGCCCCTGCTGCTCACCGCCTGCGGCTACGGCTCCGAGGCGAAGAAGGAAGACGACAAGGCCAAGGTCGCGGCCACCGGAGACAAGCCGCTGTCGGCCTCGGAGGTGCGCATCGGGTACTTCCCGAACCTGACGCACGCGACCGCTCTGGTCGGTCTCCAGGAGGGCCTGATCGAGAAGGAGCTGGGCGGCACCAAGGTCAAGCCGCAGTCCTTCAACGCCGGTCCGTCCGAGATCGAGGCCCTCAACGGGGGCTCTCTCGATATCGGTTTCATCGGCCCCTCCCCCTCGATCAACGGCTACGTGAAGTCCAAGGGTCAGAATCTGCGGATCATCTCCGGCTCGGCCTCCGGCGGCGTGAAGCTGGTCGTGAACCCGGACAAGATCAAGACCCTGGACGACCTCAAGGGCAAGAAGATCGCCACCCCGCAGAAGGGGAACACGCAGGACGTCGCGTTCCTCAACTGGATCTCCGAGAAGGGCTGGAAGGTCGACCCGGAGTCCGGGAAGGGTGACGTCTCCGTCGTCCGCACCGACAACAAGGTGACCCCGGACGCCTTCAAGCAGGGCTCGATCGACGGCGCCTGGGTGCCCGAGCCCACCGCCTCCAAGCTCGTCTCCGACGGCGGCTCCGTCCTCCTCGACGAGGGCAGCCTGTGGCCCGAGAACAAGTTCGTGATCACGAACATCATCGTGTCGCAGAAGTTCCTCAAGGAGCACCCCGACGTCGTCGAGGCCGTGCTCCGCGGCACGGTGAAGACCAACGAGTGGATCCACGCCAACCAGGACAAGGCCAAGGCCTCCGCGAACGCGAGGCTCGCGGCCGAGGGCGGCAAGCCGCTGGACGCGAAGGTCATCGACCCGGCGTGGCCGAGCATTTCGGTCACCGACGACCCGCTGGCCGCGACGCTGAAGAAGCAGTCCGACTGGGCGGTGAAGGCCAAGCTCATCGAGCAGCCCGACCTGAACGGCATCTACGACCTGACGCTCCTGAACAAGGTCCTCAAGGCCGCCGGGAAGCCCACCGTCTCCGACGCCGGCCTCGGCGCCAAGTAACCCGTAAGCCAGCAATCCAGCAATCCCAGGAGGTGACGACCATGGCCACGACACTCGCCAAGGCTGCCGAGACCGCCGTAGCGCAGCATGCGCACGCCGCCCGGATCGAGCACGTCTCGAAGTCCTTCACGGGCCCGGCCGGATCGCAGCTCGTCCTGGACGACATCAGCCTCGATGTCGCTCCCGGAGAGTTCGTCACCATCCTGGGAGCCTCCGGCTGCGGCAAGTCCACCCTGCTCAACCTGGTCGCCGGCCTCGACAAGCCGACCGCGGGATCCATCGAGACCCCCGGCGGCCGCCCCGCGCTCATGTTCCAGGAACACGCCCTCTTCTCCTGGCTCACCGCCGGCAAGAACATCGAACTCGCCCTGCGCCTGCGCGGAGTACCCAAAGCCGACCGCAAGGCGGAAGCCGAACGGCTCCTGGACCTCGTCCGCCTCGGCGGCGCCCACGGCAAGCGCGTCCACGAACTGTCCGGCGGCATGCGCCAACGCGTCGCCCTCGCCCGGGCGCTGGCCCAGGACAGCCAACTGCTATTGATGGACGAACCGTTCGCAGCGCTCGACGCCATCACCCGCGACGTCCTCCACGGCGAACTCACCCGCATCTGGGACGAGACGAACCTCTCCGTCCTCTTCGTCACCCACAACGTCCGCGAAGCCGTGCGCCTCGCCCAGCGCGTGGTCCTGCTCTCCTCACGCCCCGGACGCATCGCAAAAGAGTGGACCGTGGACATCCCCCAGCCCCGCCGCATCGAGGACGCCGACGTCGCCGAGCTGTCCCTTGAGATCACCGAACACCTGCGTGGGGAGATCCGCCGCCATGGCCAGCACTGACACAAAGGCGAAAACCGACGACCTCGCGGGACTGGAGGCCGGCCTCGACGCCCTCGACGCCGTCCAGACCCACCGCACCCCCCTGCGCGAGGTCCTCACCCAGAAGGTCCTCCCCCCGGTCCTGGCCGGCGGCCTCGTACTCCTGGTCTGGCAGATCCTCGTCGCCACGAAGGTCACCCAGGAGACCAAACTGCCCCCGCTGTCCGCGGTGTGGGACAGCCTGACCGACATGTGGCTGAAGGGGACCCTCCTCGACGTCATCTGGACCTCCGTCTCCCGCGGCCTGCTCGGCTTCCTGCTGGCCCTGGCCATCGGCACCCCGCTCGGACTGCTCGTCGCCCGGGTGAAGTTCGTGCGCGCAGCCATCGGCCCGATCCTCCAAGGCCTGCAGTCCCTGCCCTCCGTCGCCTGGGTACCCCCGGCCGTCCTCTGGTTCGGTCTCAACGACGCCATGATGTTCACCGTCATCCTGCTCGGCGCCGTCCCCTCCATCGCCAACGGCCTCGTCTCCGGCATCGACCAGATCCCCCCGCTCTACCTCCGCGCCGGACGCACCCTCGGCGCCACCGGCCTGCAAGGCGCCCGACACATCGTCATGCCCGCCGCACTCCCCGGCTACCTCGCCGGCCTCAAACAGGGCTGGGCCTTCTCCTGGCGCTCCCTGATGGCCGCCGAAATCATCGCCTCCTCCCCCGACCTCGGACTCGGACTCGGCCAACTCCTGGAAAACGGCCGCAACAACATCGACCTCCCCGGCGTGTTCCTCGCCATCATCCTCATCCTCGTCGTCGGCATCGCCATCGACCTCCTCATCTTCAGCCCCATCGAACGACGGGTCCTGCGCACCCGCGGCCTCCTGGTCAAGAGCTGACCGAACGGATCGCGCTCGACACGGGACACCCCGCCCGACACGGCAGCACCGTCTCCGCGGAGACATCGTTCACCGCGGAGTCGGTGCTGCTGCGTACGGAAGGGGGACAGCCCCGCGCGCCTGCGACCTCCCCGGTCAACCCAGGGCCTCGCAGGCGGAGTTCCACATTTCACAAGCCGTACATGGACCAGCCCCACCCGCGCCCTTAACCTCATCGGCATGGCAGCAGGAAGCCTTCTCACTGCTCGCCGCCACCTCGATCCGGGCAGGCTGGCGAGCGCCCTGTGTCCGATCTCCAGGGCACGACGGTAATCACGTCCCTTCGCACGGGATCCCCACCTGGCACATCACACCGGCCCGCCCCGAAGGGCCCGGCCGGTCGATGCCCGACTCGAGTCTCTCTTCCACCCCGTCACGGCAGTCGGTCTGCCGTGCCCGTACGCGCTGCGGAACCAGGAGAAGACATCCCATGAGCGACAACAGCAGACCGCGAGTGAGCCGCCGCGGATTCCTCGCCGGTACGGCGGCCGCCGCGGCCGCCGCGACGGTTCCCGCGACCGCCCAGGCGGCGGCAGCCAGTCCCGCCACCGCCGCAACCCGGCCCAACATCCTGCTCATCGTCACGGACGACCAGCCCAAGCACACCGAATGGGCACTGCCGAAGACCACGGCCTGGCTGGCCGACCAGGGCGTGAAGTTCACCGACGGGCACGTCACCACCCTCGACCAGAACACCACCCTGCCCCGGTACCTGAAGCAGGCCGGCTACCGCACCGGGCTGTTCGGCAAGTGGCCCAACTCCTGGACCCTGTCGGACAACCCCCCGCACTTCGAGGACTTCGCCCTGCTCCAGCCGGGCTACGTCAACGCACAGTGGAACGTCAACGGCACGGTCCAGACCATCAACGGATACACCACCAACATCATCAAGAACCGCACCCTGGGCTTCCTCGACGAGGCGACCGCCGATACCCGGCCCTGGTTCGCGTACGTCACCCCTTACGCCTCCCACGGCCCGCGCACACCCGAGGCGAAGTACGCCGACACGGCCGTCCCCGACTGGAACGGCCGACCGTCCGTACCGGAGAACGACCGTAGCGACAAACCGGCCTACATCCGGAACGCGACCGGAACCCTCGCCGACGGGCAGCAGATCCGTGAGGAGCAGCTGCGCACCCTGCTCACCGTCGACGACACGGTCCAGGCGTTCAAGGACAAGCTCCAGGCGCTCGGACAGCTCGACAACACCCTGGTCATCTACATCGCCGACAACGGCTTCGGCTGGGCCGACCACGGCTGGACCAAGAAGTCGGTGCCCTACCGCCCGGCGCACGAGGTGCCGTTCTACCTCTCCTGGCCGGCCGGCGGCCTGAGTTCGGGGACCACCGACAACCGCATCACCGCCAACGTCGACATCGCCCCCACGGTCCTGGACGCGGCCGGGATCACCCCCTCGCACTCGGTGGACGGCCGGTCCCTGCTCTCCTCGTACAGCCGTGACCACCTGCTCGTCGAGTGGTGGGCGCAGGGCGCGAACGCGGGCGGTCCGCCCACCTGGTCGTCGTACGTCGCCAAGAACGAGCAGTACACGCAGTACTACGACCTCACCACCGACGGCAACGGCAACGTGTCCGGCACCGGACAGGTGAAGTTCCGCGAGTACTACGACCTCACCAACGACCCCCACCAGCTGACGAACAAGCTGTACCAGGCCACCCCGGCGGACGAACAGAACCTGGGCATCCCCGCCCTGGCGGCACAGCTCGCCGCCGACCGCACCTCCTAGCACGACCCGCCCCGGGTGCCCCGCGGCGTCGCCCGCGGGGCACCCGCCCCCGCCCGCCCACACCGACGGAGCCGCCAGGCGTTCCTGCTGCACCCCCGGACACGGTGACGCCCCCGCCGTCGCGCTCTCCCTGGCACCGCGGCCGCCCGTCGCCGCCGACGCCCAGCGGGCCGCCCGGCGGCTGATCGACCTGCCGGGCGGGCTCTTCCTCATGGGCACCGACGACCCGGACGGCTTCCCGGCCGACGGCGAGGGGCCGGTGCGCGAGGTCGCCGTCGACCCGTTCCGCATCGCCCCCACGACGGTGACCAACGCCCAGTTCGCCACCTTCGTCAAAGCCACCGGCCACGTCACCGAAGCCGAACACTTCGGCTTCTCCTTCGTCTTCGGCCCCTTCCTTCCGGACGAGGTCGCCGCCGTGTCACAGTCCGTGGCGGCCGTCCCCTGGTGGCGGGCCGTCCCCGGCGCGAGCTGGCGACACCCCGAGGGCGCCGGCTCGTCCGTCACCGCACGACAGGACCACCCCGTCATCCACGTCTCCTGGAACGACGCCCAGGCCTACTGCGCCTGGTCCGGCACCCGCCTGCCCACCGAGGCCGAATGGGAGTACGCGGCCCGCGGCGGCCTCGAACAGCGGCGCTACCCGTGGGGCGACGACCTCGCCCCGGACGGCCGCCACATGTGCAACATCTGGCGGGGCGACTTCCCCACCTTCAACACCGCGGAGGACTGCCACGAGGGCACGGCACCGGCGAAGTCCTTCCGTCCCAACGGCTTCGGCCTCTACAACGCCGTCGGCAACGTATGGGAATGGTGCGCCGACCGGTTCGCCCCCGGAGGCAGCCGCGTGATGCGCGGCGGCTCCTACCTCTGCCACGACTCGTACTGCAACCGCTACCGCGTCGCGGCCCGCAGCTCCAACACACCCGACAGCTCCACCGGCAACATCGGCTTCCGCGTGGCTGCGGACGGTCAACGGGAAGCCATGAGCTTGTGACTTGGTTGCGGCTGATTCGCGATACCTCGCTGATCTGCGAGGTCTCCGACGCGAGCAACACCGCTCCGCACCTGCGCCGGGCCCGCGACTACGACGAGGGCGGCCGGGGCCTGTTGCTCGTCGCCCGGCTCACCCGGGGATGGGGCACCCGGCACACCGTCAACGGCAAGACGATCTGGTGCGCGCAGGCCCTTCCCTAGTGCCGTGACCGGCAACGCGAGCCGTCACCAGCCTGTCGGCAGACCGGCGATGAACGAGGTGAGCCGGTCGGCGATGAGTCGGTCGTCATGGGCCGAGTAGTGAAAGTTGCAGCCGAGGAAGTCCAGGCCCGAGTGGTCGAGGAACCAGTAGCGGACCCCGTCGTCACCGGCGTCGTTGCGTGCCTTGACCACCTGCTGGACATGGCTGGCGTACGGGCCGGCGCCGACCGCCACGATGGTCGTCCCGGCCTCGTAGCGCGTGCGCAGCTTCTGGAGGAAGTCGCCGTAGGCGCTGCGGTAGCCGGCCGCGAGGCTGTCGGGCGTCCACGGCTCCCCGGGGTTGACGGGGGTCGAGAAGTCGTTGGTGCCGAGGTTGACCACCACGAGCTGAGGGCGCCAGGTGCCCGGGTTCTGCCAGACGTCGCCGGACACGTTCAACAGGGCGCGGTCGTAGAAGGTCCGGTACGTGACGTCCGGCGAGCCTCCGTTGTTGTTGCGCACCATGCCGAGGCCCGAATAGCCGTTGAGCTGGTAGTCGGCGTTCAGTTGCCGGGCGATGAGGGCGCCGTAGCTCACATCGGAGTTGGTGGTCCGCTGGACTTGGTCCGAGGTGCAGGTGCGGGAGGTGGAGAGGTTGCCGTAGCCCAGCGTGAGGGAGTCGCCGATGAACTCGATCTGACGGCTGCGGGCCGTCGGTCTGCCCAGTACGGCGCCGCCGGGCGCGGCCAGGAAGCCCCCGAAGGTACTGGTGTCCCCCGGGCTGTCGTTGCGCTTGACGAGCCTGACGGTGTGCTCGCGGTCCCGCAGCCCGTTGATCCAGTGCGTGGTGTCGCCGGGGGTGACCAGCGTGGCGACGGTGGCTCCGTCGACCTGGACGTCGTAGTCGGCGGTCGAGTCGTTCAGTACGATGCCCACGCCGGTGCCCCTGACGCGGCCCTCGAAGTACACGCCGGGCCAGCTGAACTGCACCGTGTCCCCGGCGTCCTTGACCCGCCCCGCGGTGTGCACCTGCTCCAACACTCCCGATACGCGGACCAGTTGCCACTGCTGGTTGGCTCCGCCCCGGTCGGTGTACTGCACGACCTTGGCACCGTCCGCGGTGGAGGCGTTCTGGACCTCGACGGCCTTGCCGCTGTTGCGGTTGATCAGCCGGACATGACCGTCCGGCGAGGCCGCCAGCCGGAACTGCTGGTTGACACCACCCCCATCACCCCACTGCACGACGTCCGCACGGTCAGCGGTGGAAGAGTTGGAGACGTCCAGCACCTTGCCCGAGTGCTGCGCCTTCAACCGGTAGAAACCACCACCCGACTCCACGAACCGGAACCGCTGATTGGCCCCGTCATGACGCGCCCACTGCGACAGCGCCGCCCCGTCGGCCGCACTCGCTCCCGACACATCCAGCGCCTTGCCACTGCCACGGTTGACCAGCACGTACCACGCACCCGTGTCCACGGAGGCCGCCCGCTCCGCCGCACAGGCGCCGAGCCCGCTCAAGAGCCCCGCCATCAACGCGGCCACCACGACGAGCACCATAGGCCTGCCATGTCTCTGCATTCGTGTCCCTTTCACTGACGGGGGCATCGCGCCGGCTGCACCGGCTACAGCGCGGTCAACGTCAACAGTAGGTCGGTGCTGCTGCCGTAGGTCCACTGCTTGTGGGCACCGCCGTCGACCGTCGCGGCCCGGGAGTCATCGAGTACGAGCCCGGCACACCAGCACCGCTCGACCGCCGACGGTGAACCTTCAAGAGCGTCGGGCACGGCCGGTAGTGGCCGCCCACCACTCTGCGAGGAGACTCCGTGCTCGAAGGCTTCGGCGAAGCGCTCGCGGACCGGGAGTACTACCTGCCGCTGCCCAGCGTGGCCGACCCCGGGCCGCGCTACGCCCCCGGCGAGGTGCCTCCGGGCCTGCGCAGCGCCGCCCAGGGCATCTGGACGGCCTGGGGCAGTCCGGGGACCGGGCTCGCCGAGCAGGGCTGGAAGATCCACGTGTCGGCGCGGCTGGACCGGGCACAGCACGTGCTCGACACGGTCGCCGGGATCTGCTTCTGCGAAGGCGTGCCCTTCAAACACCTGAGCGCCCGGCTCTTCTTCCTGTTCCTCCACCACAAGCACGCCGGCCGGGCCCAGGCGGGCAAGTTCTGCGCCATCTACCCGCCGGACACGGCGACCGCCGGCCGACTGCTGGAACGCCTGCGCGACGCGCTCGACGGGGAGGAGGGGCCGTACGTCCTGACCGACCGGCGCTTTCGCGACTCGCAGACGGTCCACTACCGCTACGGCTCCTTCGGCGCCCGCAGCCGGCTGCGGTCCGACGGCACCCGGGAGGGGCTGGTCCGCGACGGCTCCGGCCACGAGGTCGTGGACCTGCGGCTGCCCGCCTTCCACCTGCCTGCGGGGATCACGGACCCCTTCGCCGAGCAGGAGGAGCAGCCGCACGCGGGCCCGATCCTGATCCGCGACTACGAGGTGACCCGCGCGGTGCGCCTGAGCAACGCCGGTGGCACGTACCAGGCTCGAGACCAGCGGACCGGCCGAACCGTCTTCATCAAGGAGGCCCGCGCCCACAACGGCCTGGTCTTCGACGGGACCGACGCGCAGCAGCGGCTTCGGCACGAGTACCGCGTGCTGCGCGACCTGCACGCGGCCGCCCCCGGGGTGGGCCCGGAGCCGCTGGACCACTTCACGGAGTGGGAGCACGACTTCCTCGTCACCGAGTACGTCGCCGGGCAGCCGCTGGTGGGCTGGCTGAGCCGGTCCTCCCCGCTGGCCCGCGCCGACCGCACGGCCGAGTCCGTCGCCGCGTACTACGAGGCCTGCCGGCGCCTGCTGGCCGGGGTGGACGCCTCGCTGGAGCGGCTGCACGCCGCCGGCTACCGGTTCGGTGACCTCAGCCTAGGAAATGTCATGGTCACGCCATCAGGCGGGGTCCGGCTGGTGGACTTCGAGGCGGCCTCGGCGCTGTCCGCGGCGCCCTCCGGAATCGGCACCCCGGGGTTCACGCCGCCGCCCGGACTGCTCCGGGCCGACACCGACCCGCTGCTGCAGGACCGGTACGGCCTGTCGGCGGTCGCGCTCGCCTTCCTGGCACCGTTCAACGAAATCGCCGAACACGCGCCCGCCAACCTCGCACTGCTGCGCCGCGACCTGGCGGACGTGGCTCCGCCGCAGGACCTGTGGCAGCGGGCCACCGCCTTCCACCTCGCGGAAGACAAGGCGCAGGACCAGGACGGACCCGACCACCTGCCCTCCCCCGCCGAGCTGGACGCCGACCCGCGCGGCTGCCTCACCCGGCTGGCCGGGGAGGTGACCGCGGGGCTGCTGGAGATGGCCGACGCCGACCGGCCGGACTGGGCCTTCCCGCCCTCGCCCGAGGCGTTCCGGACCAACAACGTGTGCCTGGCCTACGGCACGGCCGGGGTGGTGCACGCCCTGCACCGCGCCGGGGCCGCGGTGCCGGAGGCGATCCGCGAACGACTGCGCCGCGACACGCTGGCACAGCGCGACGCGCTGCCCCCCGGTCTGCTCGTCGGCTCGGCCGGCATCGCCCGGGTACTGGCCGGCCTCGGCCTGCTGGACGAGGCCCTCGACCTGCTCCGGGACGCCGACGGCCACCCCCTCACCGTCTCCTGCGGAACGCTGGCCGGCGGGCGGGCCGGGATCGGCCTGGCCTGGCTCGCCCTGCACCGGC
This sequence comes from Streptomyces sp. NPDC037242, assembly GCF_055604165.1. Lineage (NCBI taxonomy): Bacteria > Bacillati > Actinomycetota > Actinomycetes > Kitasatosporales > Streptomycetaceae > Streptomyces > Streptomyces sp. NPDC037242. Next base: position 107,935 of record NZ_JBVJUY010000014.1, read on the forward strand.
TGACCGGGGAGAGCAGCCACCTGGAGCGGGCCGCCGCGGCAGCGGAGGGCCTGCTGCGCACCTCCGACCTGTCGGCCACCCTCGGCGAGCACGACGCCCGCGGCCTGCTGCACGGCCGCTCGGGGCTCGCCCTCTTCCTCCACCGCCTGGCCCGCGACACCGGCGAGGCCCGCTACCTGGAGGCCGGCCGCCTGCTGCTCCACCAGGAGCTGGACCGGACCTTCCCGCTGGACGACGGAGCCCTGTCCATCTCCGACAACGCGCGGCTCACCCGTGCCATGCCGTACCTGGCCACGGGCGCGGCCGGAGTCGCGACGGTGCTCACCCGCTACGTGGCCACCGCGCCGGACGAACGCTGCGCCGCGGCGCTGCCGAGGCTGGTCGCCGGCATCCGGGTCTCCTGCGCCACGAAGGAGGCGGGCCTCTACCGGGGGCTGGCCGGACTGACCTGGTTCCTGACCGCGCACGCCGAGCTCACCGGCACGGAGGCCGCCCGCCACGACGCCGTGCGCGCCGCGACCGGCCTGCTGAAGTACGCCGTCCCCCACCGGCGCGGTGTCCGCTTCCTCGGAGCGGGTTCGCAGCGGTTCACCGCCGACCTGTCCAGTGGAGGGGCCGGTGTCCTGCTGGCCCTGCACCACCTGCTGGCCGGCCCGCTCCTCGCGGAGCCCCACCACGCGCGTCCCCGTATCCCGGCAGCCGACAGGCGGCACCGGGCGGGCGTCGCATGAGCCCCTGGGCACGGCGGCGAGCCACTCCGTGCCCAGGTATGCAGTTACCGACCGACCCGACCCCGAGAACAAGGGAGAGCACCCATGAGCCAGATCCTCGCGCTCCAGGCACTGGACACCGAGCCGGAGGCCGATTCCTACTTCCCCTGCTTCAGCGTCGCCTGGAGCATCAGCGACGTCTTCCCCGACCCGATGTAACCGGCCGGGACCCGGGAGAGGGGGGGGGGGGGGGGGGGTGCGGGGGGGGGGGGGGGGGGGGGGGGGGGTGGGGGGGGGGGGGGGGGGGGGGGGATCCCATTCCCTCTTTAGCTGGCGGA